>JAFSYV010000190.1 GCA_017443585.1 Lentisphaeria bacterium | reverse complement strand
TGCGGCTGCGGGCAGGACGGCTTCGGCGCCAACTACGGCTGCGCCCAGTCAAAATACCAGTTCCGCCGGAACGCCCAGCGCTACAACCGGGAGCTCGACGCGCTGATCAAGGGCCTGAAGGACCCGCGGATCGTCATCCTGCCCCTGCACCAGAGCATCGACCCGGAAAACAGCTTCATCACGGGCTCCGTCAAAGCCCACGCCCGCTCGGAAAAGAAGGTCAGGCGCGACCGGAACGCCCTTCATCCCTCCGTCGAGGGCGGCCGCCAGTTCGGCGACGCCATCGCCTGCTGGCTCATCAAGCAGCGGGAAAGGTAAGGAATAAACCTTTTGCCGCAGTGGATCGTTCCGGTCTTCCGGAAGCGGCTTCTCGATCGATTTTTGCAATAAATAATCGCAAATATCGATCGATTTTTGCTATTTTTACTTGCTTTTTTGGATTGATATGCTATATTAGGCCGTGTCAGGAGAGGTGACAAACCTATGCAAATCGAAAGAAATATCGTCGGAGACCTTTTGAAATGGAAAGAGTCTCGACTTCGCAAGCCCCTTTTGCTCAAAGGTGTCAGGCAGTGCGGAAAGACATGGATCCTCAAGCATTTCGGCAAAAAGCACTTTGCCAATGTGGTCGACTTCAACTTCGACAAGGACTCGGAGCTGGCGTCTTTTTTTGCCGGAGCATACGATCCCCGGAAAATTATAGCTCAACTGAGCGCCTATTCCGGGCAGAAGATCACGCCCCGCGACACGCTGATTATCTTTGATGAAATCCAGACCTGCCCGAATGCGCTGAACTCCCTGAAGTATTTCTGTGAAGATGCCCCCGAATTCATGGTGGCGGCGGCGGGTTCCCTCATCGGTATTGCTCTTGCCGCGAAAAACAAGACCGGATTTCCCGTCGGAAAAGTCGACATCCGGGAACTGATGCCGTGTTCTTTCGACGAGTATCTCCGGGCCGTCGATCCTGCCTTGCATGAATACATCAAAACGATCCCGCTGGAACCGCTCGCCGAGGCGTTCTGCGCCAAGTTGAGCCTCCGCCTTTCCGAATACCTGACCGTGGGCGGAATGCCCGCCGCCGTCAACGCTTTTCTGGAAACGCGCGACTGGCAGATCGTGGAAGAGGAGCTCGACTCCATCCTGCAGGCTTATGAAGCGGATTTTTCCAAACACAATCCCGCCGGGGACATTCCGAAACTCAATCAGATATGGCGTTCCATCCCCGCGCAGTTCGCCAGGGAGAACCGCCGCTTCTTCTTCGGCGAAGTCCGACAGGGAGCAAGAGCGAAAGATCTGGAGGATGCGCTTCAATGGCTCATCGACGCCTCGATGGTTCAGATGGTGAATGCCGTGGAGGCTCCGGAATATCCCCTTACCGCGGTGATGGAGCGGAAAATATTCAAACTTTACCCGTCCGATGTCGGGGTATTGCGGAAGCTGGCGAAAATTTCTCCGGCAGTCACGGTCAACAGTCCGGATATTTTCTCCGATTTCAAGGGGCGGCTCGCGGAAAATCTCGCGCTCGAACAATTCCACGCCCTTGGCATGGACCCGGTTTGCTACTGGTTCAACGGCGGCGGAAAGGCGGAAGTCGACTTCCTCATTCAGCACGGCAGCCGGATCATCCCGGTGGAAGTCAAATCCGGATTGAGTCTCAAGGCAAAATCCTTAAAATACTATCGCAGCCGATATACGCCGCAAATCTCGATCCGTGCATCCATGAAAAATCTCCGGCTGGACGACGGACTGCTGAATATCCCGCTTTATCTGCTGGGAGAACTGCCCCGGCTTTTGGAGCTGGCGTACGGAGTTATGAAATAGGGAATAAAAGTATGCCTCGCATGGATGAACTGAACGACATCATCTTGCGTCAACTCGAAAGGAACGGGATCGACAGCGAGATCGATACGGGGTCGTCCGGCGGCGGAAAGGCCCCGATCGTCTATTTCTACGATGAACTCGATTTCTACGCCGACCGATGCCTTTTCGACGGGTGTTCGACGGAGGAGATCAGACACCTGCTGGAGGCTTTCTGCTCGGTCTCGTATTATGAATTTTTTTCGTGGCAGGTCTGCTGCGAACTCGGCAAACTGCTTGCGAACGACGGAAAACTGATCGAAAGGATAGCCGAAGGGTTCATTTTTTCCGATCAGGTGAATCATTTCAGAGAAACAGCGTTGCATTTATCCTACTTTGCGACCGATCTGAAATGGGAAGCATGGTGTCTGAAATGCCTTGATCTGTGCGAAGAGGATTTTCGGGACGGTCTCTTTCTGGCCTGTTACCGTTTGAACACGCCCGATATCTATTCGAGCCTCGTCAGACATTTTTCGGAATGGATCGAAAAGGATCCGAACTGGGGGAAAGGTACGGGAGAACAGCTTGCGTTGGAAAGATTTCTGCAAAAATGGGACCAAACGCCGGGATACACGAAGCATGCGCCCCTGCATGATATTCAGCCGGATCCTGCAAAGCGGAGCTCGAAATAACTGCGGAGATTTCAGATCAATCAAGAAGAAACTCTTCGAAAAAAAGGACGATAAACCGTGCAAAAACTGATTATTCTTCTTGCCTTGCCGATCCTGCTTCTGCTCGCCGGCTGCGAAACCCCCGCCAAGCCGCCGCACATCGTGCGCAACTCCATCGGACTGAAAAAAGTCCCCTTGAAGGAAAGCGGAATCAAGTCTTATACTCAGTTTGCCGTATTTCCCGCAGGCGTCGATCCTGAGCACATGAAAAAATACACCATGTATCAAGAGAATGTCAAGGAAAAAATGTATAAGCTCTTCGGCCGCGAAGTCGGCGCCTGGTGGTATTGCGAAGTTCGTTTCATGGGAAAGGACTATTACCTGTTCAACAACCACGAATCGCCCTCGACTGTCGATGTGCTCTGGAAACAGGACAGACAAACCGTCCTGAAACTGGAACCTCCTTTTCCCGAGGCCTCCTTTTCCGTCAATACCTTTGCCGCCCGGGAAGTGGTCATGCGAGGCAAGCCTCATCTGGTCGTTTACGTCGACAGCAGGCCGCGTTATGGACGGCTCAATAAGTCGGCATTGTATCTTGTCGATGCAAATTTCAAGGTCGTTTACATGGAGATCCTGACCCGTGCCGAGGAGATCGGCTGGACCTCCGACAAGCGATACGGCAGCTGCATCGTCCTCCGCTCGGTAAATCATTGGCGCAAATTCCCGGATGACGAGTGGCAGCCGATCAACGGCGACTGGGTGTATTATCTGCCGTGAATGTTCTTGCCCCGTGGGCTTGCTTTTCCGGCGCTTCCGGTGTACATTATGGAAAAACCGATTCGAGGAAACGGAAGGAGAGGAAAATGAGCACGAAGAAACGGATCTTGCTGAGAGGCAGCTGGCAGACGCGGAACATCGGCGACATCGCCCATACGCCGGGCTTTCTGGAACTGGCCCGGGAACGGCTGCCCGAGTGCGAGATCCATCTGTGGCCCTGCGAGATCGACCGGGGCGTCCGGGAAATGCTGCTCCGGAATTACCCCGAACTGGTCATCGCCGATACCGAGGAGGCCCGGAAACGCTCCTTCGAACTCTGCGACATCTTCGTCCACGGCTCCGGCTCCGGGTACGATGCCAGGGGGGCGGAACTCTGGAAGAAGGAAACGGGCAAACCCTACGGCTTCTACGGCAACAGCGCCGCCAGCGTGTGGACACCTCAGCTGAAGGACCTGCTTTCCGGGGCTTCCTTCATCTTCTGCCGGGACACCATTTCGGTCCACTTTCTCAATTTGCAGGGGGTGACCTGCCCCAAGGTCACCTTCGCCCCTGACAGCACCTTTTTCCTGAAACTGCAAGACTCCGGTGCGGCGGAGCCCTTCCTCCGCAAAAATGGACTGGAGCCGGAAAAATTCGTCTGCGTCATCCCCCGGCTCCGCTGGACGCCCGCATCCTTCGACGACAAACGCTTCTACTGGCCCAACCCCCGCAAGGAGGCGGTCTCCATGGCGTTCATCGAAAGCGACATGGCCAAACTCCGGGAGCTCATCGAACATGTCGTTGCCGCGACGGAATTAAAAATCCTCATCTGCCCCGAAATGACCTATCAGATCCCCATGGGACGGAACTACATCTACGACCGGCTCACTCCGGAAGTGAAGAAACGGTGCGTCTTCAAGGAGGAGTACTGGATCACCGACGAAGCTCAGGGCGTCTACAACGCCGCCCACTCCCTCGTCAGCATGGAAATGCACTCCCCCATCATGTTCGCAGTGGCGGGGCGGCCAGCCATACTGCTGCGGCAGGCCGAGGACACCTTGAAGGGGCAGATGTGGCGGGACATCGGGCTCCAGAGCTGGATACTGGAACTGAACAATACGCCGAGCAGTGAAGCGGCCGCGGTCCTCGACGGGATCATCGCGAACTATCCCGGCGCACGGGCCAAGACCCGGGCGGCGCTGGAAACGGCCCGGCAGGCGGGCTTCGCCGCCGCGGACTATATCGCTTCCCTCTTGAAGTAAAAACGACAATCAAACAAGGAAAACAAATCATGAAACTCAAAGAACGGCTCTGGATCTGGGGACAGGACGCGGGAAGTCACGACGACTACGACCTTCCCGGACACAACACAATCGGCCCCATCGAAGGGGCGAAGATCCTCGGGATCCCCAACTGCTGCCGCGTGGTCATGCACGGGAACCCGGAGCCCCCCTTCGACGCGGAAACCGCCCGCCTCGCCGCCGCTTTCGACCGGATCGTCTGGTCGGGGATCGGCGACTCGGGCTCCACCCGCAACGACGGCGGCGGGGACGACGTGGCCGAAGTGATCCGTCAGGCGAAGCTCTGTCCCAAGGTCAAGGGATGCGTCTTCGACGACTTCTTCAAGGCCGATGGTCCCCGTATCACCCATGCGCGGATGAAGGAGATCGTGAATTCTCTCCACGAGGCGGGCCTTTTCCTGTGGCTCGTTTCCTACGACCTCAATCTCCCCGGACTCCTCGAGTACAAGGACTACTTCGACGGGATAACCTTGTGGACCTGGAGCGGCAAGGACCTTGCCATCCTCGACGAGCGGCTTCTGAAACTGCGGAAGATGCTCCGGAAGGAGCAGCAGGCCATCGCCGGGTGCTACCTCTGGGACTACGGCGCCAAGGCTCCCCTGACGAAAGAGATGATGGCGCATCAATGCGATGTCTTCTCGAAGCGGCTGGCGGACCATACGATCTCCGACGTGATCGTCTGCAGCAACTGCGTCCTCGGCGTCGGCATCGACTCCGAAAAATACATGGCCGAATGGATCGCCCGCAACGGCGGAACGGAAATTTAATCATCATGTTCACCCCCGAGCGTCTGCTCTTTCTCCTCTTCGCGCTCTCCTTCGTCGCGGGCGCCGTGGACTGCTTCTGCGGCAACAAACTGGGGCTGGGGGCTCGGTTCACCGCAGGCTTGCAGACCTTCGCGCCCCTCTTCCTCACCATGGCGGGATTTCTGGTGCTGGCTCCCGTGCTGGCTCAGCTGATCGCCCCCTGCGCCCGAGCCGTTTTTCCCCCGCTGGGGGCCGATCCGGGGATCTTCGCGGGTCTGGTCCTCGCCAACGACAACGGCGCCTATCCCTTGGCCAGGGAGCTCTGTCTCACCCCAGAGGGGGCGGGATTCGGCGGCATGCTGGTGGGTTCCGTGGTGGGGGTGAACGTCATCTGCATGCCGCTGGTCACCCAGCTCATGACCAAGGAGGACCGGCCCTTCTTCTTCAAGGGGCTGATGTTCGGCATGATCGCCATGCCCGCGGGGGTGCTGGCCGGAGGACTGGTCGCGCATTACAGCTGGAACTTCCTGCTCCGCCAGCTGCCGCCGCTTATCTTGCTGGCAGTCGTCGCGGCGCTGATGCTGCGGTTTTTTCCCGAGCTTCTGGTCAAGATTTTGACGGTCTTCGCCAAATTCATGGAGGCCGTGGCCATGGCGGGGATCTCGGCGGCGGTCTTCACGGAGCTGACCGGGATCCCCATTCCCGGCATCACGCCTCCCGGCGAAGCCCTCAAAATCGTGGGCTCCATCACGGTGATGCTGGCGGGGGTCTACGTCTTCATGGAGATCGCCTCCCGGCTCTTCCGAAAGGCCCTGCTCCGGGCGGGGGAGGCCCTCAGGATCAACAGCGTTTCGGTCATGGGATTCTTGACCACGGCGGCCAATTCCATCCCCACGTTGTCGCTGCTCCGCGACATGGATCCGAGAGGGAAACTCCTCAACTGCGCCTTCCTCTCGTCGGGAGCCTTCATGCTGGGGGATCACCTGGCCTACTGCGGCGCGGTGGTCCCGGAGCTGATCTTCCCGATGCTCGTCACCAAATCAACCGCCGCGTTCCTCGCGGTCCTGCTGGCCGTTCTCTGGACCCGGAACAAAGGGGACTCTCAGCAACACGTACTTGAGCACGAATAGGATCGAAAGGATGATGAGAAAGGCGACGACCGCGGAGCAGGCGAAGAAGGGCACGCTGCCCGCCCCCGGCGCCGGCGCGAAGGGGTATCTGGCCGGCAGTCCCGTCAGGCAGGTCCCCCAAGGCCGCCGGCAGTTCCGTCCTGACCTTCGGGCTTTCAGCATCCGCTTTCAAGGGAGGATCTTTTCCTCCGTCACCCTTTCCGCTTCCGTCAGTCGAGGAAGGTGCGGATGAACTCCGCCATGCCCTCTTTGGAAACGCAGGAGCGGTGGCGGACTTCCTTCGTCCCGAGCTCAGCCAGAGGCCGGGGGACCGCCCGCCCGGAAAGGTCCGCCAGACGCCGCAACGCGGCGAAGTCATCCTCCGGCACGGGAGAAGTGTCGATGGATTCCAGCACCGGCCGGGCGAACTTGAAGGCGGAAGCCGTGGAGGCGATGACGCAGGGGGTGTCGTCCCCCGTTTCCCGCACGTAGTCGCCGTGGACTTTCACCGCGACGGCGGTGTGGGGGTCGCAGAGGTAGTGCTTTTCGCGGAAAAGCTCCCCGATGGTCCGCCGCGTTTCGCTTTCGTCGCAGAAGCCGCCGTAGAACTCCGCCTCGAGCAGCTCCAGGATCGCGGGGGAAACCTCGTAGCGCCCTGCGGAAGAAAGCTGAGCCATGAGCGCCCCCGTGGCCTCGGGATCGTTCCCGTGCAGGTGGTAGAGCAGGCGCTCCAAGTTGGAGGAAATCAGAATGTCCATGGAAGGGCTGCTGGTGGTGTAGAAGGGCCGGTTCCGGTCATAGACGCCCGTCCGCAGAAAATCGGTGAGGATATTGTTCCGGTTAGAAGCGCAGATCAGCCGCCCCAGAGGCAACCCCATGCGCTTGGCGTAGACCGCGGCGAGGATGTTGCCGAAGTTCCCCGTGGGGACGGCGGCGTTGATCTTTTCGCCCTGAACGATCCGCCCTTCGCGCACCATGTCGCAGTAGGCCGACACGTAATAGACGATCTGGGGCGCGAGACGCCCGAAGTTGATGGAGTTCGCCGACGAAAAAGCCATGTTCCGCGCCGCGAGGAACCGGGCCATCTCTTCGTCCGCGAAGATCTTTTTCACGCCCGACTGGGCATCGTCGAAGTTCCCTTCGATGGCGCAGACGCCCGTGTTGGCGCCCTCCTGCGTGGTCATCTGGAGCTTCTGGATGGGGCTGACGCCGTTCTGCGGAAAGAAGACGATGATTTTCGTGCCGGGCACGTCGGCGAATCCCGCCAGCGCGGCCTTGCCCGTGTCGCCCGAAGTGGCCACGAGGATCACCGCCGTCCGGCCGGGAGCGCTCTTGCCGATGGCTTTCGTCAGCAGAAAGGGCAGGATCTGCAGGGCCAGGTCCTTGAAGGCGCAGGTGGGGCCGTGCCAGAGTTCCAGCATCCGGATCCCCGGCCCGAGGGCGTACAGAGGCGCGGGTTCGTCATCGTCGAAGGTCCCCGTGTAGGCGCTGTCGACGCAAGTCCTGACCTCTTCCCTCGTGAAGCCCGGAAGCAGAAGTGAAAGGATCTCCGCCGCCCGTTCCCGGTAGGTCATGGGAATCAGCCGGGCGAGAAACGCGGGCGCAAGGGCCGGAAACTCCGAAGGGACAAAAAGCCCCCCTTCGGCCGAAATGCCCCGGACGATGGCCTCGGAAGCGTCGATATTCAGACGGGCTCTGGTGCTGGTGAAAAACATGGTCTGCTCCATAGGTGATAAGGTTGTCGAGGTCTATAATGTACACCCGCAACACTTGTTTTTCAACGTTTCGGGTAAGAATCGAGGGCGGCCTTGAAGCGCTTCGGCTCGTCGGTGGCGAACTGGCGGATCCCCAGATCGAGAAGCGTGCCGACGGCTTCGCTGGTGAAAGCGCCGAAGGGGAACACCTCGAGCCGGGGCCCGAGGGCCTTCACGGCGTACCGGAGCTCGTCAAGGGAGAGATCGTAGATCCACTCCCCCGGAGCCGGGGCCTCTTTGATGTACAAGTGCAGCTGGACCAGGTCCAGCCCGGCAAAATTCTTCCCCTCGAGGGTGCGGAAGAGGGCCATCCGCTCAGGCGGCTTCCGGCCGATCCACTGCATGGTCTTGATGGCGGGGATCGTTTCCTTGAAGCGGCAGTTGAGCTCGTAGTCGCATCCGGCCACGATGATCTGCCCGGCGACGCCGTACTCTTCCGTCAGGCGGAAGAAGGCTTCCAGCAGACGGGGGAAAAGTTTTTCGTCGTAGTTCTTGATATCCGCGTAGAGCATCTTTTCCCGGTCCGCAGCCATGAGAGAAAAAACCTCCCGGAGCGCGGGGACCTTTTCCCCGGCGCAGTCGGCCCGGAACTTCCGGCCCGCGTCGTACTTGCGGATCTCGGCGAAGGTGAGTTCGCCCGCGGGGGTGTCGGCGACCTCGTCGGGAGCGTCCGTGACCCGCCGCAGCGTGTTGTCGTGCAGGCAGATCACCTCGCCGTCGGCGGTGAGCCGGATATCCGCCTCGGGGATCCCGCCCAGGGACCAGCCGTAGTTCATGGCGTACAGCGTGTTGTCGGGGGCTTCGACGCCGCCGCCGCCCCGGTGGGCCTGCCAGTAGATCTTTTGGGGATCGAATTTCATTGTGCGCAGTTCCTCATTCGACGGTGTAACCGGTGAGGCGGAGGAAGTTGTCGCGGAAAAGGCATCTTTGCTCCGCCGGAGTCAGGTGTTCGAAGAGCGCCCCCGCCACGTACATCCCGGAGGAGATCACCGGGAAGTCGCTGCCGAAGAGGATCCGCTCGGGGCCCAGCATTTCCACGCCTTTCTTCAGCATGCCCCACCGGGGGAGCCCGCCGCCGGAAATGTCGAAATAGATGTTGGGATACTTCTGCGCCATCTCGTAGTTGACCGTGATGTCGTTGGCCCCCGGATGGGCGATGACGATGGGCAGACGGGGGAAGTTCTTCGCAAGAGCCGCCTCGTCTTCGAGGGTGGAGGGGTGGATGCTCAGCACCATGCCGAGGGACTGCACCAGCTCCAGTATCTGGAACATGCCGGGCGTGGCGTATTCCCGGTAGCCCATGACGTACCAGGCGATCTCGCCCACCCAGCGGAAGCCCAGATCGTAGAATTTCTGAACCTCGCGGCAGGATTCCTCCGGGAAGTTGGGGTGGATGTTCACGCCGGGCAAAAACTCCTTCGGGTAGCTGCGGTTGACCTCGAGCACGCGCCGGTTGCACTCTTCAAGGACGGCAAAGTCGCTCCCGTCGTTGCGGATGTTGAAGGCCCCGCAGGAAAGCACGATCCCCGCGCGGCGCTGTTCGGCGAAGTATTCGTCGTAGGTCACGGGCACCCGGAAGGGGAAATTCCGGTGTTCCGCCAGATAGGGGTGCATGTGGGCGTCGATGATCCCGTATTCGGGTGTTTCGGGCAGTTTCATTTTCTTTTCTCTCCTTCGAACATGGTTGGCCGACACGTTCCAAATATACACCCGGAGAGGGTTTTTTTCAAAATATTTCCCTTTTTTTCTCTTTTCTGCTTGAATTTTGCGATTCCGCGGAGTATATTAAGGGCACTGCGAAACGGAAAGCCGTCCTTTTCGATTGCGCGGGGGAGTAGCTCAATTGGTTAGAGTACCACCCTGTCACGGTGGATGTTGCGGGTTCGATCCCCGTCTCTCTCGCCATTTTTTTTGCCTTTTTTCCCTCGAAATCGCCCGCTCCGGGCCCGCGGCCCATCGCCCCAGGTTGCGGCGGAAAGACGACAAGGGGGGGCGTAGCTCAATTGGTCAGAGTCCCCCCGATGAAGCTTGAAAAATGACCGTACCGGGATCGGCGGTCACATATCCACGAGCATCAGCACCATGAACACGGTGAGCTTGAAATCCTCGCCCCGGTAGTAGAGGATCTGCTTGTCGTCGCTGTAACGGTAGATCCGGTTGTCCCGGATGTAGTAGAGCTGCCGGTCGTCGCTGTAGCGGTAGATCCGCTTGTCCCGCATGTAGAACAGCTGTTTGTCGTCGCTGTAGCGGTAGATCCGGTCGTTCCTCATGTAGTAGATCTGCCGGTCGTCGCTGTAACGGTAGATCCGGTTGTCTCTCATGTAGTAGACCTGTTTGTCGTCGCTGTAGCGGTAGATCCGGCCGTCACGGGTGTAGTAGAGCTGCTTGTCGTCGCTGTAACGGTAGTACCTCGCGGCTCCCTCCAGGAATGCCGGCGCGAACACGATGCCCAGCAGCACGATCCAGAAAAAAACGCACTTTCTCATTTCCTGCTTCGTTCCTTTCCGTTTTCCGGGAAACTCCGGCGGCAATCTCCGCCGGGAAGCCCGATTTTCCTTGTGCGGGAAATAATTTACTACCTCCCTTGCGCTTTTTCAACCCCGCGGCGCAAAATTCTTTCCCCTTCGCCGTTCCCCGGCGCCGGTCTCAGCCGGGCCGGGGAGCTTCACTGCTTGTACGCATCCCGGAAACCGGGGTCGGAAAAGGATTTCCCCCCGTGCCGCTCCAAGATGTCGTAAATCTTATCGAGCCGCTGCAAAACTTCTTCGCTGCCTTCGGTGACCGACAAAAACGTCATTTCATCGCCTACCAGATCCAGGACGGAGCGCTGCTCGCAGCATTCGAAATTCACCTTGGCGCCGTACTCCAGCAGCCGCGCGCAGATCCTGGGATCGCAGCAGCTCCACGCGAAGACATCCAGGGGCCTTTCGCCGATGCCGATCCCGTTGGCGTCCGCTCCGTGAAGCAGCAGCAGCTCCACGATGGTCCGTATCTGCCGCTGATAATCCGGATTGAACCGGTAATCATCCCATCCGTTCAGTGAAGCGACCACGATATCCAGCGGAGAATACTCGTGCGTCTCGTCGGGAGCGTTGACATCCGCGCCGGCTTCGATGGCCGCCCGGATGTGCCCGATGTTCAGTTCCCGGCAGGCCTCGTGAAGCTGCCGATCCACCTCCCGGACCGGAAAAATCGGTTTCTTTTCCTCTTTCCTGACTCGCTTTTTCATTTTCACCTCCGCTGGTCGAACGATTTGAAAGCCCTCACGCCCGTCTCCACATGCGAAACGGCCGATGTTCTTGAGGAGGATATAGCCCGCACTGCCCCCTCTCCTCACATCCACGGGACGCCGTCGGAGGGCATGCGCCAGTCGGCGCGGGGGGAAAGGCTGATGCTGCCCACCTTGGGGCCGTCGGGGATGCAGCTCCGCTTGAACTGCTGACTGAAGAAGCGTTTGATGAACTTCCGCAGGAACTGCTCCAGTTGCTCTTTCGGATATTCCGGGAAGGTCCGGCAGGCCAGAAACAGCAGTTTTTCCGGCGGAGCGCCGTACTTCACGAAGTGGTACAGGAAGAAGTCGAGGATCTCGTAGGGGGCCAGGATCTCCTCGGTTTTCTGGACGATGGTCCCGTCCGGGGCGGCGGGGAGCAGTTCGGGACTCACGGGCGTGGCGGAAATGTCGTCGAGCACTTCCTTGACGGCGGGCGAAAAACGGCCGCTGAGCCAATTTATCAGGTGACGCACCAGCGTCTTCGGCACTCCGCTGTTCACGGCGTACATGGACATGTGGTCGGCGTTGTAGGTGCAGTAGCCCATGGCGATTTCGGAAAGGTCCCCCGTGCCGACCACGATGCCCGCCCGCTGGTTGGCCACGTCCATCAGGATCTGCGTCCGTTCCCGCGCCTGGGTGTTCTCGTAGACCACATTGCGCGCTTCGGGATCGTGGCCGATGGCGCGGAAATGCTCCATGCACGCTTCCGTTATGTCGATTTCGAGCAGCGTGACGCCCAGCTCCCGGCAGAGCCGGCAGGCGTTGTGCAGCGTCCGGGAGGTGGTGCCGAAACCGGGCATGGTGACGGCGACCACGTCGGCGGCGCTCTTCCCCGCAAGGGCCATGGCCCGGACGGTCACCAGCAGCGCCAGCGTGGAGTCGAGTCCCCCCGAGACGCCGATGACGGCCGTGCGGCAGCCGATGTGGCGCAGACGTTTGGCCAGCCCCCACGCCTGGATGGAGATGATCTCGTCGCAGCGGCTCTCCATTTCCGACTTCCCCTCGGGGACGAAGGGATGCCGCGAATACTCCCGGGTCAGCTCATCGGGCCCCTCGACGGCTTCGAGGGCGACCGTCCGGGCGGAGGCGGGTTCTTTTTCCGCATTGTCGCGGAACGAGGACTCCGCGTACCGGGTCCCCGTGATCCGGGCCAGGTCCGCATCGGTGAAGTAAAGAGCGCTGTCGGCGCTGAAACGCGGCGAATCGAGGAGGATCGTCCCGTTTTCCGCGATGAGGCAGTGGCCGCCGAAGACCATGTCGGTGGTGGACTCCCCGCACCCGGAGGAGGCATAGGCGTAGGCGCAGACGCCCCTCGCGCTCTGCTGGGAAACGAGGCTGCGGCGGTAGGCGGCCTTGCCGACCAGTTCGTTGCTGGCCGAGGGGTTGAGGATGAGCGTCGCTCCGGCCAGGACCTGACGGCAGCTCGGGGGGATGACGCTCCACAGGTCCTCGCAGAGTTCGATGCCGATGACCAGTTCCCGTTCCGCTTCGAAAAGCAGGTCCGTTCCGAAGGGGACGGCCGCCCCGGCGAAGTCCGCGCAGGCGCCCGAAATGTTCCAGCCGCTGGAAAAATGGCGCTTCTCATAGAACTCCCGGTAGTTCGGCAGAAAGCTCTTGGGGACGATCCCCCTGACGGCGCCGTTCTGAAGCACCACGGCGGCGTTGAAGACCCGCCCCTTGAAGCGGACCGGCGCCCCGACGACGACGATGGTTTTCGTCCCGGCGCAGGCGGCGGCGATCTCCCGGAACGCGTTTTCGCTTTCATCGAGCAGACGGGACTGGAAAAACAGATCCCCGCAGGTGTACCCCGTAAGGGTCAATTCGGGGAAAAGAATGACGGCGGCCTGATTTTCGATGCCCCGCCGGATGAGGCCGACGACCTCTTTCGTGTTGAAACGGACATCCGCGACCTGCAGCCGAGGCACAGCGGCGGCGATCCTGTAAAAGCCGAACATGGTGCTCCTCCCTTCGATCAAATATGTGTTCCCGGTGATAATGTACCGCCGAAACGTGAAAATTCAACCGCAGATCTCGGAAAATCCGGCCCGAAACGGTTCACACGGCAACCGCTCCCCGCGGCACCGGCCCGGCGGGCCGAACGTCGGCTTCGACTCAACGCGGCAACTGTCGCCATCCCCCCAAATGCCCGTCGGCCCCGTCTGAGGGGCCTCCCCCGCGTTGCGGGCTTCGGGGCATTTTTCGGGGGCCCGGCGTTTGGGGTTGTCGAAGCAACACACGGCCCCCGCCGAAAAAATCATTTTTTTCTCGAAAATGAAATCAAAACACTTGCATATTTCGAGATTTCGAGCTATTTTATGACGAGGCGGCATTTAACTCCGGAACAGGAAATGAAGCGGACAGCACAAAGACATCATGAGTCGATCGACGGCTATCTTCCCTTGTGGGAAACGGAGCCGAAACAGGAGGTTTCGATACGCGACTCCCGTATTTTTACAGGGGATGCCCTTTCCGTGCTGAAGCAGCTCCCCGATAAATTCGTAAGCTGCATTGTCACGTCTCCGCCGTACTGGGGATTGCGCGACTACCATATCGCCTCTCAAATCGGTCTGGAACCCCTGCTGGAGGATTACATCCGGGCGGTGGTGGCCGTTTTTCGGGAGGCAAGAAGGGTGTTGCGGGACGACGGCACTTTCTGGTTGAACATCGGAGACGGCTATACCAGCGGCAACAGGAAGTGGCGCGCTCCGGACAAAAAAAATCCGGCACGGGCAATGAACGTGAGACCGGACACGCCGGATGGTTTGAAACCCAAGGATCTGCTGGGCATCCCCTGGCGATTGGCTTTCGCACTGCAGCGGGACGGGTGGTATCTGCGCGAAGATATCATCTGGAACAAACCCAATGCGATGCCGGAAAGCGTAAAAGACAGGCCGAGCAAATCTCACGAATACATTTTCCTGCTGTCCAAGTCGGAGAACTATTTTTATGACTCGGAAAGCATAAAGGAAGACGCCTGCAACGGCAAAAAACGAAACAAACGCAGTGTTTGGAACGTCAACATCCAGGGATTCAACGGAGCACATTTTGCGACGTTCCCGATCGATTTGATCCTGCCCTGCATAAAGGCGGGAAGTCGGGAAAACGAATATGTCCTCGATCCTTTTTTCGGAGCGGGAACGGTCGGAGTCGCATGCAATATTTTGAAAAGAAAGTATATCGGCATCGAACTGAATCCGGAGTATGTCGCGATTGCCGAAGAACGTCTTTCCTCTCTGTTTTGACCTCATGATCAAGGAGATGAATTTATGGTAAAGCTACCTGCGCCCAGCTTGCAAATCGGTTTTGCGATGAGGTTGATGTCCCTGAATCTCAAATTCCTGCAGCCTGCTTTGCGAAAGGCGGTATCCTCCGTCGACATACAGGAGTTGGACAAGGATCTGATCGCTTATGCCGGCAAGGAGTACATCGCCAGGATGGCCGCCAAAGGCCTTCGCGGGGAACTGCTGTTCGCGACGCCGTGCATCATCAAAAATACGCCTGCATTGCTGGGTTATTACCGTTTGCTGCTGGGATACAGCCAAAAGGCCTTCTACAACGGCACGATCGGCTTTTCGCTCTTCAGGAAATGCGAAGACGGCAACGTCCTGACGGCTGCTGCCGGCGCGAAACTGAACGATGCCTGCGCCGAGTTATGCAATGCGGGCAAAGTCCTTCTGGACGGCATCGGCACGGATCTCATCAGCAAAGCCCTCCTGCACGAACTCAGTCTTTTGACATTGGGCCCTCAACTGAGGGGAGCCGCCAGCAACACGATAGGCCAGGAGGGGATCAAATCCGTTTTTCAAATCATCCTTTCGATCGTGAAGAACTCCGTCATCATGCAGGATCAGGCAAGCGGGATCATCGTCGTGGAAAATGCCGCGATGCGGCGGGTGACCATCGAATTTTCTTCGGACCCGGATATCATCATTACCGAAAAAGTTTCCGAGAAAACGACGAAGAAGATCGTCGCCATCGAAATCAAGGCGGGCGGAGACATCGCCAATATCCACAACAGGTTGGGGGAAGCGGAAAAGAGTCACCAGAAAGCAAAGCTCGACGGCTTTGCCGAATGTTGGACCATTTTCAATGTCGACCTGGACTACGCCGTTGCCAAAAAAGAGACTCCCAGCACGAACAGATTTTACAGATTGTCATGTTTGGCGAACGCCGGTTCCGAAGAATTCGACGACTTCAGGGACCAGGTCATATATTTTACGGGTATCCCCAACTGACAACGATCCCGCCCGACGGTGACGGCGCCGGGAGCTGCCGGCGTATCATCATCGCCCTCATGAAAACGGCCGAGGCCGCCGGAAGACTCGAAGCACTCCCCGGCCTGTAAAGCGGAAAGACGGCGTCTTTTCCGGCGGCGAAACTTGAAAAAAACGGATCCGGGGAGTATATTATGCGCAGTTTTTCGAACCGCTTAAATTTGAAAGGAACAAGCGATATGACGATGAAGACCTGGACGGATGCGGCGAAGCGCGGCCGCAAATTGGCGATGACCTTCGGTATGCTGCTGACGGCGATGTTCTTTCTTGCCGGATGCACCTCCGTGGTCGTGTGTCCGCTGCCTTATGATGCCAATCTGAAGGAAATCAAACTGCTGAACAATCCCGCCGTGATCGTCGATGATTTCGTTCCCGTCATGGAGAAGTATTTCATGGAGCACGGCATCGCTCTGAATCGGGTCCCGGAGTCCGCAAGCATCGGGGCAAACGAATACGGCATCCGTTATTCCGCCAGACGCTCCTGGACCGTCATTCCTTATCTTTCCCTTGCCTACGTGAGGATCTTCAAAGGGGAAAGGCTCGTCGCCGAAGGGAACTACTATTTGAGCGGACACTCTTTCTGCCTCTCCCCCTACAAATGGCAGGGCGTGGAAACGAAAATGAAACCCGTCTACGACGAGCTGCTGAAAAAGTATCCCCCGGCCGGACAGAAACGTCCGTAAGCAGGGAGCTCCCCCGCCGGAGTTGAAACAAATCTCCGGCCCGTCGGCGGCCGCGCCCTTCCCCCGAAACAGGCATGGCGGCAGGGCCTTTTGCCGGTAAAAACAGGATACGGCCAAGGGTCAGTCGGCGGAAGGGACGATGCGCGTCGCGTCCGGGACGGGCGTGGCGGAAACGAGGATCATGTAGCCGCCGCCCCCCGCTCCCGTGAGCTTGCACCCGCAGACCTTGTCCGCGAAATAGGACCTGTACTCCTTGAGTTCCTCCGTCTCCATGGCGGGGAACATGGCCAGCTGGGCGTCCAGGCAGTCGTTCGCAGCCTTTCCCCACCCTTCCACGTCGCGGTTTTTGATGGCGGCCCAGGCATTTTCGGCGGATCGGGCGAGTTTTTTCACCTTTTCGGCCGTGATGCAGGCGCCGGCGCGGGAATCGTACGAAGCCCGGCGGGGCGAAAGAGGAATGAGGAAGAGGTGATCCTGAATGAACCGGAGCGTTTCCTCCGAGGTGTCCGATTCGATGCTCGCGGGCCAGTAGTCGTTGTCGAAGTTCAGTTTGTTCAGCCCCGGCATGAGCAGGCCCAGCTGATCCTGAGCCCCGCTGATGTATTTGGTTCCCGGAGGATTTTCGCAGCAGAAGAGGACCTTCGCCAGCTGCTGCCGGTCCCCGAGGGGGAGCTGGCCCTGCCAGAGTTCGAGGGCCTTCTGGCGGGAGCTGGTGGCCATGCCGGAGTAAAAGTTGAACTCCAAAGAAGGTTCGATCTGGACCGTTATCACCGATCCGGGGCAGACCCGGTTGACGAACTGCTGATCCATCCAGCCGCCGCAGAGTTCGATGCGGTAGGGGAAGCGGCAGTCGCCGCGGAGCGCGGTGGTGGAACGCGCGGGAAGCCCCTCCGAGGGCTTGCGGCTGCCGACGATGAGGGTGATGCCGTGCTCCTCGCAGAAACGTTTTTTCGCGAGGGTGAAGCCGTCGGTGTTGACGAAAAAGATATCCGGCTTCAGGGCGATGACCTCTTTTTCGAAGTCCATGATCCCGCTCCCTGAGTTGATCCAGGCGTCCTTGACGTAACGGATGGCTTTGACCATGTAAAGCCGTTCGGCGTCGGAATTGACCGGTTTGCGGTTTTTCAGTTCCCAGATGGTCTTGTCGGAACCGAGGCCGACATAGAGATCGCCGTAGGAAGCCGCCTCTTCGAAAAACGCCACATGTCCGGAGTGAAGCATGTCATAACACCCGGAAACGAAAACCTTCTTGGCCATGTAACACCCCTTTCATTCGGCTTGCCGCAAGCTGACTTGAAAACAATATAGCACAGGACGCGTTTTTTTCAAGCGCCGGGAACCCGGGATTTCGGGAAAATTCCTTCTTTCAGGCGCCGTGCGGCGGTCTTCGCAGAGGCCTCTTCCGCTCAGGCCTTCGGCCGGGACGAGGGCTGCGACCCTCATCAGGCGGGGATGCGCAATCCGGCCGGCACCGCCCGGCCAATCTGAAGATCTTTCCCTATGTGATCTACCGGGCATCGGTGGGGAGCCGGTCTCCCCGGGACAGCCATCGGCTGTACGACGGCATGATCATCGACAAGCGGGATCCCTGGCTCCGGACCCACTGGCCGCCCTGGGAATTCGGCTGCAACTGCGACCTTGAAAACTGCTCCGCCAAAAAGGCGGCGACGCTGGGGACCGTAAAACCCATGTCGGATCCGGAAGACGTCAAGGTCGAAAGCGAAAGCGGCTTTGCCTTCGATCCGGCGCATGCCTTTGGAGAGTTCGATCTGTCGCTCATCAAGGATGCGGGAGACCGCGCCCGCGCCGCGGAAGGGCTCCAACGGGAATTTGCGTGCAAGATCTCCGAAGACGGTTTGGTTGCTTCAACTCCCAAAGAGGATGAAACTCAAAAGTTGCAATTTGTTGACCGGAGACCCGGGCCGAAAGTCCAAAAAGCGGTCAAAGCGCTGGAGGCGTCCGTGGAACGAGTTGATTTCTACGGCATGCCGGAAGATGCCGCGCCGTTGGTCCGCGAAGCATCGGAACAAATCGCGCGCCGGGCGAAGGAATATGGCCTCCACTTCTCCTATGTCGGCACTAATGACCACTCTTCGACGAGAACCCCCTTGTCTCCCAATACGGTCTTTGAAGCGCTCGGGCCGGACGAAAAGACCGGTCGCATGGAATTGATTTTCAACGCGGGGATATTTGCGGATCCCGGCCAGTTGCGAGAGGGCCTTGGGAGAAGCGAGAGAAACGGTTTCCATCCGGCGGGCTGCAATACGATTGCGGCGTATGTGGACCACGAGATCTCTCATTTTCTTTTCACCATCGCCAAGATGGATGAGGATGAAGATTTCATGCGGACTATGCGACAGCTGAAAGCGCAACAGGATTTGGTGCGTGAAAGCATCAGCAGTTACGCCGTAAGGTATACTGTGAAGGATGATGTTTCATTCGCACAGGAAGTTCTTGCGGAGTGTTTCATGTCCGTAAAGCAGCGTCCGTTTTTTCCACCAAAAAAACACAAAGAAATTGTGAAAATGCTTGAAAATCGGCTGAAACGAAGTATATTAAAGCAAAAGGAGAAAAAATGATCACGCTTGGACCACGCTGCTTATATTGCAAGCATTTCAAGAGAGACTGCAAATGCGCGGCTTTTCCGGAAGGCATTCCCGTAGCAATTCTGGGAGAGGAGGTTGAACACCTGACTCCTTATGAGGGAGATCACGGCATTCAGTTCGAATTGGATCCGACCCTCTCCGAAAGAGAGAAAAAGGCTTATCAGCATTTCTTCGGAGAGAAATCCGAATAGCGGTCTCTCGACTTCGTCTTAGAAATTGCACACCGGCGTAAGCCCGTGTGCTTTTTTGCGCCCTTTTTTGCCCCTTTTTGTCGGACCTGCTTGCCCGCCATAGCCTTGGCGGCGGCGGGTCGGCCCTTTTTTGTCGGACCTGTCTGACAGGTCGGACAAGTCGGACGATCAAAACCAGGAAACACCATGAAAACCACTTTTCTCTGCTCGGGCTATGCCCTTTTCGACGGGCTGGCGCTGGGGGATGCCATCGGCGATCCGGCCGAACCCAAGCCCTTCCGGCTCTTTGCAGTCGGGGAAAACCGCCTCACCCGGAACGGGAAGACCTGCACGTTGACCCTTTCGGAAGAGGATGTCGCCGCCATCGCCGGCTACCACAAGGCCAAAGGGGAAAAGATCCCCATCGACAGCCGGCACGCGCTCTTCCTCGCCGCCGAAAAAGCGCACGTCAGCGAGACCGAGGCCGCCAGGGCCGTGCCTTCCAAGACGGCCGCCCTGGGCTTCGCCGCCCTCGAAGCCCGCGCCGACGGGCTTTATGCCGTCGACGTCGAACTGCTGCCCTTGGCGGCGATCCTGAAACGCCGGGTCGCCGTCGCGGTTTTCCGCGAGTGACTTACCGGGGCAGTTCCGGGAAGGAGCTTCCCTCGAATGTCGGGCAGCTCACGTCTTCGATCGCGGAGGTCTGCCGCCACTCCGGCTCCACCTCGCCCCAGCGCAGCGTGCAGTTCCTGAAGCGCAGATCGTCGGCGCAGGCGAGGTCCAGAAAGGCCGCGGGCATCTTTTCCGGCTTGCCGGGGAAGGGCCTTTTCACCGTTTCGAAAGAACAGTCGTCGAAGAAAATGTCGGTCGGCCGGGTCCCCGGACACCCCTTGATCTCGATGTTTCCGGCGCAGTATGTGTGGAGATCCCTGAAGCGGATATCGCGCATCTGAGCTTGCCCTGCGTCCGCGGACCCGGCGACGATCCGCACAGGATGCCCCATGTAGTGGCCCCGGATGGCGCTGACGGAAATGTCGTGCATGGTCACGCCCGCCCCCAGCCTGCCGTAGGAGGACTGGAAAAGGAACCCCGTTCCCGCATAGCGGACGACGATGCCGGAAATGTTCGCGTGGCGGATGACGCCAGCTCCCACTCCCACGCGGAAGCCGCAGACGGAGCTGTCCAGCACGCAGTTGGTCACGGTCACGTCTTCGCAAATTGCGGGCCGGTCGATCAGGTGACTGCCGCTGGCCCGCAAGGTGATGGCGTCGTCCCCGGTAGTGATGACGCAGTCCGAGACGGCCACCTGCTTGCAGCAGTCGATGTCGATGCCGTCGGTGTTGATGCCGTCCACGGGGTTGTCGATGAAGCACCCCCGGACGATCACCTCGTCGCAGCCGTGGAGAAAGCAGGACCAGCAGGGACTGTTCCGCAAGTTCAGGTCCGTCACCCGGACCCGGCGGCACTGGACGAAGACCATCATCTGCCCCGGGCGGAGTTCCGCTTTTGCGGTGTCCGTGACCCGGACGCCCCGTGCCCAGCACAGCCCGCCGCCCCAGGTCCGTTCCACCGGCCCTTTCGTGAAGAAGGCGTCGCAGTTGCCGTCCACGGTTCCGGGCCCGGTGACGGTCACGTCTTCGCAGTTGACGGCGACCAGCAGATGGGCGCCCCGCCACCCCTCCCTGGCGCAGGGCCAGTTCTGGGGATAGGCGTCGTCGGCGCAGTAATCACCGATGCGGGGACTGCCCTTGAGCACGGCTCCCGCTTCCAGCTGAAGCGTGATGCGGCTTTTGAGAAAGACCGTTCCCGTCAGGAATACGCCGGGGGGCACGACCACCGTGCCGCCCCCTTCGGCGGCGCAGGAATCCACCGCCGATTGGATCGCCTGCGTGTTGAGGGTCACGCCGTCGCCGACGGCTCCGAAATCGGTGATATACTTAGGCATGGTTCCTCCCGAGTCCGGTTTTCAGCGCGAAGCCTTCGGGGCCGGGAGCTCGATCAGGCTCAGATGGTCGAGCCACGCCGTGCCGGCGGCCTTGCGCAGATTGAAGTCGATGTAGGCTCTTTTGGCGTTGAGGTCCTTCGGCGTGTGGACGCGGAAGGAAAATCCGGTCCAGGGGCAGGAGCCGTCCATCTGCACCGGGTAGGGCGGATAGTACATGCACTTGCCGTTGCCGTAGTCGAAACGAAGATAAAAACCGCTGGACTTGGCTTCGAGCTTCTTCACGTTCTCCAGCCGCAGGAAGAAGGTGACCTCGTAGTCCGTGTCCGGCTTGAGATTTTGCAGGTATTCTTTGTAGCCGGAGTCGATCGCGCCGTTGCAGTTCATCTTGACCGAAGCGCCTCCGGTGAGGAAGAAGGTTTTGTCCAACGTGCTCCGGTACAACCCCCGGGGCCGCTTGGAGGAAAATTCGGGGTCGGCGAAGAGATTTTTCGTCGCATCGGGCTTGAAAAGGAGTTTCCCGAAGCGGGAGACGTCGCCGAACTTCCGGGAGAAGGGGCTCCAGCAGTAATAGGAGGTCCCGACCTTGACGCCGTTCAGCACCCGGTGGCGGGTGAAGTCCGCCAGTATTCCGTCAGGAGCGGCCTTGCGCATGGACTTCCGGGGGAGAACGATCTCCGCCTGCCACATTTTGCCGGGGATGATCTTCGTTGCGGCTTTGGCGCCGCTGTTCCATTTCAGGCTGTCCGCGCCTTTCGTGACCTCCAGATCGGTCAGGGAGCCCAGGGCGTTGACCAGCACCTGGTAGTAGTGCTGCCGGTCCCCGTCGGGAGAGATGAAGATCTCCACTTCGGAGTCCTGCCACACCTCCTTCTGATCGAAGGGGCGCTTGAAGACGCGCATTTTCTCCGTTTCCTTCTCTTCGCACTCGAAGCGGAAATAGAAGTTCTTCGCGTCATACATGGCCCGGGCCGCGGTGGCGACTTCGGCAGGCCTGGCCCCGCCGTTTTTGCCGAGGTCGATCCCCGCCAGATGGAAGGCGGGGGCCGCCGCCCATTCCTTTTCGGAAGGTTTCCCCTTGCCCTTGAATTCGGGGATGGCGAAGCGCCACGCCCGGAGCGCGTCGTTGGCTCTGGCGAACTTTTCCGCTTCGGCCGTCAAGGGCTCCATGAACTCCTTGCGGACGAACTTGATCCGCGAAAGAATGAGCTTGTCTTTCGCCGCCAGTTTTTCCGCCTGATCGAAGAGGCCGTTCAGCCGTTTCATTT
>JAFSYV010000189.1 GCA_017443585.1 Lentisphaeria bacterium | reverse complement strand
GGTCTTCCGGATCTCGTTGCAGGGGAAGACCATGTTGACGCCGGTATTGACGGTGTCTTCGACTTCGATGGTCAGGATCCCCGTGTGGCCGTGAAGATACTGGGCTTCGCCTTTGAAGTTGTAGAAACGGTGGGCGTACTGGATGCTGAATGTGGTGACGGATCGCATGTTTTTTTCTCCTCTTTTCCGTTGTTTTCACACTGCCGGAAGGGTTCCGGCCTTTTTACCGCGCAAAGAGGGCCTTTTCGCCTCCTTTCTTTGGCGCACTCCTTCCGCAGTCTCTCCTCTACCGGAACACAATACGCTTTTTCGGCGGGAAATCAAGAGAAAAAAGGCGGGAGAGCGAGAAAAATGAGCCAACTCAAACTATGAATACTATGAATACTATGAATACTGCGTCGGCCGTGCAAGGGTGTTTTTGTATCGTGCAAGGGTGTTTTTTGTCTCGTGCAAAGCGTTTTTATGATCGACGTGGCGCTCTGCAAACGTTTTTGGCGTGTGGGGTGCGGGGGGGGCCGAACGTCGGCCTCGACTCTACGCGGTGCCTGTCGCTTCGCTCTCGAGGTGCCGCGGCTCGCAAACAGACGCGGGAGGCAGCACACCGCCGCCCGGTACGCGCGGCGCGCGACACTCAGCGTCTCGCCCGCAGACCGGCAACCGGCCCGGCGGTCATGCCGAGCGCCCGCGGCGCTTTCTTTGCGCTTGGCAATGTTTTAGTCTGTGGCCCGGCCGCTATCGCCAAATTGCCTCGATGCCGGGGGCAGTATTCATAGTATTCATAGTGCCTGCGGCTCGGCAAACAGGGCTCAGCTGAAAAACGAAGCGGGGGCGAGGAAGAGGGGGTACTCTTCCACGGGCAGATCGTCGATGCGGACGCGGGAAGCGCCCCACTTTTCCTCGCACCGGACCTTCTGCGGCCGCCACAGGGTCTGGGTCACGGGATCCAGCAGCAGCGGGTCGAGGAAACCTTCCGCGTCCTTCCCCTCGATGAGCATGGTGTTGAGGAACATCTTTTCCGGCACGTGAGGATTCACGGGCCGGTGCCAGGCCAGCAGGGGCGTACCGCCGTTGACGAAACAGAAGCGCTGGATCGACACCCGCAGCGCGTCGATGCCCGCGCTTTCCTCGATGGTGATCCTGCTTCGCTGATCGTCGGTCTTGTGAAGCGAAAAGAGCAGTTCGTCATTGAGTTCTATCCGCCCCGCGAAGAGGCGGCAGAGGCTCTGGAAAGCGTAGAACGAGGGCCGTTTCCGGTAATCCGGATGGACCAGCAGTCCGTAGTGGCAGGGCCCCAAAGTCCCGTCGTCGTAGCGGTAGGTGAAGTCCGAAAGCATGAAGTAGGAGGAAATTTCCGCCCCGCCCCGCAGGTCGCAGAGGATGTTCCGGAGCAGATGGCGGGCCTGCTTGGCCTCGTTCCAGGGGTGCTTGGAAAGGGCGTTGTCCTTCTGCCACGCGGCGGGACAGCCCCCCTCCCCCTGCCAGCGGGGCAGGTGCTCCAGATTGTGACGCTTGAGCACCCGGCGGAAAGCTTCTTCTTCCGGAGCTTGCACCAGTTCGGGGAAGACGTCGTAGGCGTGACAGCTGTAGGCGTTTATATACTCCCCGACGCCGGAGCCGAAAAAGAGGTCCGCCAGCGCGAAACCGCCGTAGCGCGTCGTGTTCCGGGGGCCGCAGGCCATGGAGCCGCCGATGATGAAGGCATCGGGATTTCCCCGCCGCAGGGCGCGCGACGAAAGTTTCACGAACTCGGCGTAAAGATATTTTCCGTCAAGCTGCGCCTCTCTCCAGCCGAGGTCGGGTTCGTTCCAGATCTCGAAGTGATCGACCCGGCCCCGGTAATGGGCGGCGAGCTTTTCCAGATAGCGCTCCCAGGCGGCGGAAACTTCGGGGCCCAGCGTCATGGGGCAGGTGCGGATCCACGTCCCTTCACCGTAGTAGACGGGATTGCCGAAGCAGACGCACATCCACGGGCGGATGCCGATGGAAAGAAGCCCCTCGGCCACATGGTCCAGCCACGCGAAATCGTAAACGCCGGGGCTCTTTTCGCACTTGGCCCAGCCGGATTGGATCCGCGCCCAGCCGGGGGAAAGCTCCGCGAGCACAGGGAACCCCCGGTCGAAATCCCAGTAGTCCCGGTCCAAGGTCTCGCAGCCGATGGAAAGGCGGGACGCCTTTTCCCCGCCGGACGTTATCCGCAAATTCCCCGCGGGAGCGAGGGCCGCCTCAGGGAACCGCCGGGAAAGCGGGGGAAAAGCCTCTCCGGCAGTTTTTTCCGCCTCGGTCATTACTTCTTGTCGGGCACTTCCACCAGTTCCGCGTGGTCGATCCACACCTTGCCGGTGGCGTTGCGCAGGATGTAGTGGTGATAGGGCTTGTACTTGGTCCCCGGCTTCACGGGCCCGGTCTTGAAGGTGTACTCCCAGCGGGTCCAGGGAACGGAACCGAAATAGGGCTTGGGGAAGGAGCGCACACCGGGAATGCCGACGCCGTCGTCGATCCGGATGTAGAAGCCCGCGCCGTAGCGGGGATCCTTGCCGGGGAGCAGTTTCACGTTCTCCTGCCGGACGAAGAAACTCAGCCGGTAGGTGGTGTTGGGCTTCAGGCTTTCCACCCGGTGGATGATGGCGTTCTTCTTGGTGTTGCCTTCGAGGCAGACGGAAACACCCGCCGTGCGGAAGATCTTTTCGTCACGGGCGGGCATGGGCCCCCAGTTGAACCAGAAGGAGCCCTTCTCCCTGGCCTTCTTGGTCCCGGCGAATTCGAAATCGCCGTCGGAGTAGAGGTTCTTCTCGGGCAGGGAGCCCAGATAGAGCACGCCGAAGTTGGGCAGATCGCCGAAGGTCCGGGCGTAGGGGCTCCAGACGTAGTAGGGATGCGCCTGCATGCCGTTGATGGTCCGGTGGCGGGTGAAGTTGGCGACGAGGGAGTTCCCCTTGACGGGCGGCAGGGCCTTCCGGGGGACGCGGACTTCCGCGAACCAGCCCTTGCCGGGAACGATGGAGGTCTTGGCCTCGGCCCCGCTGTTCCACTTCCAGTCGCTGAAGAGCTTGCCGGGAATGGTGCGCAGATCGGCCACTTCGCCCCGGCTGTCCACCATGATCTGACGGTGTTCGCGGCGTTGCCCTTCCGTATCCAGATAGATCTCCACGGCGTTGTCGGACCACATGTCCTTGTCGTCGAAGGGCCGTTTGGTCTGGCGCATCTTTTCCGTCAGGGGCTCGCGGCAGTCGAAGAGGAAATAGAAGTTCTCCTTGTCGGCCAGAAGTTTGACGAAGGTATGCACGTCCACATCCACCTTCGTGTTCTTGGGATCCAGAGGGATGAGAGCGATGGAGGGAGCGTTCTTCCACGCTTCCTCGTCGCCCCTGCCGTCGATGACGACCTTTTCGCCCTCCTTGAGGAGCCCTACGGAAGTGCGCCAGTAATCCACGGCCGCCGCCTTGCGGAAATAGGCCGCGGCGGCATCGGCGGCGGGGCCCCAGAGGCTCCGGCGGACCATGCGGATCCGCTCGACCGCGTCCTTATCCCCGGCGGCGAGTTTTTCCGCCTTGGCGAAAAGCCCCTCGATCCGCTTGACCTCTTTGGGGGAGAAGATCACGTTCCAGAGCTTGTATTCCGAAGGCGGCGTGGTCACGGGGCCCGCGTCGGTGTCCACGGTGTTGCCCATGACGTCGTTGAGCCAGTGATCTTCGAGCAAGTCCATGACCTCCTTCATGGGCGCGGCGCCGGCCCCGAACATCCGTTCCCGGTACTCCGCGAGCAGAGCGTCCACGTCGGTGGTGTGGTCCCACATGACCTTGGAAAAGACGTAGAAGTTCAGGTGGCCGAAGAACCAGCAGTCGGATTCCGCTTCGAGGAATGTTCCGAAGCTGTACTTGAAGACATCCTTGTAGTACTTGCCGATGGCCTTGGGGGTGAAATTGGGCACGGCGGGCACGGTCCGGACCGCAAGTTTGGTGGTGTAGTTCCACAAGTAAATCTTGGAGCCGGTTTTTGCGACCCAGGCCTGAAGTCTCTTTTCATCCTTGGCCTGTTCGGCTTTTTTCCGTTCCTTCCACGGACCGGAGACGGCGACCTGGATGACCACGTTGTCCGGAATGGGCTCGTCGGGAACTTCCCGGCAGAGGTCGTAGGCCATCATGGTGACGAAGCCGGGGACCCCTTCCTTTTTCAGGCGGCGGGGGATGGGGAGCAGTTTCGACCAGAGGAAGTCGGCTCCCTTCTTGGAGTAATTGTTGGGCCAGGCCAGCCCTTTGAAGTAGGGGCCGCACTTGGGACAGCGGCAGCGGGCCATGGAGTCGTTGGGCATCAGGTTGAAGAAGGGCTTGGTGTTGGTGTACCAGCGGGAAGCGCCGGTCATGTTGCGGGCCTTGACGGCCTCGGGTCCGGTCAGGACGGCCTTGGCGTCCTCATAGATCTCCTCCATGATCCCGGAGCTCCAGCAGAGATGGCCGGTGGCGTCGCTGGGGACCCGGACGAGGGAGCCGTCGGCACGGGTGCCGTCATCCTTCACGGCGAAATATTCGGGGTGGGTCTTGCCGAAGCGCTTGACGTAGCCCATGTAGGCCAGACCGTGGCAGTTGACCAGATCCAGCGTGGAAAGGCGGAGACGGTTCCGCTGGGTTTCCTGCGCGGGGCCCGGCTTCATGGCGGGATCGTACCAGAAAACCGGACCGTAGTTCAGACCTTTCCAGTAGATGCGGCGGTACTGGGAATCGGGCCGGTCGAAGATGGTCATGGCCGGGACGCTCCAATCGCTCTTCCGGGGGAGGAGCGTTCCGTGCTTGCCGGGGAAGTAGAAGCGGGCGCCTGCGAAGCGCTCCAGAAAGTCGTACGCGCCGTAAAGGGTCCCCTTGCCGACGGAAGGCGTCAGGGCGTCGCCGCCCGCGATAAGGATCTGATTGTCTTTGGCGATGATGACGAAGCCGTCACGGTCGACCTTCGCAAGATCGGCCTTGAGCGTTCCGGCCGGCGCGGGGTCGCCCAGACGCAGAACGGTGAGGCTCCTGTCCGCGGGAAGCGCGTTCACGGGCTTGATCGGCGTACCGCAAATCTCCGAAAGGAGCGCGGCGAACTCCTTTGCCGCCGTCTTGACCGACGCGGGAGCGTTCTTCGGCACGTAGAGGGCGAACTTCACCTTCCCTTTTTCCATGAGGGGGAGCGTGCGTTTTTCCAGCTTGCAGGAGCGGGGGCTGATCGGCTTCGGCGCGAACTGGGGGGCGGCCCCGAGGGGCAGCAGCGGCAGGGCCGCCAGCAGGAACAACAGCGATGATCTCATTTTATGCTTTCCTTATATTGTGGATGTCGGACTTGCGGACTTCACGACGGAACGGCGGTCGGTCACCAGTTGTCGTCGATGGGGCTCAGGGAGCCGATGTTCTTGCAGTAGTTCCAGAAGGTTTTCCTGACGCTGTTGGCGACTCTCACCGCCAGGGGCACTTTGCCCCGGTCCAGCATGGCGCAGTGTCCGTCCAGAAAGACCACGTTGGAGCTGCCGCTGCCCGAAGCGATTTGAGGCAGGGTCAGCTGGTCCTCGGGATTGTTGTTATTGTGGGGAAAGGCCGGACGGCTGGTGCTGTCGGTAGCCCAGACGTAGCTGGTGCAGTCGGCCATGCGCGCCTCCATGACATAGCAGCTCCGGGAAGGCCGGTAGAAGCTGGCGGCATTGACCTTGGCGTATTTTTTGCCTCCCCCGCCGTAGTTCCAGAAGGCGTAGTTGATGCCCACGGCGGCGATCCCCACCGTGGTGTTGCTGCTCGGCGTCAGAGCTTCAGGACGATTGATTTCACGGACGGGACAGAGCAGGGGATGGCGCTGCATCACCTTGGTATTCTTGTTGAAGCGGGCACCACCGACCGCGCAGGGCCCGGTGTAGCCCAAATATTTGTTGAGCCCGTCCGACCAGCCGGCGCCTTCAGCCCAGTTGCCCCGGTTGTAGTAGGGGTTGATGCAGTCCTTGTTGTCCTGCATGTAGGCCACGAGGGCCTTGCCGATCTGATTGAAGTTGCTGGTGCAGCTGATGGCCTTGGCCCGGCTCCGGGCCTGCTGCAACGCAGGCAGGAGCATCCCCGCCAGAATGGCGATGATGGCGATGACCACCAGCAGTTCGATGAGCGTGAAGGACGCTCTTTTCCCCACGATCTTGCAGAATTTCATGACGCGCCTC
The DNA here is from genome assembly GCA_017443585.1 of Lentisphaeria bacterium. Classification (GTDB taxonomy): domain Bacteria; phylum Verrucomicrobiota; class Lentisphaeria; order Victivallales; family Victivallaceae; genus UBA1784. Next base: position 36,690 of record JAFSYV010000189.1, on the reverse strand, counting down.
ATAATTTCGAGTGAAAAGGTGTACCTTGCTTAATATAAGCCGCAAAGGGGCGAAATTGCAAGTTTTTTCGCAAAAAAAACGGCATTTTTACGCACCTTCCGGAAAGCCCCGAGGGAGATCACACCTGCCGCCCGAGCTGCCGGAGCACTTTGCGCATGAGCGTGGAAAAAGGATACTCCCCCAGCTCCGCGTCGGGGACGAAACGCCCCTGGGAAGCGAACTCCGCCGGGACCGGAGAAAGGAGCCGCCGGAAACGCAGCGTCAGGGAAAAATGGGTGAAGACGTGGCGCACTTCGCCGGGCTCTTCCCGCCACTCCCCCGGAAAGGGGGGCGTGCCCTCCTCGCTCCAGGGGAGTTCCCACAGCCCGGAAAGGAGCCCCTTCCCCGGACGCCTGCGCAGAAAGAGGGCGCCGGACTCATCCGTGATGACGAAGACCGCCCCGTCTTTGTGCTTTTTCTCAAGTTTCTTCAGCACGGGGATCTTCTCCTGGATCCCCTTTTTGCGCGCGATGCACAGTTCCCGCCAGGGGCACAGGAGGCACGATGGCGCGACGGGCCTGCAGACGGTGGCCCCCAGGTCCATGACGGCGGAAGCGTAGTCCGCGGCGGATTTTTCCGGAGTGAGCTCGGCGGCGAGGGGGGTGATGCTCCCGCGGTCGACTTCGGTTTCGATGCCGCGGAGCCGGGCGACGACCCGGATCACATTGCCGTCCACCACGGTTTCCGGCTTGTCGAAGGCGAAGGCGCAGATGCTGGCCGCGGTGTAGGGGCCGATGCCGGGCAGTTTCAGCAATTCGGCCCGGTCATCGGGGAACCGGCCCGCGAAATCGCGAAGGAGAACCTGAGCGCATTCGTGCATCTTTTTGGCCCTCGCGTAGTAACCCAGCCCCTGCCAAAGTTTGAGCACATCGTCGAGGGAGGCGCGGGCGAGAGCTTCGAGGGTGGGGAAAGCGGTCATCCAGCGCGCGAAATACGGGAGAACAGTTTGAACGGTGGTCTGCTGGAGCATGATCTCAGACACCCACACGGCATAGGGGTCGGGATGGGCGCCGCCCCGGACCCGCCAGGGGAGCTGCCGCCCGTTTCCGGCGTACCACTCCAGCAAGAGCCGCGTTTCCTCGCGCATGGTGCCGGAACTCATCTCGAAATCCTCCCCTTCTCCCCGAATGCGGCACCTTCAAGCCGGAGCGCTGCCCGGTGAAACGGCCGCCGCACCCAAAACTCGACCGTAAGCAAAGACCTGCGGCACGAAAACCCGACATATAAAAAAGCCACCCAGAAGGATGGCTGTGTCAAAATGGTGCGCCCACGGGGACTCGAACCCAGGACCCAGTGATTAAGAGTCACTTGCTCTACCAACTGAGCTATGGGCGCTTAACGTTTCATAATATAGCCCGGAAAAGAGGAAAATGCAAGGGCAATTTCGAAAAAAATGTAAAAAAAAGCGAAATCGGCGGCAAAGATAGTCGCGAAGAACACCGAAATCGGCCTTGACAAATATATAGAGGGAGTTTATATTAAGTAAACAACCAACTAAACATCGGAGGAAACACCATGCCGGGAGCCATAAATTTCGCCGGACTGCGGCAGGTCTTTCTGGATATGGACGGTACGATCTATGAGGGGGACCACCTCTACGACTGTACGCTTCCATTCCTGAATTTCCTGAAGAGCCGCGGCGTGAACTACGCTTTCATCACCAACAACTCCTCGTGGAGCACGCCGGAGTACGTGGAAAAGCTGACCCGCATGGGGGTGCCCGCGGGACCGGAAAACTTTTACACCTCCACGGATTTCGCCATCGACTACCTGAAAACCGAGCATCCGGAAATAAAAAGCCTCTACTGGTTCGGCATGCCCAAGCCGGGGAAGCACCTGACCGAGGCGGGTTTTACTCTCGTGGACGACGAAACGATCCCCGACGCGGTGCTGCTGGGCTTCGACCGGGATGTTACCTACAACAAGCTCTGCCGGAGCTCCTGGCTCCTGCTGCAGGGCGTCCCCGGCTTCGCCACCCATCCCGACCCGGTTTGTCCCAGCGACAAGCCCACCTGCCTCATCGACTGCGGCGCCATCACCCGCTGCATCGAATACGCCACGGGGAAGAAACTCACCGTTCTGGGCAAGCCCAACGCGGAAATGCTCCGGCTGGCGGCCCGGCGGCGGGGTGTGACCATCGACCAGTGCCTTATGGTGGGGGACCGACTCCGGACCGACATCGCCGTGGGGCGGAATTCCGGGGCCTTCACCGCGTGGATCTCCCCCGTTCCCTGCGACGCGGACTGGCCCGAGGCGGGGCGGCCCCATGTGAACGTGAAGGACCTGAGTGTCCTTCAGGATATGTGGCAGGAGGCGACAAAATGAAACGTTACGATGTTGCGGTGATCGGCGCGGGGGCCACGGGGGCCGCCGTGGCCTGGCAGCTTTCCCATTATCAGCTCAAGGTGGCGCTGCTGGACCGCTGCGCCGACGCCTGTTTCGGCGTGAGCAAGGCCAATTCCGGCATCATCCACGGGGGATTCCACCACTCGGCGGCGAAGACGCTCATGGCGAAGCTGGAGCTGGAAGGCAACCCCATGTTCGACGATCTGCAGAAGGAGCTGGGGTTCGAATTCGTCCGGTGCGGCATCATCGTCGTCGCCTACAGCGAAGAGGAGCTGCCCGCGCTGCGGAAACTTTACGAGCAGGGCGTGGCCAACAAAGTTCCGGGGATCGAGCTGTGCGACCGCAAGCGGCTGCTGGAACTGGAACCCAAGCTGACCGAGGCGGCGACGGCGGGATTCTTCGTGCCTCGGGGCGGCGTCATCGAGCCCTACGGCTACGTCTTCTCTCTGGTGGAATCGGCGGAACTCAACGGCGTGGAGTTCTGGCGGAACTTCGCGGTCGTTTCGAGCGAAAGAGAGGGAGATTTCCGCCGGTTGCGAGCCGCCGACGGCCGGGTGATCGAAGCCCACTTCACGGTGAACGCGGCCGGCCTTTACGCCGATGAGATTTCACGGCTCTGCGGCGGCGAAGAGTTCGAGATCAAGCCCCGCAAAGGGGAGGAGTATCTTCTCGACCGGACCTCGGCGGCCCGGCCTTCCCGCGTGGTCTTCCCGGTGCCCACCCCCTGTTCCAAGGGGATGCTGGTGATCCCCACCGCGGGGGGCACCACCATGATCGGCCCTTCGGCGGTGATGACCGAGGACAAGGAGGAGACCGGCACCACGGCGGAGGAAAGGGAAAAGATCTTCGTCCACTCCCGGAAGATGGTCGACGGCATTTCGGAACGGGATCTGGTGGCGGCCTTTTCGGGGCTGCGTCCCGTGCTGGTCGGCAATGAGGACTTCTACATCGCCCGGTCGGAAAAGGCGACCGACCTCATCCAGGCGGCGGGGATCCAGTCGCCGGGGCTGACCGCCTCGCCCGCCATCGGCGTGTATATAAAGGATCTGCTGGGCAAGTGCGGACTTGCCCTCGAACCCAAGAGCGAGCCCCGGAAGAAGCTCCCCCCGGAAAAACGGGCGCGGGACCTTTCGCCGGAGGAGATCGACAAGCTCCATGCGGACGACAAGCTCGCTTCACGGATCATCTGCCGGTGCGAATTCATTTCCGAAGCGGAGATCGTGGCGGCGGTCCGCCGGGGACATGTGACCCTGGACGGCGTCAAGTTCCGCACTCGGGCGGGGATGGGCCGGTGCCAGGGGGGCTTCTGCGCCCCCCGGATCATGCAGATCATTTCCCAGGAAAGCGGCATCCCCCTGGAACAGCTGACGAAACGGGGCCCCGGCAGCGAACTGCTGGCCGGACATCTGGGCGATTTGGAGGTGAAGTAAGATGAAAAAGATCGACTGCGACGTGCTGGTCATCGGCGCCGGAGGCGCGGGTCTTTCCGCGGCTCAGGCGGCCGCTTCGGCGGGTGCGAAAGTCCTGACCGTGGACCGGGAGGAAGCCTGCGGCGGCGTGTTGTGCCAGTGCATCCACAACGGGTTCGGGCTGCGCTTCTTCAACGCGGAGCTCACGGGCCCCGAATACGCGTTGCGCATGGAACGGGCCGCCCGTGGATCGGGGGCGGAGATCCGCTGCGGCGAAACGGTCAGTTCCGTGGTCCGCCGTTCGGACGGGACCTTCGAAGCGACCCTCTTTTCCGCCGCGGACGGCGTGACGAAAGTCGAGTCCCGCGCGGCGGTCTTCACCACGGGCTGCCGGGAGCGGACCAGGGCCAACATCGCCGTGCCGGGAGACCGGTGCGCCGGCATCTACACGGCGGGGTCCGCCCAGAAACTCATGAACCTGAACGGCATGCTTCCGGGCCGCCGGGCGCTCATCGTGGGCTCGGGGGACATCGGGCTCATCATGGCCCGCCGGTGCCGCTGGAGCGGCATCGAGGTGGCGGCGGTCATCGAGATCCTGCCGGAGCCCTCGGGACTGCCCCGGAACATCGCCCAGTGCCTGCGGGACTTCGACATCCCGCTTCTGCTCTCGCACCGCTGCCGGAAGATCATCGGCCGGAACCGGGTCGAGGCGGCGGAAGTGGAGAACATGACCACGGGCGAGGTGATGACCTTCAAGTGCGACACGATACTCTTCTCGGTGGGGCTCATCCCCGAAAACGAACTGCTCAAGGCCATGGGGGCGAAGCTGGATCCGGCCACGGGGGGCCCCGGAGTGGATTCCTCGCTCCAGTGCTCCGTGCCGGGGGTCTTCGCCGCCGGAAACTCCCTCCACGTCCACGATCTGGTGGACTTCGCTTCGCTGGAAGCCCGGCGGGCGGGAGAAAGCGCCGCGCGGTACGCTTCGGGAGCGGGGCTCCCCGCGGCGGAGCTGCCCGTGACGTGCAGCAGAACCTTGAAATACGTCGTTCCCGGCCGGTGCGCCGCGGGGGAAAGCTGCGAATTCTTCTTCCGGCCCACCGTCAGCTGCCGCCGGGCGAAGCTGTCGTTCCTCGCCGACGGGAGCGAGATCGCGAAAAAAATGTGCGTGTCGGTGCGTCCGGCGGAAATGCTCACCATGAAAGCCGACGTTCCCGCGGGAGCGAAAAACCTTTCCTTCGAACTCGAGGAGTGCAAATGAAAAGAATTATCTGCATCACCTGTCCCACAGGCTGTGAAATGGAAGTCGACGAAAAGGAAGGAAAGATCCTCTGCACGGGCAACCGCTGTCCGAGGGGCGCGGCCTACGCCGAAACGGAGCTCCGGGATCCCCGGCGGGTGGTGACGGCGGTGCTCCGCTGCACCGACGGCCGGTTCCAGCCCGTGCGGACCGACAAGCCCCTGCCCCGGAAACTCATCGCAGGTCTCCTCAACACGATCCTGAAGAAAAGTTTCCCCGAAGCGGAGCCGGGAGCGGTCATCGTTTCCGACATCGGCAATACGGGGGTGAATCTCATCGCCTCGGGCCCGGCCCGCTGAAGTTCAGCGCAGGAAAGTGCAGCGGAATCCCCGCAAGCGCCCCGAAGCGTCGATGCAGCTGCGGATGCCGGAGATCCGGTACCGCGCCCCCTCGACCTCCAGCTCGTCCCCGGCCTCGGGAGCGGCTCCGGGCGGGAGCAGGATCTCCGACAGCTCCCCGGTTTCGCCCTCCGGGGAGCTTTTCACGTGTTCGATGAAAAACGCCGGAAACACGCCTTTTTTCTCATAAACGCTCCGGCCCTGTTCCGCTCCGGTGCGGCGGAAGAGGGCGGCCCTGCAGTTGGTCGCTGAAACGGACATGACGCCTCCTTTTTTACCATGAGGCGTTCGTCAGGATTTTTTTCGAAACACGCTTCCCCATACGGCTGGGGGCCTCTCGGTTTTTACGGGCGCTCAGTAACTGTTACAAGGCTGTGCGGTGCGGGGAAAAGCAAAACGCGACGCGTTTTTCTCTTCCCCCGCGCCCCCCTCTCTTTTTCACGGGGCGCCCCGTCTATGGGGTGCAACAGCCGCCGACCTTTTTGGCGCGTGTGCGGCTCCGACCGGCGTTTGGTGAGAAGCCTCTTTTCTTAGATTACAGCGCCGACCTCGGCCCGCCTGCGGCGGATTCGATGTCGGCGTATGCTCGTCGCCACTTCGCCCGCGCCCCTGTCGGGCCGCGTCCGCCGCCCGAAGCGGCGGCGGTTCGCTTTGTTCGTCCCCTGCGCGCTCGGCGCTAAGCGCCTTCGCCGTGGAGCTCCGACCGGGGTTTGCAGACCTCCCAGCCAGCGGGATCTTTCACCACTGCACGATACACGCGGCGTGCGACACTCAGCGTTTCGCCCGCAGACTGGCAACCGGCCCGGCGGCAATACACAGCGCCCGCAGCGCCTTCACGGCGCTTGGTCTCGTTTTGGTCTGTGCCTCATCCACTACCGAAAAATTGTGCCGTCAACGGTTCCATCTGGGAAACGAAGGCTGGGGGAAGTGCGATATTGCCCCAGTCAGCAACCTTACAGCACTTAGTTTCCGGAACTGCCTCCTCCCGTCACCAAATACAGGAGCAGCAGCCCGGCCCCCACGGCAAGGGCTTTTCCCACACTGACTTTTTCGGGAGGCTCGTGGTTCACATAAACATCGGTTGCCTGGCCGGTCTCCCTGTCCACAATCGTAGCGTCAGGTCTTCTGCACCCACCGATAACCAGCATAAGACATGCAACGACCATCAACAAGATTTTTTTCATTTTGATCTCCACTTTTTACGATTAAACATTTCTTGGAATCAAGACTCAACTTACCATCCTTACGTTTTTCAGAATTTTCGCTTCCGTCTCACCTCCTCTCACGCCGATATTCTCAGTTTCGTGATAAAAATGCTGCATCAATATGTACGAATGTCAAACCGTCTTCCTACTCACCCCGTTTTGCCTTTGGAGGATTCTGCAATTTCAGCAGAAAAGCGTTCACCTTCAAGAGCCCCATATCTCGAAGCATATGGTAAGGAGCATTATGATCCCGCATCGAACGAACGTTCAAACAATAGTTGGGAAGCGTTTTCCAACGCCCCCCGCAGCCTGCAACAAAATCATTCCAAGAACGCCCGCACCCACGAACATTGACCCACGGGATATTGCTTAGAGCATTTGAGAAAGATGGCATCGGGCCAACAGGATCCAACGTTATCAACAGACCTGTGACCGAAGCATTCTCATTTGCGACCCGAACGGCGGTGCCTGCACCTAAGCTGTGACCGATCAGAATGAGTCTTCTCCGGCTGTTTTGTTTCAACCAATCCATGATGTTCTGTTTTTGATTCCATGAGAAGACGGCATAGTTCCAATTCTTGAACAATTGGGCCGTCATGGTAAGCGTCTCGTGCCACGGCTCCCCCAAACCAGCAACAAAGACAATAACAGGGCCTTTTTTGTCAATTTCATTGAAAACCGGTGTAATCCCCCTCAGTTCGCAGAGGAGCAGGGATAAAACGAAGAGTATGCAAATCAGGCAAAAGGCAAACAAACTTGCCGTAATCGAATGCCCCTTTATGATTTTTGTTATTTTCCTCATTCTAACGCCTACTCACGAACATTCCCTTTATTTTCTCTCTTCTTTCTTGACCTCCCAAAACATTACCCCCACTATTCAAGTGGGGAGGGACCTCCTTAAAATCCCTTTTCTTTAAGGAGGTTTTGCCCCTCCTTGTGGCCCTGTGCCGCCGCTGCTCGAACCCACTTAACGCCTTCAACCTGATTCTTTTCAACACCTATACCGCCGAGGTAGTGAAGGCCCAGGAGATACTGTGCATCCGCATGGCCCCGTTCCGCTGCCCTGCGAAACCACTTGGACGCCTCAGCATAATTCTTTTTGACACCTTCACCTCTGGCGTAACACGCCCCCAAGTTATACTGAGCCCCCACATGCCCTTGTTCTGCTGCCTTGTGAAACCACTTGACAGCCTCAACCAAGTTCTTTTCAACGCCTTCGCCTTGCATGTGACACACGCCCAACTCGTACTGCGCTCTCGGATGACCATGTTCTGCCGCAATACGGTACAGCCTGACGGCTTCGGCGAAATTCTTCTCAACACCTGCACCGACGACACAACACATCCCCAAATGAAACAGTGCGTCCACACTTCCCTGCTTTGCTGCCTTGCGAAACCATTTGACGCCTTCAGTCGGATTTTTTTCAACGCCACTGCCGTCGCAGTAGCATGTGCCCAAGTCGACCTGCGCTTCCGCCAATCCCCACTCAGCAGGCTTGCGGAACCATTTAATCGCCTCGACGAAATTTTGTTCGACACCGATGCCCCTCATGTAACACAATCCCAGCCGATGTTCCGCCATCGGCAGGTTTCGTGCCGCCGCCTTACGGTACCACTTGACGGCCTCGACAGGATTGCGTTCGATGCCGATCCCGTAACAATAGAAATCGCCGACAATCGTCTGCATCGTCGGGGAGCCATCATTTTCGGCAGACTTGCGGTACCATTTGAATGCCTCGGACGGATTTTTTTCGATGCCCCAACCGTTGAGGTAACAGTTTGCCACTTTCTCCTGCGCGATCGCATCTCCTTTTTCCGCCGCCTTGCGAAACCATTTAACGGCCTCCACCAGATTTTTTTCGATCCCCCGACCTTCGAGGTAACATAATCCCAGCGCATACTGAGCTTGTGACTCCCCTTGTTCCGCGGATTTGCGGTACCACTTGACGGCTTCCTTTTCGTCCTTAGGAATGGATTTTCCCCCTGTGGCATAGACATTTCCCAAAAGGTACTGAGCAAGAGCATTGCCTTTTCTGGCATTTTCCTGCCATTTCTGTACATATTCCGGAATATTATCAGCAAGCACTGCAAAAAAAACTCCGATCCCAAAGAATAGCGCGAAAAACTTCTTCATTCTCTGCCCCCTTTCTTTTTGAGAGATTTTCCTCTTCTGTGAACTTTACTGTCGGCTTTTTTGCCTTTCTTACACCTTTTTCAAGAAAAAACGTAATTTCTTTGCCGCGAAGGAGGGAGACAGGCATAAAAAAGGCCGGAGCTTCGTCCTTGCGGAAGAGTCCAGCGTGCTTGAGAATGAGGGCAAAAAAAAGACCGAACGCTCCCAAACACTGCTCGGAGGCCCGACCAAGAGCCCACTATCATCATGCCAGAGAACGTCCGGCAAGATGTGAAGACACAATCTCACCGGATACATTTCATCAACGATGATAGTTTGCAAATACGCTTTACTTGGTCGGTTTCCGAGCATTTGCTGAAATCTAACGGTTTTTCAACAACTCGAGCCGACGGCCATTCCTTCCGGGGAAGGAACTTCCGCCGCGCTCTTTGGATAATATACTCCCCCTTCCACCTTTTTTCAAGCCCGTTGACATGCAAAAAGTTAAAACGAGACGCGGTTCCCTGCATGAAACGGTAAATCATGAGGGTAAAATGACCGCAAAACTCAATTACGGCGCCAATGCCAAGCCGGATACCTTGTTTGCCCGACAAAGCCGACAGGTCTGACAACGGCAACGCCAACGCCAGTTTGCGAACCGCGGCAACAGGAGAGCGTTAGCGACAGGCGCCGCGCAAAGACGAAGCCGACGTTCGGTGCGCCGGGCCTCGCGAACGGGCGGGACCGGAACGTCACCAGTAACCGGGCCTCTTGCCGATGATTCGCAGGTATTCCTCGAAGTAGCGTTTCCCGAAGATCCGCTGCGAGGGGGTGTCGAAGTGGAGTTTATCCCCCTTGTCGGAGAGACCTTCCGAAGAAACGAGCCCCATGCGGGGGAGTTTCGCCACGACTTGCCGGATCCCCTCCTCCACGGGGGGATAGTCACACCTCGTGCCTTTGAGGAACTTGCCCAGTTCGCCGCAGATGAAGGGCAGATCGGAGAGCCGCAAATCCCGGCGGAAGTTCAGCACCACCTCTTCCAGATCGGCGGCGTAATGGTCGTTGTGGATGACGGCGTCGTTCTCGCCCTGATGCCACAAAATGGCGACGATCTCGCCGTAAGGCCGGGCGGCTTCCGCCATGCGCAGGGCGTCGTCGTAGGGATGTTTGCCCGTGCCCTCCTCCTCGGCACCGGGCTTCCACAACGATATGGGCGAGCCGCCCACGGCGGCGGGGACCAGACCCACGGGACCGCAGGGGGTGCTCCAGAGCAGCATCCTGGCGAAAGAGCGCCCGCAGGAGACCCCCGCCAGTTTGGGCCGGTCGAAGGTCACGGGTTCCACGGCGGCCACCCACTCCAGTTTTTCATTGAGGGCGAAGACACCGGGGATGGGGACAAAATCTTCGGGTTCGGGGACGCCCCGCCCGGCCATGTTGGACTGCCCGGCGAGGATGACGATGCGCATGTTCTGCATGAAACTGCTCCGGAATTGGTGTTCTGTTATGACATTCGGAGGATAATATAACGCCCCGCAGTCCGTTTTTCAAGAGAATGTCCCCTTTTTCGGGAAAAAACAAAACCTTACTTGGCATGGACCTTCCGGTTACAGCGTAGGGCGAACGCCACCGCAGGGGCCCGGTGCGCCTGCACACCCCGGCCTATTAAGCCAATCGCCGGTCACGCCTTTTCGCGAAACCGCCCGGCCGCCTCAGAACTTGAGGATGCGCTCGAAAACGAAACGCAGGAATTTGTCCACGAAATTGCCGTCCCCGACGGAAATGGAAAGCCCGCCCATGTAGCGGCGGAGATCCTCCGCGAGGTCTTCCACGGTCTGGTAGCGCTCCTTCAGATCGTACGCCGTCGCCTTGTGGATGATGGCGCGGAGTTTTCCGTCGATCTTCCGGCCGAAAAGATGCACCACGGGCTCGATCTGCCCCTTGCGGACGCGGTCGACGATCTCCTTTTCGTCGTGGCCGTCGAAGGCGTACCGCAGCGTCACGACCTCCTGGAGGATCAGCCCGAGGGTGAAGATATCCGACCGCAGGTCCAGCGGGTCGCCGCGGAGCACCTCCGGGGGAAAATAGCGGAGCGTTCCCGAAATCTTGCGGTTCGCGGGGAAATTGTCCTCTCCTTCGGAAAGGATTTTCGCCAGCCCCCAATCCATCACGAAGACTTCCATGTATTTCCCGATCATGATGTTTTCGGGCTTGAGGTCCCGGTGGATCACGTTGCGGTGGTGGGCGTAGACGAGGGTGTCGCAGACGCGCAGGAATATCTCCAGTCGCTTCCGGAGTTCGACGGTCTCGTCGAAGGCGTCGACGCCCCGGATGCGGTAATTCAGCGTGATGTTCTTCAAGTATTCGCGCAGCGTCCTGCCGTTGACCAGCTTCATGACCAGATGGATCCCGTTCTGCTCGTCGCGGGCCAGTCCGTAGATGGGGATGATGCCGGGATGATCCAGCTGGGCGGTCACTTTGGCCTCGGTCACGAAGGAGGCCAGAAGTTCCTTGATGTTTTCCGCATCCATCCGCAGCGACTTGACGGCGACGAGCCGGCGCAGATTCCGGTCGCGGGCGATGGAAATCTTCGCCGTTCCCCCTTCGGCGAATTCCGTCAGCATGGCGTATCTCGCCCCGACGGTCTCGAGCGAGGACTCCAGTTCGGGGGAAACGTCCAGATCCAGACTGATATAGGGGTTGATGTCGACGCCGCCGACGAGGTCTTCGATCTCCTTCTTCCGTTTCCGGTCGGGGATGCCGCCGTTTTCCGAAATATTCGTCGTGTTGTCCGCCGCGCCGGAGGCAAGACCGGGGACAATGACGGTCCGGTTGAGATCGGCTTCGGACTCGTCGCCGAACTTCACCTCTTCGGTCGGATAATTTTGAGATTTTTCGCTCATTTGCAGAAAGTGACCCGGATCAGGGGTAAAATCACTTGCCGGCGGCCTTTTCGACGGCGATCTTCTTCTTCATGTCCTTTTCGCGGGCGAGCCGGAATTTGAAGCGCAGGACCATTTCGGTGCCGTTGCCCGGCGACGAGAACACCTCCGCAGTGCCGCCCATGCGGTCGATGATGATCTTCGTCCCGGCGAGACCGGGGTCCGCGCCTTCGGCGGGAGCGTCGGCGGCGAAGAGTTTGGCGGCCTCTTCCCGTGAAAGGCCCGGACCGCTGTTCTGAAAGCGCAGTTCGTAGGTGCTGTATCCGTTTTCCCCGGAGCCCGTTTCGCAGATCGAGGCGGAAACGGCGCCGCCCTCGGGCGTACGTCGGCAGGCGCGCGAAACGATGTCCGAAAGGATCTGTTTGAAGTCCTTCTCATCGCACCACGCATACCGGTTGCGGACCTGGGAGACGTGGACGGAAAAGTTCACCCGTTTCCGCTTTATCTCTTCGGCAAACAGATCGCTGAGTTCCTCGAAACTCAAACTCAGGTCCGTGGGGTCGAGTTCCAGGTCGAATTCGTCGTTCCCGCTCCGGGTCGCATCGAAGATGCCGTCGATGATCGTTTTCAATTCCCGACCGGACTTTTCGATCTTCCGCAGGTAGTCCCGGAGCATGCTGTCCGGTTCCTTGAGGGCGAGTTTCGCGTAGTTGACGACGGCGTTCATCGGCGGGCGGATGTCGTGGGACATGTTCAGGAGGAACTGGCTCCGGGCGAGGCTTCCCTCCGCGAGGCGGATCCTTTCCCGCCGGGCCGCTTCGTGCATCTTGCTCACCCGGTTCTGGATATACAGCATGACGACCAGACCGACGAAGATGATCACCATCAGAACGATCCCCCCCGTGACCAGCGACCGCTGCAGAGTTTCAAGATCCTTCTGGGCAATGAGCAGTTTCCCGAGCCACATCAAGGCGGTGTAGAGAAGGAGCGTGAACAGCACCAGTCCCGAAGTGGCCATGCTGCTGTATTCGACAAGTGAGCTCCGCCGGACCATGCGCCAGTAGAAGACGAATCCCAAGAGACACCAGAGCGAGAGGAGCAGGAACGCCTCGCTGCACATGGCCTCCACCGCCGCCAGACAGGGAACGATCTGGGCGATCCCGAAGAGCACGGAGCTGACGACCCCCAGGAGACCCGCCGCCATGATCCGGTAGTTGTTCTTCGTTTGGGCGATCTTGTACGCCGCGGCGGAAGTGTATCCGTAGGCCACGATGGCGCCGAAGGCGGTCAGGTCGATGAACCAGACGAGCGAGTTCCGCCCCAGAAACGAGATGAGGACCGAAAGGATCATGATGAAAAGGATGCAATGTTTCGGCTTCAGGAACCGCTCCGAAAGGATCTTGTCCCCGGCCATGGTGGAAAGCAGACTCACGGTGGCCCGGTAGGCCCCGATGATCCCCGTCAGGATGGCCGCCATCGCGGTGACGACGACAACGACGAGCCCCGTCGTGCCCATGGCCTTTTTCGCGGCATAAAAACTCGGGATGGAAACGATCCCGTTCAGCTTGCCGAGGTCGGCGATGTAGGCCTGCCAGGAAGAGTATCCCTCCGGGATGATGGAGATGCTGACGAGCGTCATGAAGGTATACGCAAGCGCGGCGATGATGATGGAGGTGGTAATGACCCTTTTCGTCTTCGGGGCGGGGAAGGTGAAATGCGATGCGGCGAAGGTGACCACCTCGAAGCCCACGAAGGCCCACGGGGCGAGGATGACCAGACTGAAGATGGCGAATCCCCGGTTCACGTCCTGATAGCCGAAGGTCGTGAAAATGTCGTGCGGGTCGGCGTGGGGCAGGCAGGCGGCCGTCGTGACGACTATCCCGGCGAGAAGGATCACGGCGAGCACGGTGGCGAGGCGTTTCAGAAGTTTTTTCGCCACGAGGAAGAGGAATCCGATCCCGGCCAGGGCGGCCACGGAAAGAAGGACCTCGAAGGCGTAGACGGGCCTCCCCGCAATGGCGTAGCTGTAGCCCCGGTGCGCCGCGTCTCCCAGCATCGCCCGGATGACGAGAAACAGGGCCGTCCCGTTCAGGAACACGATGGTCAGGTACGAAAGGCAGAGGAACCAGGAGCAGAGGAAGGCGTGGTCCCGCCCGAGAGCCTCCCTGGTGTAGACGTAGATCCCGCCGGTCCCCGACGAGCGCGTCATCAGAAAGGAGATGCAGGAGCCGATGACCAGAATGACGACAAGTCCGATGGCCATGGAAATGATGGTGCCCGCCGGGCCCGCCACCGGCAGGAAGGTGGAGCCGGGCATGACGAAGGCCCCCCAGCCGACCATGCAGCCGAAGGCCATTGCCCAGACGTCGAGAGGGGTGAGATATTTTTCCTGCGAGTTCGTCCGATTCTGTTCCGTCATAAGTGATTCTCCTCGTTTCCGCTCAGAGTTCTTTTTCTTCTTCCCGCTTTTCGGCTTGCGGCGTCATGCGCATCATCAGCGCCATTCCCCCGAGGATCAGCCCGATGGCGACGATGAAAGGCGGCGTAAAACGCTCCTTGAGGACCAGCGCCGACAAAGTGAAGGTGATGGCCGCCGAAAGATATCCGAAAGCGCCCAGCACACCCGGTTTCAGGTAGCGCAAGGCTCCGTACCAGCAGGCATTGGCGAGAGCGAGCGTGACGACGCCCGTGTAGAGCACTCCTCCCCACATCCGGGGCGTCAGGGCCGAGAAGTCGGCGGGCCGCACGGTGAAGAAAAGCACCGGGACCATCATCGCCGCCCCCAGCACGAAGCACACCGCCATGCACACCGGGCCGCCGTATTTTTGCGAAACTTTCGCCCCCTTGACTGTGAAATAGGCCCAAAAAATGCCGGAAGCCAGCGACATGGCGTCGCCGACGAGGGTCCGCCAGCCGGTGTCGGCGTAGATGTCCCCGCCCTCGGCGACGGCCGCCAGCACGATCCCGGCGAAGCCGATCAACATGCCCAGGATCGCCCCGAGGGAACTTTTCTGACGGAGCATCACCCACGCGAGGATCACCGTGGCGATGGGAGAACAGTTGGCCATGAGGGAACTGCGGGCCGCAGTGGTGAATTTCAACGAGCAGAAGACCAGACTGCTTTCGATGACGATCCCCGTCGCGGCGATGATGAGAAACTCCCGAAGGTCCTCGCGGAAGGCCCGGACGATGAGTTCGCGCGTCTTTTTCGGGACCAGCAGCGGCAGCAGGGCGACGGCGGCCATGGAAAACCGCAGGAAGTTGAACAGCCAGGAGTTGATGGTGTTCCCCTCTTCGCCGTAGAGCCACCGGCCCGCGATGTAAAAACTCCCCCACGAGGCCGTAGCCAGAAACCCCAGCAGCAGCCCCAGCAAGACTTTTCCGTTCATATCCAGACGTTCCTTTTCCACACGTGCGATTTTGACGGTGCATAATATACCATGACGAAGCCGGAAATTCAAACGGAACTATGAATACCATGAATACCATGAATACTGCGACTGCGGAATCTATGGCCACCGCCCGAAACTTGCGGCGAACGCCACCGCAGAGCCGAGGGGCGCTTACTCACCCCGGCCTATCAGGCCTATCGGCCAATCGCCGGCCGCGTCTGTTTGCGAGGCCGCCGCAACACTTCGAGGCCGACGTTCGGCTTTTTTCTTTTTCGGGCTTGACATCGGGGCGGCGGCGGGTTATATTCTGTTTTTGAGAGATCACTGAACAAGATAGGAACCTTTTTCATGAAACTCCCCCTCATCGGCGTCACGGGACGGGTCAACGAAGTCGTCAAAACCAAAAACGTCTACGAGATCCCGGACGAGTATTTCCGGGCCGTTTACGACTGCGGCGGATTGCCCGTCCAGCTGCCCCCCTTCGCCGGGAAAGAGGAACTCGAAGCCTACATGGAAATTCTGGACGGGGTGCTCTTCATCGGCGGGCCCGACATCCATCCCTCCTTCTACGGCGAAACGCCCGTCCCCGAAGTGACCCGGATCCTGAAGCCCGAAGTGCAGGAAAGTCTGGTCCTCGCGGCCGAGCTTGCCCTGGCCCGCCCCCTGCCCGTCTTCGGGGTCTGTCTGGGGTGCCAGCTCCTCTGCGCGGTTTCCGGCGGGAAACTCATTCAGGATCTGGGCCCCCTCGTTTCCCGCCACCGGGACGCGGAAAAAAGTCCCTATCACACGGCGGAGATCCTGCCCGGCACCCTCCTTGCCAAGATCCTCGGGGCGGGCACGGTGCGGGTCAACTCCTGCCACCATCAGGCGGTCCGGCCCGACGCGCCCGGGAAAAACTGGCGGATCGCCGCCTTGGACGGCGAAGTGGTCGAAGCCATCGAACAGCCGGGTGAAGTCTTCCGCCTGGGCGTCCAGTGGCATCCGGAATGTTCCGACGACATTCCCCAGCGCAAGGCCCTCTTTTCCGCCTTCATCCGCGCCGCCGGGGAAAGACATCAAAACACCCGATAATCCAACGGAGAAAATACCATGAAAAGAATCGTCCCCCTCCTCGTCCTGAGCTTCTGTTTCGCCGCGTTCACCCTTCCCGCGGGAGCACCGTTTCCTACGGAAAAACGCTCTTTCCGGAGCATCCGGATCGGCAAAAGCCCCGCCTTCACGCTGACGGCGAAAAACTGCACCGTCGTCATCGCCCCCGATGCGCCCAAGACGACCCGCTTTGCGGCGGCGGAACTGCAAAAGTTCCTCTCCCTGATCCTCGGGGGCAAGATCCCCGTCGCCGACAAGCCCGGAACGGGGCACAACATCTACGTGGGCTTCGGCCCCGGAGCCGCGAAAATGGGGCTCGACCCGGCACGGACTCAAATTCCCCGTGACGGCTTCTTCATCCGAACCGCGGGGAAGGATATTCTCATCGCGGGCTGCGACGATCCGAAGGTCGATCCCGCACGGGCGCTGCGGGGCGGCGTCTGGGACCAGCACTACGAACGGGCGACCCTTTTCGGCGTCTACGACTTTCTGGAGCGTTTCGGCAACTGCCGTTTTTACTTCCCCGGCGAGCTGGGGACCATCGTCCCCCGGAAAGAGTCGATCACCGTCCCCGAATGCGCCATTCTCGACCGGCCGGACTTCCTCTACCGCAAATATTCCCTCTACTGGGACGGCACCTACTTCGAAGGCCCCGACCGGAACAGGAAACTCCACCCGCAGAAGACCCTCAACTTCTACCGGCTGCGGATGGAGACCGCCTATCTGCCCAGCAATCACGGCATGACCCGGTTCAATCTGCTGGAACGCTTCGCCAAGACGCATCCCGAGTACTTCGCCCTGACGAACACCGGGGAACGGCGCACCGGGACCACCGGCATGTTCGCCGGACACATCTGCTGGAGCAGTCCCGTGACCGAAGTCATCTATCAGGACATGAAAGCCTATCTCACGGGCCGCCCGCCCGAGGAGCGGGGCATGTACTACCGGGGACGCCCCCGGTGGGTCGAGACCGCCTTCCGCAAGCCCTTCGTGGACGTCATGCCCCAGGACGGCTTTTTCGCCTGCCGCTGCCGTGAATGTCAGGCGAGGTTCGGCAAGGGCCCCGACTACGCCAACGACGTGGTCTGGGGCACGGTCATCGGCTGGGCCAACCGCCTGAAACAGGAGAAGATCCCCGGCATCATCACCATGATGGCCTACCTGCCCTACCGGGCGGTGCCGAAGACACCGGTGCCCGACAACGTGGTGGTCATGGTGGCCGACACGGGGCCGTGGAACGACGGCGGCAAGCCCGGAGCTCGGGGCGACGTCTGCGAACCGGGCCGGGAATACGGCATCGCCGCCTGGCACAAAGCGCTGGGCCGCAAGGTGTGGACGTGGAACTACACCTACAAGACCCATGCCAACGCCCTGCCGGGAGTCCCCGCCCCCTCGCCGCTGGCGGCGGGGCGCTACTACAAGGAAGTGGCGCCCCACCTCTTCGGCGCCTACCTCGCCTCCAACTGCGACCGTTTTCTCTACTACGCCATGAACTACTACGTCTTAAGCCGCATCGCGTGGGACAACGCCGCCGACTACCGGGCGATCATGGACGAACACTACAAACTGATGTACGGCCCCGCCGCTCCGGTCATGCAGAAGCTGATGGAGGAGTTCGAAAACCTGTGGATCCGCCGGGTCATCGGACGGACCGTGACCACCCCCACGGGGCCGGTGAACTCCACCCCCGGAGAACATGAACTGTGGACCGTGATCTTTTCCCCGGCGAAGCGGCAGGAACTGAACAAACGCTTCGACCAGGCGGCGGCGATGGTCAAGAAAGGCTCCCTCGAAGAACGGAGGATCCGGCTCTACCAGCGGGAGTTCATGGGCGTCATGGAGGAGGAAGCCGCCCGGTACGCCGGGAGGAGCAAGGCGGTCAATCTGCTGAAATTCGCCGAAGGGACGCCCGTGTACCTGCGGCCCTGGCACACCTCCCCCGCCGCGCCCGAAACGGTGAAGACCTGCGTCACCGCCAAACGCGAAAATGGCATGTTGAAAGTGGTCTTCGACTGCGAGGAACCCAAAATGGAGAAGGTCGTCGCTTTCGTCCGGCCACGGGACGCCTCCGGGATGTGGCGGGACAACGAGGTGGAGTTCTTCATCAATCCTTCCGGCGACAGGAAGAACTATTATCAGTGGGTCGTGAACTCGAAAGGCTCCTTCTGGGACTGCCGCTGGGAAAGCATCGGCCAGACAAAGCCCCGGAGCGACGTGAAGTGGAACTCCAATGCCCAGACCAGAGTTTCCCCCATCCCCGGAGGATTCCGGATCGAACTGCTGATCCCCCTGAAGGACCTGCCGCCGCTCACTCCCAAGGGCGTTCCGGTGAATTTCGCCCGGAGCCGGACGCTCCGGGAGGAGCCCAAAGCCCATATCGGCTACACCTGGAACCCCTGGGCCAAGAGTTTCCACGATCTGGAAAACTACGGGCGCATGATCGCTCCCGAACGGGAGCTGGTCCCCGACGGCAGTTTCAACTTCACGCATGAAGTGAAGACGGCCAGGGGCCCCGTGTGGAAGAGCGGCAAAAGCACCTTCTGGGCCCGGCACTCGAAGCCCGAAACTTACTGCGCGCTGGATAAAAAGATCTTCTTCAGCGCGCCGCAGGCGATGAAGATCGTTTCCCGCGACCCGGGCGGCAACTTCTTCAACCTGACGCTGCCCCCCCTCAAACCGGGGGCCCGCTACCGCCTGAGCGCCATGGTCAAGCTGGAGAACGTGGTCCCGGCCAGGAAGGGCGGCGGCTTCACGCTCCAGTTCATCGACGACCGGAACCACTTCTTTCCGAACCACAACGCGGCCAAGGGCACGGCCGAGTGGTTCGGCGTGAGCTACGAATTTTCCACCACGCTGGAGGTGGGAAAGGCCAAGCGCACTTCCCTCCGCCCCTGGCTGCTCAACTGCACCGGGACGGCCTGGGTGGACAACATCTCCCTCGAGGAACTTTTTTAGTATCGTCCGTCAAGTAAGAAACGAAAGCGCGAAGAGATCACTCCGCCCGGGAGGCGGCGATGCGTCTGGCCACGGCCTTTTCGTAGGCGTCGAAATCGTCGATCGTCAGCTGAGCCACGCCGCTTGCGATGGCCGCTTCGGCCACCTTGCGGGCCACGTGGGGCACCACCCTGGGATCGAAGGGCTTGGGGATGAGCATGTCGCGCCGCAGTCCCGCCGGAGTGCGGAAGAGCCCTTTTGCCGCATCGGCGGGGTAAGCCTTTTCCAGCTCGGCGCGAACCTTGGCGGGGATGGCCGCACGGGCCAGTTCCGCCAGCGCGTGGGAGGCGGCGAGCTTCATCTCTTCGTTGATGTCCTTCGCGCGGACATCCAGTGCGCCGCGGAAGATCCCCGGAAAGCCCAGCACATTGTTGATCTGGTTGGGGAAGTCGCTCCGGCCGGGCCCGGCCAGGGCGGCGCCCGCGGCGAGGGCCACGTCGGGGAAGATCTCCGGCGTGGGGTTGGCCATGGCGAAGACGATGGCGTCCTTGTTCATGCTCTTTATCATCGCCGGTGTCACGCAGTCGGGAACGGAAAAGCCGAGGAAGATGTCCGCCCCTTTGATGGCGTCGGCCAGGGTCCGGGCTGAAGTCTTGCGGGCAAAGGGTTTCTTTTCCTCGTTGAGATCGGTGCGGCCGGTATGGATCACTCCTTTGCTGTCGCAGAGGAGCATGTTCTCGGGCTTCGCCCCGGCGGTCAGGTAGAAGCGGCTGCAGGCGAGGCCCGCCGCGCCCACGCCGTTGACCACGAAGCGGCATTCGCCGATCTTCTTGCCCACGACGTCGAGGCCGTTGAGGATCGCGGCCAGCGAAATGATGGCCGTGCCGTGCTGGTCGTCGTGGAAGACGGGTATGGAGAGCATCTTCTTGAGGGTCCGTTCCACCTCGAAGCAGGCGGGGGCGGCGATGTCTTCCAGATTGTAGCCGCCGAAAGAGGGTTCCAGCGTGGCGGCGGCGGCGATGAGTTTTTCCGGATCGGTCCGGCCGTTGGGGCCCGCCACCCGGTTCAGGCAGACGGGGATGGCGTCGATGTCGGCGAAGTGCTTGAAGAGAACGGCCTTGCCCTCCATGACGGGAAGCCCCGCTTCGGCGCCGATGTTGCCCAGCCCCAGGACGGCGGTGCCGTCGCTGATCACGGCCACGGTGTTGCTCCGGGCGGTGTATTTCCACACCAGATCCTTTTCGCGCTTGATCTCCAGGCAGGGCTGGGCCACGCCGGGGGTGTAGGCCAGCGACAGTTCTTCGCCGCTGGTGCAGGGCTTGGTGGACCGGATGGCGACTTTGCCGGGTTTGCCTTTGCAGTGATAGGCGAGGGCTTTCTTCTTCAGTTCTTGCGGTGACATGTTTCTCTTCCCTTTATGTTGAAATCACGATCTAAAGTCTGACTTTGATGCCTTTGGAGCGCAGGAATTCCTTGGCCTGCGCCACGGTGAATTGGCGGAAGTGGAAGATCCCCGCGGCCAGCACCGCGTCGGCGCAGCCTTCGGTGAGGACCTGTTCCAGGTGCTCGAGCTTCCCGGCCCCGCCCGAAGCGATGACGGGCACGTTGACCGAGGTCGAGACCGCACGGGTGAGTTCGCAGTCGTAGCCCGCGTGGGTGCCGTCGCAGTCCATGCTGGTGAGGAGGATCTCCCCCGCGCCCAGGGCCACGCTCCGGTGGGCCCACTCCAGCACGTCGATGCCGGTGGGGGTGCGGCCGCCGTTGATGAAGACCTCCCAGCTTTTGCCGTCGGGCCTGCGCCGGGCGTCGATGGCGACCACGATGCACTGGCTGCCGAAGCGCTCCGCCCCTTCGCGGATGAGCTCCGGATCCTTGACGGCGGCGGTGTTGAGCGAACACTTGTCGGCCCCGGCCAGCAGAAGGTTCCGGATATCCTCCACGCTCCGGATCCCGCCCCCCACGGTCAGGGGGATGAAAAGTTCCGCCGCCGCGCGGCGCACCACGTCCACCATGGTGGCCCGGTGGTCGCAGCTGGCGGTGATGTCGAGAAAGACCAGTTCGTCGGCGCCCTGCCGGTTGTAGGCGCGGGCCCACTCCACCGGATCCCCGGCGTCGACGAGCCCGACGAAATTGGTCCCTTTGACCACCCGGCCTCCGGTCACATCCAGGCAGGGAATGATCCGGCGGGCGGAGGTGTTTTTCGTACAGTCCATATTTCTCCTGAGAGTGCGTTTCCCTAATATACCTTTCCGGAAGGAAAAAGTCAAGAAAAACTCCGGTGCTTCCCCTTGACTTTTCTCCGGGAGGGGGTTATGTTATAGGTGTGATACCACAAGTTCGAAACACAGGAGTTTTTCAACATCATGGCAGAAAAAATCAAAGTCGCGTTCGTCGGGTTCCGTCACGGTCACATCTACGGCCTCTACAACCGGATGAAGGAATCCGACCAGTACGAGATCGTCGCGGCCTGCGAAGAAAACGCCGAAGCCGCCGCCGAAGCCGCTTCCAAGGGAGCCGAGATCACTTGCGGCAACTTCCACGAGATGATGCACACGGTCGATTTCGACGTGCTGGCCATCGGGGATTACTACGCCATCCGGGGCGCACGGGCCATTTCGGCCATGGTGGCGGGCAAACACGTCATCGCCGACAAGCCCCTCTGCACCTCCCTGGCGGAGCTCCGGGAGATCCGCCACCTGGCCCACATGAGGAACATCAAAGTCGGCTGCATGCTGGACATGCGGCTCAACGCCAACGTGAACACCGCCCGCGAGATCATCAGCTCCGGGAGACTGGGCGAGATCCACGCCATCAGCTTCGGCGGCCAGCATCCCCTTTCCTACGGGACGCGGCCCAACTGGTATTTCGAACCCGGCAAGCACGGCGGCACCATCAACGACATCGCCATCCACGGCTTCGACGGCATCGAATACATGACTGGGCACACCATCACCGAGCTCACCGCCGCCCGGACCTGGAACGCCTTCGCTACCTTCGCCCCCGTGGTCTTTCAGGACGCGGCGCAGGGCATGTTCGCCCTCGACAACAAGTGCGGCGTCATCTTCGACGTCTCCTATTTCGCCCCCGAAAAGATCGGGTTCCCCAACCCCTTCTACTGGCGCTTCACCTTCTGGGGCCGCAAGGGCGTGATGGAATTCAACTACGCCGATCCCGGATGCAAACTCTGCCTCACCGGTGCG
Source organism: Lentisphaeria bacterium (assembly GCA_017443585.1). GTDB lineage: Bacteria > Verrucomicrobiota > Lentisphaeria > Victivallales > Victivallaceae > UBA1784. Next base: position 14,450 of record JAFSYV010000189.1, on the reverse strand, counting down.
AGCGCCGTCGAGACGGTCCCCCCCGTGGCGGGCGGCTCCGACTATCTGAGCATTTTCACCGAAGAGATCACCACGGGAGCCGATCTCCCCTTCGGCAGCGAGCACATAATGGATGTGAGCGAAAAATGTCTGAAGCTTCAGGCGATGGCGGATAAGAACCGCTGAGCCTTTCAGCGTCGGTCCGGGCACACTTCCCCGCGGGGAAAGATCGTCGCAGCACCCCGAAACCTCCGGCTGGTCGGTCCGGAGGTTTCTCTTTTGTCTCCGAAAGGGTCTACAGGGCGATGCCCTTGAGCTTGCGGTAGATGGAAATGGCGTAGGCGTCGGTCATGCCGGAAATGAAGTCCAGCACCGTGAGGAGCCGGGCGCAGGGACTGGCGCACCACGCGGGATCGTTCAGGTACTCCCGGATCCCCGTCATCATGGCCCCCATGCGCCGGGAGCGGTAGGAGGCCGCGCGCTTTCCCAGCTTCTCGGCGGCGAGCTCGTTGACGCAGGGGACGAAGATGTCCAGCATCCCGGAAACCATTTCGAAGCCGGCGGCGATGATCTCCGCCACTTTGCGGTTGTTGTAGATGAGTTCGGCGCTGCGGGCCCGGAGCTCGGCCAGCCTGGGCGAACAGGGAAGCAGTTCGGTGAGGGGCTGTCCGGGAGTTCCGTTCAGAAAATCGTCGCACTTTTCGGTAAAGACCGCCGCCGCCCCCCGGACCAGCGCCCCGATGACCAGCGCCCGCAGATATTCGGTCCGCCGCACGGGATTGACGATCTCCTTGAGATGCGAGGCCATCCCCGGATCCTCCAGAAGCGAAAGGTAGCGGCTTTCGACCTCCTCCTGCGGGATCATGCCAAGCCTTGCCCCGTCTTCGAAGTCCACGATGAGATAGGCGATGTCGTCCGCCGCCTCCATCAGGTAGGCCAGCGGGTGTCTGGCGTAGGAAAAGGGGCCGTATCCGATCAGCCCGCAGGAGTCGGCCACCTCGGCGAAGAGCTCCTTTTCGGAGTGGAAGAAGTTGAATTTCTTGCCCGCCGCACCGGGAGCCGGCCGCTCGGGGTTGGAACAGGAGGGATATTTGGCGAAGGTCCCCAGCGTGGCGCAGGTGAGCTGCATCCCGCCCCGCTGGTCGGGCATTTCCAGCACGGTCAGGACCCGGAAGCCCTGAGCGTTGCCTTCGTAGGATTCGAAATCGCAGATCTGATCGCGAGAAAGCTGTTCGTGCATCTCCGCCGCCACGGGCGAGGTGGTGAACCAGTAACGGATCGCCTCTTCGCCCGCATGCCCCAGGGGCGGATTGCCGATGTCGTGACTCAGGGCCGCCGTGGCCACGATGGCCCCCACGTCGGAAACCTGCGCGTCGCCCAGATCGTAGTTCTTCTTGAGAAAGACCCCCGCCGCCGTCCCCAATGAACGGCCGATGGAGCTGGTTTCGAGACTGTGGGTCAGCCGGGTGCGGACGTAGTCCGCCTGCACCAGGGGAAACACCTGGGTCTTGTTCTGAAGCCGCCGGAAAGCGCCGGAAAAGATCACCCGGTCGAAGTCCCGCTGGAAGGGGGAACGCTCCGGCGAAATGGTTCCGGGGGAACTGCTCCCCAGCCGTTTGGGCGAGAGGAGCCGTTTCCACTGCATCCGGCTCATTTCCGCATGGACTCCGCCACGTCGTCGACGATCTCTTCGAGGGACTTTTCCGGAGTCCAGTTGCAGAGAGCGTGGATCTTCGCCGTGTCGGGCATCCGGCGGCGCATGTCCTCGAACCCCTTGGCGTAGGCCTTTTCGTAGGGCACGAAGACGATCTTCGAAGTGCTCTTCGTGCGGGCGATGACCAGCTCCGCCAGTTCCCGGATCGTCACCAGACGCTGGGAGCCGATGTTGTAGACCTGGCCGTAGGCGCGGTCATCCCCGGCGAGGGCGACGAGGGCCCGGATCACATCCGCCACATGACAGAAACAGCGGGACTGACCGCCGTCCCCGTAAACTTGCAGGTCCTTTCCCTCGAGCGCCGCCCGGACGAACCGGGGCAGCACCATGCCGTAACGTCCCGTCTGCCGGGGCCCCACCGTGTTGAAGAAGCGGGTGACGGTGCCCCGGAGCCCGGAACTCCGGACCAGAGCCGTCAGATAGAATTCGTCGAGGAGTTTGCTGCAGGCGTAGCTCCACCGGGAGTGATCCGGGGAACCGATGAGAAGATCGTCGGTTTCGGCGAACTTTTCCTTGCCGGACTTGCCGTAGACCTCGCTGGTGGAGGCGGCGATGATCCTCTTGTCGTACGCCGCCGCGGGCAGGAGCACGTTCTCCGTGCCCCGGACGTTGGTGGAAATGGTGCGGGCGGGGTCGTTGACCACCAGCTCCACCCCCACGGCCGCGGCCAGATGGATGACGATGTCCGACTCCTTCACCAGTTTTTCCGCCGTGGCCCGGTCTTCGGACACATCGGTTTCCACCACTTTCAGAGCAGGATTCTCCTTGACGGCGCTCAAATTGGCCGGGCTCCCGGTGGAAAAGTTGTCCGCCACGGTGACATCATGACCCAGCGCGAGGAGTTTTTCGGTCAGGTGACTGCCGATGAACCCGGCACCGCCCGTAACAAGGAATTTCATGCTCCAGAAGTCCCCTTTCTGCTCAGAAGATTGTATATGCCGGTCACGGGACCGGAAAGAACGTAGAGCGTCACGACCGCCGCCACGCCGTTGTACCGGAAGACCGCCGCCGCCAGGATCACGAGAACGAGCAGGATCAGCCGCCTGGGATTGCGCTTCACCGACATGAGGAAACGGCCCGCGTGAAGATAGGGGATGCCGGAAACCATGAGGATGCCCAGGAGTCCTGCGTAAACGGGCAGGATCAGGGGATACGCCTTGAAGAAATCCCTGAAACCGGGCATGACGAAGATCACCACGCACAACGCCGCCGCCGCGCCGGGCGAAGGCATCCCGGAAAACCAGTTGGGGTTCTTCTTCCCGTCGTTGTTCATGGCGGCCACGTTGTAGGTGGCGAGGCGCAGCGCGGCCCCGCCCAGATAGATCGCGCTGCAGGCATAGACGAAGACGGGATGGGCCGCATGCCAGTTGTAGAGGGACTCCGTCACCATGACCACCAGCACCGCCGGCGCCACGCCGAAAGTGACCATGTCCGAAAGGGAATCCATCTGGATCCCGTGGAGACTGGCCGCGTTGAGGAGCCGGGCGGCGAGGCCGTCCATGGCGTCGAAGATCATGGCGCAGAAGATGAGGAACGCCGCAACGAAAAACCACTTCATGTCGGCGCCCGCGCCGAGGCATCCGCCTCCGCCCAGCCGCGTCTCGAAAGCGCGGAAGGAGCAGAGGATCGCGGCAAAGCCGCAGAGGCTGTTGCAGAGGGTCAGGGCATTGGGGATCCACTTGAGCATCCGCCGTCCGAGTTCGGAAAATTTGATCTTCGCTCTCATGGTCAGTCGTCATCCTTGACCGAAGCGAGGATGGAACTTCCGCCGCGGACCGCGTCGCCGACCTTGACCTTGACCTCCACCTCTTCCACGGGGAAGTAGAGCTCGGTGCGGGAGCCGAATTTGATCATGCCGTAGATCTCGCCCCGTTTCAGCTTCGCTCCGGCCTGCACCGGACAGACGATGCGCCGGGCGATGGCCCCAGAGATCTGCCGGACGGCCAGGGGGATCTTCTTTTTCCCTTCGGTCCGGAGCCCGGCGATGGTCATGGCTTCGTTGCGGCGGGTCGCCTCGGCGTGGCGGGCGTCCAGGTATTCCCCTTCCCGGTAGTGGGTGCTTTCCACGGTCATGGCCGCCGGGGCCCGGTTGACATGGACGTTGAAGACCGACAGAAAGATGCCGATGCGTCGGGCTCTTCCGGTGAAGGGGGGTATGTCGAAGTCATCCACGATCTCGATGTCCCGGACCACGCCGTCGGCGGGGCTGACCAGCAGACCGGGGTCGGCGGGGACCTTCCGGCAGGGATTGCGGAAAAAGAAGGCCACCGCGAGGAACAGCACCACTCCGACGCCGGCGCTTATCCATGCCGATATGTGCCAACCGATGCGGTAGAGCCACCAGGCCAGGCCGCACAGCACGAGGGCCAGCGCCAGGGCGCTTCCCCATTCCCGAAATCCGTAATGAGTCAATGTCATAGGTCTCAGATCCTCCGCAAAAATTGGTCTTGGGCGGTCCTTCGAAAAAGCCGCTCTATAAAAATAACCCCGATCGACCGTAAAATCAAGCTCCGGAACGGGAAAATCGGGGAAAAAACGTCAGGAAAGACGAACTTCCAGCGCCCCGAACCCCCGGAAGGGGGGCAGATCCGCGGTGCAGTATCCTGCCGAAAGGGTGAAAGGCAGCTCCCTGCGTTCCGGTCCCCAGAGCACCTTTTCCACCGTCCCTTCTTCGACCCGGAGCGACACCCGCGCCCCGAGAAGATCGATCCCCTCTTCGACGGCGAAGGTCTTGCCCCGTGCTTCGGGCAGATAGTTCAAGAGATAGATGAACTGCCTCCCCTTCTCTTCCGCCAGGGCGATCCGGGTGAAGGAGTAAAGCCCCCTGCTCCGGAACCGGGGCCGGGGAAGCGCCTCGGCAAGCATACTTTCGAGCAAAGTCCGCAGATGCACCGCCCCCCGGACGAGCAGTCCCGAAAAGAGGTGGGCGGCGCAGAAGATGTTCCGTCCTTTCCGCACCGTGAGGGGAAAGGGCAATGCCTTGTCGGGCGGCGTGTAATAGACGGCCATGCCGTTTTCGAACCCCTTCGAACAATAGGGCGCGACCAGTGCGCCCCTGCCCTCCGCTCCGTGCAGGATCTTCAGTTTCTCCGCCCCGGCGTAGGCCGCGCGGGCCATCCCCGGCGCGTCGTAATAGACCGGCTCCGGCGCGGCTCCTGCGCATTCGATGCCGAAAAGGTCTCCCAGTTCCTCCGCGGCGGCCCTGCCGCAGCCGATGACGGCCCCGCCGAATCCTTCGAGCTTCCGGCGCAGCACGGGGGAAATTTCCCGGTTTTCCGGCAGGATCGCCACCTCGAAGGAATCGAGAGAACGCGCTTCGTCGGTGATGATCGAGAAGGGGACGTGCAGCTCTTCCAGAGCCCGGACCGCCGCCCGGAGCGGCACTTCGGGGTCGTTGAGCTCCTCTTCGGAACCGAGAACCAGCGCCACTTCGGTGTGCCGGGGGGCGGAGGTGAAGAAACTTTCGAACTCCCGGAGCTTGCCGTAGACCCGGGCCACGGTGTCGAAGACCGGCATATCCAGCTCGCCGCGGGGCGAAAAATGGGTCCCCGTTTCCGGTCTCATGCCGAACATGAGCCCGTAGAAGAAATCGTATTCGAGAGCCGCGTCGGGCCGGAGGCCGCCGAAATCGCCCCAGGTGTAGAAGCGCCCCGTCATGTTGAAGACCGGCCCGCCGGGCCGGAGCTCGGGGAGCCAGTGGGCCCGCACGGGCAGGAACTCGTAACCCCAGCCTCCCGTGGGGAGACATTCGCAGTCGAGGAACGAATTGTTCTCCCCGGCCGAAGAAAAACTGACGGAGTTGAAGAAACAGTTGGCCCCCGGACGCAAGTTCTTGACCAGCGCCGCCGTTTCCGCGCAGAACTCCCGCAAGGTGATCTTCGCCAGCTCCTCCGGACTTCCGATGCCCCGCCGGGCCCGTTCCGCCTGACAGTACGGGCAGAGGCAGGGAGCCTGGTGGAGACAGTCGATGAAGAATCCGGAAATGTGAGGATACTTTTCGATCACCTCCGCGATCATGGCATGCAGGTGCCTGCGGTAGGGGGAGTTGAAGCACATGCGGATGATGAAGGGGCTTTCCCTGCGGACAGTGCCGAGCATGACGCCGCCTTCGGGGTTGACCAGCGCCCACTCGGGGTGCTGCACGGCCTCGACACCGCTGATGCCGCCGTTGAAGTAGGCGGCCATGGCGATGTTCCGTTTTTCGCAGGCGGCGGCAAGTTCGCCGAAAAGGTCCCTTTTCAGGGCCGGATGGCGCGTTCCGATATCCGTGTCGTAATAGGCGAAACCCCGGTTGCACCGGGCGGGAAAGGTGAAGAAGTCCACTCCGCAGCGCGCCAGCTGGTCGCCGTATTTTTCGCCGTCGAAGTTGCAGGCGAAGTCCCGGACTTCGGCCTGCGTGTGATTGTCGCAGAAAAACGCGTAACGGGGCTTCGCCATTTTAACCTCCGCAAAAAGGTTACTTTTCCCAGGCGGTGTTGCCGAGGAGCCCTTCGGGGAACCAGACGGGCTGGAAACCCGCTTCCGCGGCCAGACGGCAGGCCTCCTCCACCCGGTCCAGGTGGTCCGGAATGTAGTTGAAGTAGTCCGGATAGCTGTACTGTTCGTGGGTCATGAGGCTCAAGGTGTCCCGGTCGGGCTCCACGGAAGCGAAGCGCCGCCGCAGCGTGGGGATGTCGTCGAAATTGCAGCAACAGAGATTGTTCAGCAGCACCAGATCGTACTTTCTGTCGTACATCAGGTGGGCCGCGCGGACGTAGCGGGCCACATCCTGCTCGTAGTGGTAGCCGATGTCGGTGACTTCGGTGACGTGCTTTTCGTCCAGAGCCGTGAGACAGCCGATGAAGCCCCCCGCGAGGCAACGGGTGCCCCGCTCCTGGAGGACGCGGAAGTTTTCCGGGTTGGTCATGGCCCAGTGGAAGACCATGGGCGGGATGAAGCACTCGGGTCCTGCGAAGCGGCAGACTTCGCGGTAGATCTCATCGAAATCCGCCGCCAGCGTGGCCCCGGAGGCGTTCTGATAGGGCCGGTCGGGGAATTCGCTCCTGGCGTGGAAGGAGAGCCTGAGCCAGTCGCAGTTCGCCTGGAACTCCCCCTTGTAGTCGGCGGGGAAGTCCGAAATGGAAAAGTCGTGGTGGTCGTCGTGGAAAAAGAGGTTCAGCATGAAGCGGGAACCGTATTTCGCGTGGATGGACTTCAACCGCCCGAGGAACATCTCGTCGAAGAGCGACGCGGGTCTGTTCAGAGCGATCCACCGCAGGAAGAATGAGCAGTCGTCGAAGAAGAAGTTGTACCGTTTGAAGGAGGCTTTGTCCCACATGACCGTGAGGGTCAGGGTACGGACCCCGTAGTAGTCCGAGGCCTCGGCGGTGATCCTGTTGATCCGCTGCGTCAGGCGGACCTTGGCGGAAAAGTTCCGGTCCCGGCGCCGGACGGCCTGGCCGTTGACCGTGACTTCGGCCTGGGTGTCGGCGATGCCCTCCACGGTGATCTCCAGATGATCGGGCGTTTCGGTCCCGTGATGACGGTTGAGGATCGCGCCGTCGCGCAAATTGGTGATTTCGAGCATTTTTATTCTCTCTTTCCTTTTGTTTTTCTATTTCCCGATGAGGACGGGGTAGTCCCGGTTCCGCACCAGAGTCTCGGGTTCGCGGGTCAGGATCACTTCATCCACGGCGACATCTTTGATGTTCCGGAAGGTGAAGGTGTTCCGCCCCTTCTTGAGGTACACCGGCCGGAGCCGGTTGAATTCCGCCCCGCGGAGCGTCATCATGCCGCCCGACCATTTCAAGGGCACCAGCAGATCGTCTCCCTTCAGATCGCCGAATTCGAATGTCAACTTGCCCTTCGTCTTCGGGAGAAGCACCTTGCCGCGAGCCATCAGGAACCAGGGGGCCTCCTTGTTGACGGTCACTTCGTAGGTCTGGGTGTCGCCCTTGGCGGAAATACGCTTCGCCCGCACGAAACGGACCGGGTCGGCGATGGCTTCCGCCGGGGAGACCCGCCGGTCGGCGAAGAGGGTCACGGGATAGGAAAGTCCTTCCGCACTGCGGACGAGGATCACGCCGCTGTACCGTTTAGGCTCCTTCATGGCCGACGGGTCGAGTTTGACGGTGAAGTTCAGCTTTTTGCCGGGAACGAAGGTCCCCGCCGCCGGGGCCACGGAGAAGAAGCCGTCGCTGCAGAAGATCCTGAACCGGCCCTTCAGGTTCTTCCCCGGAGTCACGGTGAAGGTCCGTGCCGAAGCGTCCCCCTTGCCCCAGTGGAGCTCCGTCCGGTCCCCCGTCAGATCGAGGGGGCGCTTGGGGAACCACTCGCCCGCGTACCCCTCGTAAGCACCTATGTTCCTGAGGTGAAAATTGTTGACCTTCATCGCCGCGTTATAGCCGGGAGTTCCGGGCTTCAGGGCGTAATTGCCCCGGCGGGGAGCCTGAAAGGAGGCCTTGCCCCGGATGGCGTGACGTTCGATGCCGGCCTGTTTGATGTACTCGTCGCTCCTTTCCTTCCAGATCTTGACCTGTTCGGGGTCGGCTCCCGGCTCCTCAATGCGCTCCAGCAGGTCCCCGTCGCAGTCGGTCTTGAAGGTGGGCCACAGGCGGTGGAAGAAGGGCCCCGAAGCCCGCAGGATGTTGTTCCTCAAGTAAGCCTTGCAGACGGGGTAGTAATCCTTGTGGGGGAGGCTGAAATTCCCCACCCCGTACCTGCCGGGCCAGGTGTCCGACACGGTGTTGTGGAGCAGATAGAGGGTGCCGCGGGTATGGCACATGCCCGCCTTGCCGCCGCCGTTCTTGTAAGCCTGACCGCCGGTGCCGGTGTCGTCGCCCGGATTGGTGAAAAGATTGGCCATGACGTAGGTGGGCCCCAGCGAGATGGGCCCGGTGGAAATGCCGCTCAGGACCCCCTCGATCCGGTTGCCGTAGCAGCGGATGTTCATGCCGCCGCCTTCCAGCTCCGCCCCGTCGTCGTTGCTGAAGACCATCAGGTTGCCGTAGACGTCCGCATCCCGGCCGAAGCCGCCTCTGAGCGCGGTGTTGGGGGGACCGATGATGTGGTCGATGAAGCGGGCCTTGTCCCTTCCGGCGAAGTCGTTCCAGCGGACCACGGTGCCCCGGGTATTCGTGACCTTCAGGCAGCCGGGACCGGAGGGATGAGCGTGGACCCAGGTCTGGGCCGAGAAGACCGGATCGTGGACGAGGCATCTTTCGATGAGCACGTTCCGCGTCTTGACCAGTTTGAAGGCCAGGTCGTCGTAAAGCAGTTTTCCGTCCTTGCCCCGGGCGCCGCCGCTGTAATACTCATCCACTCCGTAGCGGACGGTTCCCACGGCGTCCCGGCCGAAGTTGAAGATCTCGCAGTTCCGGATGATGATGTTTTTGGAATTGAGGAGATTGAAGGCGATCTGGGCCCCGCGGGCGTCGATGACCATGTTGTCGAAGATGATGTTCTCTTTTTTCTCCAGGTTGAAGACGGCAAGGGTCCCGGGACCGGGAGCGGTGACGGTGGCGCCGTTGGAGGTGTAGCGGATGTATTTGCCGGGCGTACCGGAGCGGATGGGGGTCTTCATGGGCCCGGCCGGGATGACGCAGGTCTCGCAGGGGACCTTGCTGTTCAGCGTCTTGAACGAACCCTTGACCTCGGTCCGGTAGTTTCCTTCGCCCGTAATGACGGCCTTGAAGTCGTAGGGAGTGTTTTCCTCGAGAAACAGCAGAGAGCCGCGCCAGGCGTTTTCCTGCTTGATTTCCGAAGGCGGCAGAGCCTCCTGAAAAGCCTTGGTCCCCTGCTTGCGGAAGAAGAAGGCCGCCTTGAGCTTCTTGCCCCGTTCCGCAGGCAGACGGTTGATGTAGACGCTGCAGTTTTCGAAGGTGGGATGCAGCTCCAGCCTGCCGACGCTGATGACCAGGGGTACGTTCTTGTCCATGGCGGGGTCGAAGACGATGTTGGCCCCCTTGGGGAGTTTGGCCTCCACAGGGGGGATCTCGTAGCGGACGAATCCCCGGACCGTCACTTCCGGAGCAGTGACTTTCACGGTCTGGGTGAGCATCTCCTTGTAGCGCACCCGGGCCGCGGCCTTGCCCGACCGGACCAGCCTGGGGTCGGTGACGATACCGGTCTTGCCGGACTTCCAGGCGCCGAAACGGCCTTTGCCGGAGACATTTTCAAAGTCTCCGTTGGCCAGCTTGCCGCCGGAAACGGTGATGTCGTCCAGAAGCATCGCCGTATCGTTGGTGCTGCGGAAAACGAGGGTCACGCCCGGAACGCCGGAAGCGTCGATCTTCACTTCGAAAGGCTTCCAGTCGTTTCCCGGCGGGATGATGACGGTCCGGATCTTTTCCCCGCCCCGGACCACCGTGCTGACCGTGCATCCGGCGGAAACGGGCCGGACCGTTCCCTTTTCCGGCAGCCCCCGCACATCCAGACGCAGGTCGGCGCCGGAACAATTCAAAAGAACGGCTGAGGCCAGCAGCAGAAAAATGTATTTTCTCATCATCGAGGCTCCTTCGCTGAAGTTTTCTGATCGGACATGATCTTGCAAACCGTTTGGAGAATATAACACCGCGCGCCCGATATTGCAAATGTTTCCGGAAAAAAAATCCCTTTTCGGTTGCAACACGGCGAAACCGTGCTATATTATCCCGAAAACAGAACACGCGGTCAGCCCCCTCCGCCGGGGCAGGCCCGAAAACTTCAGAGGAACATTTGCCATGAACAGAACGCCGCGTATCGGGTTCACCACACTGCGCCAGGTCATCCTGGGGCTCAAGGGCGAGGAATACGTCCGCTACATCTACCCCAACAACTACGCCGCCGCCGTCTACCAGGCGGGGGGCCTGCCGGTGGCGATCCCGGCCTTCGTGGAGGAGCAGTATCTCGACGACTATCTGGACATGGTGGACGGGCTGCTGCTCATCGGCGGGCCGGACATCCCCCCCTCCTTCTACGGCGAAAAGGATCAGGGCAAGGTGCACCCCATGCCCGAGGACGTGGCGGTCAATCACCTGACGCTGATAAAGAAGGCCTTCAGCCGCACCATCCCGGTGCTGGGGGTCTGTCTCGGCGCCCAGGAACTCAACGTGGCCGCCGGGGGCGGTCTGCTCCAAGATCTTGAGGAGTTCGTCTTCTACCACCGCACGGGCGGGCGGGACCAGTACCACAAGGGCGTCATCGCCCCCGGCTCCCGGCTGGCGGAAATTCTCGGCGCGGGGGAGGTGCTGCTGAACTCCTGCCACCATCAGGCCATCGACCCGGCCCGTCTCGGCAGGGACGCCCGAGTGACCGTAAGGTGTGGCGAAGTGGTGGAGGGCATCGAATTCGCCGGAGATGTCTTCCGGATCGGCGTCCAGTGGCATCCGGAACGGATCCTCGACGAGCCCCACCGCCGGAAGCTCTTTTCCGCTTTCATCAGCGAAGCGCGGAAAAACTGATCCTCGCGAAAGCCGCCCCCCCGGCGTCGGTTATTTCTTCCGTTCCCGCACGGCCAGCATGACGGGCCGCCAGATGCCGCCCGCGCCGTTGGTGTCGAGGACCCGGACCACCACGGTCTGCTCTTTCCGGTTCCAGTCGATCACACCGGTGATGGGAATGGCGAAGGGGGTCTTCCAGTCCGAAGGCTGGGCGTAGAGGCGTTTGCCCGCGAACTTGCCGTTCACGTAGACCCAGGCGGATTCATCCACCGCGCCGAAGACGAGGGAAATCTCCTTTCCCTTCCACGCGGGATCGATCCTCAAGGCGACGCCGTACCAGCCGTACCCGTCGTACTTTTCCATGAATTTCCGGAAACTTGCGTCGGGATGGTTTTTCTGGTTCTCCCACTGGGTGTCGGTCCGAATCCAGGTCCAGCAGCTCCTCATTTCCGGGATCGACGTATTTTCCCAGTGCTCCTTTTCTCCGGCGTTCTTCGGGTCGGGCGCGAAGAGCCAGCCCACCGGAGTCGGCTGAAAATCGTCGTAATCCCCCAGCAGTTCGGCGGCCTTCACCCCCGTGCAGTCCCCGAAACCGATCTCGATGCCGAAGAGCCGTTCCCAGTTCAAATTGAGCTTGTCCCGGTTGGCCAGACGGAACCGGATGAGCTTCGTCGCCGCCCGGTTCTTCTCCCTCCCCGAAGCCGCCAGCGCCCGGTAGGTGAGCCGGGAGTGTTCGTTGACGAGGAGCATCCGTTCCAGACGCCTTCTCTGCTGGGCGTCGAGATTTTTCTTCAGCCCGTTCCGCAGGATCTTTTCCGCATTGTCGAAGTCGCTTTCCCTGTAGTACTTGTGGATGTCCCACATGAGCCCCCGGCGGAAGTTTCCGTAGCGGCCCTTCTCGCTGATGGCCGCCCTGTTGGGCAGCAACTGTTTTTCCCAGATGTTGACCCGGAAATAGTCATGATAGGCCCGCACGTCGGACGCCGCTTCTCCATAGGCCGAGCAGTATTCCTTCATCCAGTGCTCGAAATCCTTCGCGGGGTCCACGTTGCCCCGGGCGATGAGGTAGTCCGCCAGGCCGGAAATGTCCCAGAAGCCGTGGAGCGAATCGTAGCTCGTGCCGGTGATGCCGTACTTCACCCCCATCTTGAAAGCGGCGAAAATGTGCTTCTCGAAGCCCATGGGGAGCGGTGTGTTGACGTGGAAATCGTTGGGCCGCAGGAAGATTTTTCTTGCGCCCGCCTTGTACCACCCCTTGTACATCTCTTCGTTGACCTCCAGCTCCAGCATCCGGGGAACGAAGCCGATGTAGACCTCGGGATCCACCTTCTCCCGCCGGGGCGGGAAGCGGTAGACGCTGTAGGCGTAGTGGCACACGGCGACGCCGGGGTCGATCTTCCGGGCCTCTTTCAGCACCTGATTGGCGAAGTAGACGTAGCGGTCCGAAAGGTCGTCGTCCCACTTCTTCCCCGGCCGGGGCGGCATATCCAGCTTGCGGCATTCGGCGCATTCGCAGTAGTTGCCCGAATCGTTTTCGCACACGTCGATGAAGCGCCCCCGGTCCTTCCGGGCGGCCCAGTCGGCGACGATCTGCTTCCACACCGCCGGGTTGGAAACGCACAGCTTCACCCGGTCGGGCTGATTGGCGTGCACGGGGCGGCGCTTGCCCCGGACCAGGGCGAAATACTCCGGATGGGTCTGCCCGAAACGGCCCCACCACCGGGTGAAGGCGTGGCCGAAAGCGTAGTTCACGCTCCGGCCCATGCGCTGCTGTTTCAGCCAGAGCAGCGTCCCGGCCATCTTCCGCATGTATTCCGTCCGGCTCCGGGGCACGAAGGCCGCCGGGACTTCGATGTTCTTTCTCCGCGCCGGGCCCTTGTCCCCTCCGAAGAGGGCCGCGGCGCCCCGCAAACTCCGGTCCGGCCACAGATAGCGGTGGGTCAGCCGGGGGATCCAGACGCCTTTGCCCTCCTTCAGGGTCAAAACCGGCGACGGCGTGAAGGAAACGTTTTCATCCCCCGGCGCGAGAAAGAGCACATTCAGCTGTTTTTCCAGAAAATCGTAGACCGCGGTCAGATCGCCGCTCTTCGTCGCTGGCGCGAGGATCCGGGGAAGGAAGATCCTCGACGTTCCCAGGGACGTGGAGTCGCCGTAAAGCCGGGCGAAGTCTTTCGTCACCTCCCACCGGGATTCTTCCGGCTTCAGGGGCGGCGCACCGGCGGGTTTCCCCATGAAGAAGGGATATTTCCCCGTGATCGCCTTGTCGGCGAGAGGGATCTTCTTCCCCGTTATCATGTGCAGATACTTCTGGAGTTCCAGTCCCGCGAAACGGACCACGCCGTCGGCGTCTCGAGCCACCACGATCACGGCTTTTTCCGGGTCCACCTTGACGGCGGCGCAGCAGAACACGGCGGTCAAAACCAGCAGAAGCGATGCGATTTTTTTCATTTCGGAGTCTCCTTTATTTCCAGGGCGTGGGAGCCCACAGCTCGTCGGCGTAATCGTAGGCGGTCCCCTTCATGGGATAGCTTTTCCGGGACTTGACGCCGCCGTCCAAGGTGGCGTAGTTCCAGTTGTCGCTGTGGCGTTCGCCCGGCACGTAGTATCTCGGGCGCATTTCCGTCTGGATGGCGCCGGAGTTGAAGAGGGGATGGACCCACTTGTCCCCGATGGAGCAGGTCCTGGAGGGCCACTTCGCCTGAGTGATCTTCCTGTCCTTGTAGGGGCAGGCGGCGTTGCCGGTGGCGGCGGAGTGATAGGTCACCGAAAGGTATCTGTTCATTCCGTAAGCGGTCCCCTTGTAGGTGTTCCAGACCGAGTAGACCGTGGCGCCGCTGACGCCTACTCTCTGCATGGTTTCAGAGGGACACACGAAGACCCCCGTGGGGGCTCTCGAAGAAGAGGGGATGGGCGCATTGATGAGCTTGAGAGCGGCGAAGGCGGACTGCCAGAAGCTGTTGCCGCTGACGCCCACCTCGCCGTTGCTGCCCACGGCGTAACCGGCGGGCCGGGGCATGAAGTCCCGGTAGGTGTCGCAATAGGTGATGACCGCGAAGCCGAAGGTCTTGAGGTTGGAAAGGCACTTGGTGCTCTTCCCCCGTTCCCGCGCCTGATTCAGCGCGGGCAGGAGCATGGCGGCGAGGATCGCGATGATGGCGATGACCACCAGCAGTTCGATGAGGGTGAAGGCTGCCCGGCGCGGAGAGGACTTTCTTCCTTGTTTCATCATGATGCGGTCTCCTTTTGTGAAGGGTTGTTATCCGAAAGCGCCCCGGCGGAAGCACGGGGGAAGACGCTCAGGTGCAAAGTCATGCGGCGCGGCTGCCGTTCCTGGTCTCGGATGCGGTCGAAGAGCAGTT
>JAFSYV010000188.1 GCA_017443585.1 Lentisphaeria bacterium | reverse complement strand
CTACAACATCCTCATGCGGGACGACAAGCGCTATCTGCTCCTGAAACTCGACATGAAGGAAAAGTTCCCCACGCTGCGCTGCGCCCGCTTCAAGGCCGGGGACGATGCCCGCTATTTCGGCCCGTTCCCCCACGGGACCGCGTTGAAAAGCACCCTCGAGTATCTGCTGGCCCGCTTCAAGCTCCGGGCCTGCCGGGACGAAAATCCGAATGAGGAAAGCTGCAAACGCTGCCTCAAGCGCATCATGAAGGACTGCTCCGCCCCCTGCCGGGGCGCGATCACGGAGGAGGCCTACGGCGAGCTCCTGAAGTCGGCATTGGCGGTCCTCGACGGCAATATCGCCCCCCTCGAACAGGAGATCGAGGAAAAGATGCGCACCTTCGCCGCCCAGGAGAAGTTCGAGCTGGCCGCGAGGTACAGGGAGATCCTCGCCAATCTCCGGGCGGTCTTTTCCCGGAAGAACCGGGCTTTCGAGAACCCGGAGCTCCCCGGCGTCCCTTCCGGAATGGCCGCGGTGGAGGCGCTGCAGACGGCCCTGAAACTGCCCGTCCCGCCCCGGCTGATTTTCGGCTTCGACATTTCCAACACCTTCGGCACCCTGTCGGTCTCGGGCATGGTGGTCTTCCGGGACGGCCGTCCCGACCGGAGCAGCTACCGGACCTTCAACATCAAGACCGTGGAGGGCATCGACGACTTCAGCATGATCGCCGAAGCCGTGCGGCGGCAGTTCTCGCGGCTTCTCGCCGAAGGGGGACAGCTGTGCGACCTGCTCCTCATCGACGGCGGCAAGGGCCAGCTCAATGCCGCTGTGACCGCTCTCTATGAACTGGGGTGTCCCGTGATCCCCGTGCTGGGACTGGCCAAAAGGAACGAGGAGATCTTTCTGCCGGGAAGGGAAGAGCCCATCATTCTTTCCCGTCACGATCCGGCCCTGCGCCTGCTTCAGAGCGTCCGGGACGAGACCCACCGCTTTTCCATCACCCGCCACCGCCGCCGCCGGGAAAAACTCCTGGCCGCCTCGGTGCTGGACGACATCCCCGGCGTTGGGCCCAAGCGCCGGGTGCTGCTGCTCAACACCTTCGGCTCCGCGGCGGCGCTGAAGAAACTCTCAGCCGCCGAGATCAGCGCGAAGTGTCCGGGGCTGGGGCCGAAGATCGCCGGAGCCGTGGCCGCCTATTTCGCCCGGAAGAAGAAGTGAGGCGGGAGAGGGGATTTCAGCGCTTTTCCTGCTCCGCCGCCAGGGCCGTGAAGCGTTTGATGACCTCGATCTCTTTGGGATCGTAGGGGCGCAGGCTGGGGCGGAAGAGGTCGTGCTGCCACTTGGTGAAGTCGTAACTGCACGGCTTTCCGGGCTCGTAAGCGTTCCAGATGGAATCCCAGGGCTCGTAGGTCTGGGAAAGTCCGGCCACGAGGCCCCAGTTCCAGCAGCCGACCTTTTCCAGAAAGAAGAGGGGGAAGAGCTCCTGCACGGTGTTGCCGAAGATCCGGTGGAGCCACTCGGTGTTCAGCAGAGGGCGGCCCAGCTTCTTGAGCTTGTAAAGCTCTTCCACGTTGTAGGCGTACCCGCCGTAGTTGTGAAAGGAGATCACGTCCGAAAGTTCCAGCGCGGCGTGTTCCGCGGCGGTCTCCGTGCCCAGACTGTGCCAGATGCCGGAGGTGAGGGGCTGCATGGGGGCGGCCTTTCTCGCTTCCGCGAAGATTCTTTTCACGTGGGGGAGCGACACGTCGCCCCGGTTGCCGTTGCCGGGCTCGTTGAAGAGGTCCCAGACGACGATCCGGGGATCGGCGGCGTAGCGGCCCACCATCTCGCGGACCATGGCGTAGAAGCGCTCCGCCGTTTCCGGTTCGTCCAGCACGGGGTTGTAGCCGACGGCGTTCCTGTAGCCGCTGTGGGGGGAATTTTTCCGGGCGCCGTGGTAGCCCCAGTCGCAGGGCTGGGGCCCGAGTTCGGGCGCCCGGTACTTTTCGTCCTTGGGAACGGTGCAGTCGTTGCCGAAACAGACCATCAGGGAAACGCCGTATTTCGCGGCGGTGGAAACGACCTGTTCGAAGCGTTCGAGAAAGCCGTCGTGCTGCTGGTCCCAGACGATGAACTCCAGGATCACGCGGATCGAATTGTAGCCGATGGAGTGCATGACGGCCATTTCCCGGTCCATGGTTTCGAGGTGTTTTTCGAAGTCCAGTTCCTGCCAGAAGGCGATCCGGTTGGGGCAGTCCGCCGGCAGGTAGTTGGCCCCGCGCAGCCAGGGCATCCGGTCGTACCATTCCCGTGCCTGTGCCGGGCTCCACACTTTTCCGCTCATATCGAAGTTTCCTTATGTTTTGACGGTGTCACGGGCATAATATACGTGCCGAAGCCCCGAAAAAAAAGCCCTGTCTCCTCTTTTTTTCCGAAATTCCCGGAAACTGCGGGTACGGGGGCTGTCGGACAGGTCGGACAAGTCTGAAAAGTCGGACCGGTCCGACTCGCCGCCGTTTTTCGCGCCGCACATGTGGTGGGTACTTGTTTTTTTCGTTCTATTAGTTTTTTGTTTAATTAAATATGAGCTTGTTTTTACAATTCAGTAACGATAGTTAATTTTGAAGTTAAACAAAAATTCCGGGCAGGGCTTGAGAATTCCGGGGAAAAAGAGTAAATTGAAAACGCACTGCAACGAGATCCCTTTTTCGGGAGGGGGTTGGAAACCGTGCGGCAGTCGTCCGGAGGGGATTCCCGGACGGCTGTCTCTTTTTTTTGGGGAAGGGAGACATTTTTTCATGCCTCCGGCTTGACATGACACCTCTTGCAGTGTATATTACTGCAACACTGCGTAAAAACCGAATAAAGGAGATTCCCGGAAAATGTGTCCTGTCGCTGAACGCCGATTCACACTCATCGAACTTCTGGTCGTCATCGCCATCATCGCGATCCTCGCGTCGATGCTGCTGCCCGCACTGCAGCAGGCCCGGGACCGGGCCAAGGCCACCGACTGCCAGAACAAGCTGCGCAACGTGACCTTCGGGGCGCTCCAGTACGCGGAAAACAACAAGGGACAGTTTTCCAGCTCGCCCACCTCGGTGTGTGTTTCCAACTACATCTTCAACCGCTTTTCCGATGACAATCCCAGGTACAACGAGGGCGGTCTCGCCAATTTCATCGGGGCCGACCGGGAACACGGGGTTTGGAAATCCAAGAACAACATCGCCCCGAAACAGGTGATCTGCCCCTCGGGAAAACGGGCCAACTCCGAGAGCCTCGGCGGGACCACCGACATGCCGAACCCCAATTTCAGCTACAGCTTTTCCACCTACTACGTGGGAAACTACTGGTACGCGGACGGAATGAAGACTTCGACCGAGAGCGAGTCTCCCTCCCGGTCGAACCTGAAGCGGGTCAGAAAGGCCTCGGGCCGGATGCTCTGCGGCGATCTGGGGTATGACGGGATCTACTCCCGCTTCCCCGCCGCGGTGAGCATCTCCGGTTAAGGCGCTTCCATCTACAGAAGAAGCCGGTTTTCCTTCCGTCACGGCAAAAAGACCAACATCGGATTCATCGACGGCCATGTGAAGGAGCTCGAGTACGGCAAGGTGCCCGACACGCCTCAGTACGGCCGCACCCTGGACCCCGATGAGTTCTACCGGGAATATTGAAATTTTCGGGCCGCATACGCGGCCTTTCGTCTGTCAGGGAGTGTTGCTATGAAGAAAGTGCTGCTGTTTCTCGTCTGTCTCGCGGTGTCGGCCCTCGGCGCCGCCGAACTGGTCGTCGCGGAAAGGAGCCGCCCGGCGGTCTACTCCGTGGTCATGCCCGATGACGCCGACGTTTTCACGAAGGAGATGGCGGAGCTGGTGAGTGAGGCGGTGTTCCGCACCGCGGGCGTCCGGCTCCCCGTGGTGAAGGAGTCCGCGCTGAAGCCGGGTTCCCCCGGCGTCTTCATCGGTCAGGTGAAGAAGCTGGGGAACATCCCCTCCCTGAAGCACAACGAACACCGGATCGAAGTCCGGGGAAGGGACATCTTCCTCTACGGCTTCGAGAAGCGCTACGGAAAAAACGATTCCCGGTTCGGGAAAGGGCAGGGCTCCTGGATCGCCGCGGCGGAGTTCCTGCGGAAATTCTGCGGGGCGGAAATGCTCTTCCCCGGAAAGAGGTTCGAGGGGCTTTCGGTCAAGCCCGTGGCCAGGGTCGCCGTGCCGGAGCATTACAAGTTCGCCCGTGCCCCCAATCTGGAGTTCAACATCGGCCGTTTCCACGGGCTCTGCTACGACACCTTCAACGGCCACTACCGGGCCCCCTGGTTCAAGGAGTACGGCGGCCACAGCTACGTCCGCGCCGTGCCGGTGAAGAAGTACTACAAGGAGCATCCTGAGTACTTCGCCCTCATCAGGGGCAAGCGCCACAACGGCGTCTACAACCATCTGTGCATTTCCAACCCCACCGTGCAGAAGCTCATCAAGGAGAATGTGGCGGAAAACCTGCGGGAAGGGTACGACATGGTCCAGCTTTCCCAGACCGACGGATTCCGGCCCTGCGAGTGTGAGAACTGCGCGAAGCTTTTCGGTGTGAAGGAGTTCAGCGAAAAGCTCTGGATCCTCCATCGCCGGATCGCCAGCGAACTCTGCCCCGAGTTCCCCGGCAAATTCATCTGCATGAGCTCCTACGGCCCGACGCGGGTCCTGCCCCGGACCTTCAAGGAGTTCCCGCCCAACGTCCGCATCGACCTGGCCCCCTGGACCTTCGACTCCATGAAGATCTGGAAGGAGTACAAGGTCCCCGGCGACTTCGTCTGCTACGACTACACCTTCGGCAGCTACAACGAAATGGGGCTCACCCCCAAGCGGCCCCTTTCCTTCATCACCGCCCACGCCCGGAATCTGCGGCGGGATACCCGCGTTCACGGCATCTACCGCAGCGGCTGGGGGGACATGTTCGGCTTCGAAGCGCCTTTCTATTACGTGTGGAACTCGCTCCTCCGGGATCCGAAGCTGGACCCGAAGGCGCTGGTCCGGGACTTCTGCATCCGGCTCTACGGTCCCGCCGCGCCCGAAATGGAAAAGCTGGTCTTTCTCATGGACAGCCGGATGGAAAAATTCGACCTCGCCCGGCCGGGGGATTTCAACGATCCCGCCT
>JAFSYV010000187.1 GCA_017443585.1 Lentisphaeria bacterium | reverse complement strand
GCAGATCGCTCAGGCGAAGATCGAAAAGGCCCGCTTCGAAGCGGAAGCCGAGGCCCAGAAGTCCCGCGCCTAAATGGAGACCCAGCGTCAGCGGGCCGATGTGATCGTTCCCGCCGAGATCCAGAAGCAGCAGATCACCATCGCCGCCGAGGCCGAGGCCGAGAAGCGGCGCCGGGAAGCCAAGGGCGAAGCCGACGCCATCTACGCGAAGCTTTCCGCCGAGGCCAAGGGCAATCTGGAGATCCTCAGCGCCAAGGGCGACGGCTACCGCCGGATCATCGAATCCTGCGGCTCCGACGCGACGGCGGCCTCGCAGATGCTCCTCATCGAAAAACTTCAGGAGATCGTGGCGCTTCAGACCGAAGCCATCCGGAACATCAAGATCGACAAGGTCACCGTCTGGGACGGCGGGACCAATCCCAACGGCAAGACCTCCACGGCCAACTTTCTTTCCGGCATGATGGGCAGTCTGCCCCCGCTCCACGACGTGGCCAAGATGGCCGGGCTGGAGCTGCCCGAATATCTGGGCCATGTGGCCCCGCAGGAAAAGGCTCCGGCCGACGCCCCCAGGGCGTAAAGGGCTTTCGCCCTCTCCCGTCCCCGCGCTCCATTCGGAAGGCGCGGGGGCTTTTTTTCCCGAAAAGTCCATGGGAAGAGGGATTTTTCACTGGCAAAAAACCTCTTCCGAGGCTATATTGTGTCGAAGGCGTTTTTTTACGGCAACAACCCAAACCAAGGAGATCTCATCATGCAGGAACTTCGTCTGGGCGTCATCGGCTGCGTCAGCCGGGGCACCCTCTCCGACAACGCCCACAAGCCCGACCAGGGCGTCCGCATCGTGGCCGGGGCCGACATCTATCCCGATGCACGGGAACTTTTCCTCAAGCGCCATGCGGAAAAATTCCAGTCCACCCCCGCCGTCTACGAAGACTACCGGGAAATGATCGAAAAGGAGCATCTGGACGGCGTCTTCATCACCGCGCCCGACTTCCTCCACGAGGAAATGGCGGTCTTCGCCCTCGAGCACAAGGTCCCCGTCTACCTCGAAAAGCCCCTGGCCATCAGCCTCGCCGGAGCCGACCGGATCCTCGAGACCGCCTACCGCAACCGGACCAAATTGGTCGTCGGGCACAACATGCGCTATATGGACTTCACCCGCAAAATGAAACAGCTCATCGACGCGGGCGAGATCGGGGAGGTGAAAACCGTCTGGTGCCGTCACTTCATCTGCTACGGCGGCGACGCCTACTTCAAGGACTGGCATGCCGTCGAACGCTACGCCAACACGCTGCTGCTCCAGAAGGGCGCTCACGACATCGACATCATCCACTGGCTGGCGGGGGGCTACAGCACCCGTGTCCACGGGATGGGCAATCTGACCGTCTACGACAAGCTGCCCCGCAGGGACGTTTCCCAGAAGCGGATCCCCTACGTCAAGGTCGCCGCCTGGTCCGACGCCAACTGGCCCCCGGAGGAGACTTCGGGATACTATCCCGAGATCGAAGTCAACGATCTCAACATGATCCAGATGACCCTGGACAACGGCGTCCTCGCCTGCTACCTGCAGTGCCACTACGCCCCCGACAGCTGCCGGAACTACACCGTCATCGGCACCCGCGGCCGGCTGGAAAACCACGGCGGCAGCGAGATCCAGCTGTGGAACAACCGGGAGTGCAAGTACCGGATCTACGGCGACAACACCTACCGGATGCCCACGGCCGTGGGCGGCCACGGCGGCGCCGATCCCCGGATCGTCCAGAGCTTCGTGGATGCGCTCCGGGGCAAGTACGACGTCTGGTCCACGCCCCAGGCCGCCCGCTACAGCGTGGCCGCCGGGTGCGCCGGGGCCGACTCCATGCGCAACGGCAACTGCGCCATCGACATTCCCAGACTGCCCGACTATCTCGAAAACTTCGATTTCGCCCGGGCCACCGAAAAGGAGAACTGAATCATGCGTATCCTCGTCACCGGCGGCTCCGGTTTCATCGGCAGCCACATCGTCGAACACTTCCAGGGCAAGGCCGAGGTCCGGGTCCTGGACAATCTGCGCAGCGGCCACAGGGAAAATCTGAACGGCTTCGACGTGGATTTCCGCCTGGGCGACATCTGCGACCGGCAGGCGGTGGATTCCGCCATGGAGGGCGTGGACTACGTCTTCCATCTGGCGGCCATGATCAGCGTCCCCGAATCCATGAGCAAGATCGCCGAATGCATCAGGATCAACGATCTGGGCATGATCAACGTGCTGGAATCCGCCGCCGCCGCGGGCGTGAAGAAGCTCTGCTTCAGCACCTCCGCCGCCATCTACGGCGACAACCCCGTGATGCCCAAGGTGGAGACCATGTTCCCCGAGCCCAAGAGCCCCTACGCCATCACCAAGCTGGACGGGGAATACTACTGCCGCATGTTCACGCAGGAAGGCAAACTCCAGACCGCCTGTCTGCGTTACTTCAACGTCTTCGGACCCCGGCAGGATCCCAAAAGCGCCTACGCCGCCGCCGTGCCCATCTTCATCGCCAAGGCGCTGGCCAACGAGGATCTCACCATCTTCGGCGACGGTGAGCAGACGCGGGATTTTATTTACGTCAAGGACATCGTGGCCGCCAACGCCTTCTTCGCGATGAACGACCACACGGGGGTCCACAACATCGCCAACGGGGGCAAGATCTCCATCAACGACCTGGCTGCGGAGATCATCCGGCTCACCGGCTCCAAGTCGAAGATCGTCCACAAGGAGGTCCGGGCGGGGGATGTGAAGCACTCGAGGGCCTCCATCGACAAGCTCAAGGCCACGGGATTCCAGCCCTCTTTCAGCTTTTCCGAGGGCCTCGCCGCCACGGTCGAAGCCTACAAGAAGGCCATGGGCAAGTAACCTAACCCCAAAAAGTTGCCTTCGGCGGCGTTTGAGCCGCCTCACCCCGGCATTGCCGGGGCGTTGGGTACTTTGGGGGGACCCCGCTCATCGTCGGTCCGTGCGGCTTCACCGTACTCCCTCCTCGAGAAAGGTACTTCTGATTTTGTAAAAGTTGCCTTCGGCGGCGTTTGAGCCGCCTCACCCCGGCATTGCCGGGGCGTTGGGTACTTTTGGGGGACCCCGCTCTTCGTCGGTCCGTGCGGCTTTGCCGTACTCCCTCCTTCGAGAAGGGTACTTTTGATTACGTAATGCCCGTCGGCCACGGCGGATGCGGCGCTTCGCTGAAGTTCCGCACCCGTCTGCCTTTTAATTTCGCTGTTTTTTCCGGGAAAAACTTGAAAAATCCCCGGACCGGGTGTATATTAGGAAATTCGAGGGTGCCCATGGGGGGTGTCCGCGATCATCAAACAAGAGGGCGTCTTCACTGTTTCCGCCTCAAAAACCAAAGGGAAGTGCGGAAAGCAAAGCGCCGGAAAGAGAAGGAAGCTGCAAAATGGCCAAGATCACCATCAATGACCTGCTGGAAGCCGGTTGTCACTACGGACATCAGACCCGCCGGTGGAATCCCCGGATGAAGGAGTACGTCTACACCGTCAAGAGCGGGATCTCCATCATCGACCTCACCAAGACCATGCGTCAGATCGCCGACGCCTGCAACTTCCTGCAGCGTGTCGTGGCCGACGGGGGCGATGTTCTCTTCGTCGGGACGAAACCTCAGCTCCGCGAGACCATCAAGGAACTGGCCGAACGCACGGGTATGTTCTCGGTCACCGAACGCTGGCTCGGCGGCACTCTGACCAACAACGTGACGATCCGCAAGAGCATCGCCAAGATGAACGAGATCGACGGGATCCTCGGCAGCGATTCCCTGAACGGCATGAAGAAGAAAGAGGTCTCCAGCCTGAGCCACCGCGCCGAAAAGCTCCACCGCGACCTGGACGGCATCGCCGAAATGAAGAAGCTGCCGAAGGTCATGATCATCGTCGACGTCTGCAACGAGGAAAACGCGGTCCGCGAAGCCAACCGTCTGCACATTCCGATCGTGGCCATCGTCGATACCAACGGCGACCCCACGAAGGTCGACTATCCCGTGGCCGCCAATGACGACGCGGTGAAGTCCGTCGCCATCATCACCAATCTTTTCGCCGAAGCGATCCGCATCGCCAAGGAGATCTACAACAAGCGCGTGGCCGAAGAGAAGGAAGCCGCCGAAGTCGCCAAGCGTCTGGCCGAGGAACAGGCCGCCGCCGAAGCTCCCGCCGAAGAGAAGGAAGTCAAGCCCCGGCGCACCCGCAAGGCCGCCGCCGACGGTGAAGCCGCTCCCGCCCGCCGGACCACCCGCCGCAAGGCCGCCGACGGCGAGGCCGCTCCCAAGGCCGAAGCCAAGGCCGAAGCTCCCGCCGCCGAGGGCGAGGCTGCTCCCAAGGCTCCGAAGGCTCCCCGTGCTCCCAGAGCGCCCAAGGCCGATGCCGCCGCCCCCAAGGCTCCGAAGGCTCCCAAGGCCCCCAAGGCCGATGCTGAAAAGTAATCCGTCCAACAACTGAAAACATCTGAGGAAATACGATTATGGCCACTATCACTGCGAAAATGGTTTCCGATCTCCGGGAAAAGACCGGAGCCGGCATGATGGACTGCAAGCGCGCTCTCGTCGCCGCCGACGGCGATATGGAAGCCGCCATCGAAAATCTCCGCAAGAGCGGGATCGCCAAGGCCGAGAAGAAGAGCGGCCGTTCCACCAATCAGGGCAAGGTCTGGACCGGGATCTGCACCGAGTGCAAAAGCGGCGCCATCGTCGAAGTGCTCTGCGAGACCGACTTCGCCGCCAAGACCGAGCGTTTCGTCCAGCTGGTCAATGACGTGACCACCGCCGCGCTGAAGGCCGGCGGGGACGGGGATGTGGCCGAAAAGGTCAACACCAGCGCCAAGGAGATCCTGACCAACGCCATCGCCACCATCGGCGAAAACATGCAGATCCGCCGCGCCGTCCGGTTCCAGGGCGGTGACAACAGCACCTTCGCCGGCTACCATCACATGGACGGCCGGGTCAGCGTGCTGGTGGAGTTCGAAGGCGAAGTCGCCGAAGAGCTCAAGAAGGACATCTGCATGCACATTGCGGCCTTCTCGCCCCGTTACGTCTGCAGCAGTGAGATCCCCGCCGCGGTCATCGACAAGGAAAAGGAGATCGCTCTCACCGCCGATCCCAAGCTGGCCGGCAAGCCCGCCCAGATGCTGGAAAAGATCCTGGCCGGCAAGATCAACCGGTTCTTCTCCGACGTCTGCCTGATGAATCAGCCCTGGGTCCGCGACGACAAGACCTGCCTGGCCAAGGTCGCTCCCGGACTCAAGGTCAAGCGTTTCGTCCGCTGGATGGCGGGCGAGGAAATCTGATCGCCGTTTTGTTTTCACGCGAAACGAACCGTCCGGGGCTCTCCCGGACGGTTTTTTCTTTTCGGGGGAACCGATGATGCTCGTGGATCCGACGGACTTGGGGGAGGGACCGATCCCTTTCAAGGTGATCGTTTCGCCCCGGCGGAAGCGGATCGCCTTCCATCTGGATCCCGCGGGCAGCTTGGAACTGCTCGTCCCGCCGCCGGGACTTCCCGCGGCGGAAGCGGCGGCCCTCGTCGCCCGGAATCGGGAAATCGTCCGGCGCCTGCGGGCCCGCTTCGCCCGGCGCGCCCCCGCCCCGGCCTACGCCTTCGAAGAAGGGGAGTTCTTTCCCCTGTGGGACAAAAAGATGAAACTGGTCTTTTCCGGCCGCCTGCTCCTCGCCGAAGAGGACCGTTTCCTCGTCCCCGCGGGCTCCCCCGCCGAAGTCCGCTCCCGGCTCATGCTCCTCTACCGGAAGATCGCGCCCGCGCTGTTCCGGGAGCGTTGCGCCCTCTTCGGCGGCCCTTTCGGCCTCGCGCCCCGCGCCATCCGGATAACGGACACCTCTTCGCGCTGGGGCAGCTGCAGCACCATCCGGACGATCAGTCTTTGCTGGAAGCTCCTTCTCCTGCCGCAGGAGCTGTCGGATTACGTCGTCTGCCACGAACTGGCCCACCTCAGGCACATGGACCACTCCCCGGCCTTCTGGGCGCTGACGGAGCGCCTCATGCCCGGCGCATTGGAAAAGCGGGCGCGATTGAAAGCCCTGCCCGAACCGTGGCCCCCCGCCCCCGAAAGATAAACCACCCTTTTCACACAAGGAGAAAAAACATGCCGAAACTCTTTGCCGCACTCCTCTTCGCCGGGATGCTCCCCTTTATTGCGGGCTGCCGCTCGGCGGAAGCCGCCTCCTCCGGGGAGGTGAAATTCCGCCGCTTCTTCTGCTGGGGCGTTCCGAACACCGAAGCCAACGCCCGGAAATACGCCGAAGCCGGAGTGACCGACATCGAGGTCAAGAACAGAAAACAGTTCGATCTGGCGCGCAAATACGGCATGACCCCCTATTGGAAGTGCTTCACCCCCGCCGGGCCCTATCCGCAGGTCGTGACGCCCGAGGAGGAAAAGTATTTCGCCTATATCAGCGGCCGGGACCTCGACCCGAAAATGCCCAAAGCCGAGCGGTTGAAGATCCTCCACCGCCGCCGGATCGAAAAGCAGCACCGCTACGGCGGGGAACAGGTGGTCGAAGTCGACACCCAGTCCAAGCCCATCCCCTGCTTCGTCAGCGACGACGGTTTGCGTCTCACCAGAGAAAAGCTCGACAAGCTCATGAAGGACGCGCCGGAGGGCGTCGCGGGGATGTTCCTCGATTTCATCGGCTACACGAACCACCACGGCTGTTTTTGCGAAAAGTGCCTCGCTAAGTACAGAAAATTCCTCGCCGGGAAGAAGCTCGCCGACACGCCGGAAAGCAAAAAACTCTTCTACCGGGAAAAGCTGGTGGATTACTACAACGCCGTCATCACCTACATCAAGAGCAAACACCCCGCCTGGAAGATCGCCCTGCACATCTACCCCGATTTTCGCGACGACCACCTCTACGGCAACCGGATAAAGGCCGACTACTGCCACCAGACCGTCGCCTGGTACTTCAAGTGGGAGGAGCCGAAGATCCGGAAATACACGAAATCCGTCGTCGGTCACGCGAAGGATTTTTACCCCCATGCCGAAGGGATCCCCTTCCTCGGGCTGAGCACGGACGAAAGCAGCAGTCTGGGGTACAAGACCCCCGCCGACGTGGAAAGAGAGCTCAAAATCATCCTTTCGGCGGGCGGCCGTACCTTGTCGGTGTGCAGCGGGAGCGCGATCATCGAGCCGGGCTATCACGAGGTCTTCAGGAAATACTGCGGCAAAGCAAGCCCGCGGTGACGGAAGTTCGGCTTTCCGGCGCACAAATCCGGCAAATTCCCCGTCTTCTTTCTTGCAAAGAAGCCCGGTCGATGCTATATTATATATCCGGTCACGAAATCGAAAAAAAACTTGAAAAACGGGACTGGAATATGGAGAACTGCGATTATACCCGGCTGAGCCGGGAAGAGTTGGCGTCCGCCTGTCGGGATCTGGAAGCGCGTTACGGGGCGTTCCAGGCGCGGAAGCTGAAATTGAACATGGCCCGGGCCGCCCCGGCGCCGACCAGCTGGACCTGAGCGACGCAATCCTCACCGCCGAGAACCCCAAAACCGCCGCCGACGGCATGGACTGCCGCAACTACGGCTGTCTGGAAGGGCTCCCCGAGATGCGCGGTTTTTTCGGCGAACTGCTGGGACTCGACCCCGCCGACATCATCATCGGGGGAAACTCCAGTCTGAACCTGATGTACGACTGCATCATGCGGCTCATGGTCTTCGGCACTCAGGGACACACTCCCTGGAGCAAGCTGCCGAAGGTCAAATTTCTCTGCCCCTCGCCCGGTTACGACCGCCACTTCGCCGTGACGCAGGAGTTCGGCATCGAAATGATAACAGTCCCCATGACTTCCTCCGGGCCCGATATGGACGAGGTGGAAAAGCTGGTTGCCTCGGACGACTCCGTGAAGGGGATCTGGTGCGTACCGCTCTACTCCAACCCCCAGGGGATCTGCTACAGCGACGAGACCGTGGATCGACTGAGCGCCATGAAATGCGCCGCACCGGACTTCCGCATTTTCTGGGACAACGCCTACGGGGTCCATCACCTCTATGAGCCCGTCGTTTTGAAGGATATCATGAAAGAATGTGCCCGCCGGGGCAACCCCGACCGGGTGCTGTACTTCTTTTCCACCAGCAAGATCACCTATCCGGGAGCGGGGGTGGCCATGGTGAGTTCCAGTCCAGCCAACTGCGCGGAGATCCTGCGGCACATGACGATCCAGACCATCGGATACGACAAGCTCAACCAGCTCCGGACGCTGCAGTTCCTGAAAAACGCCGACGGGGTGAAGGCCCAGATGGCCCGGCAGGCGGCGCTGCTCCGCCCCAAGTTCGAAGCGGTGCTGAACGCCCTCGAAAAGGAGCTGGCCGGCACGGGACTCGCCTCATGGGAAAAGCCGCGGGGCGGCTACTTCGTGGCCGTGGACACTCTCGACGGCTGCGCCAAAGAGACCGTGCGTCTGGCCAAAGAAGCGGGCGTCACCCTGACCGGAGCGGGGGCCACATTTCCCTACAAGCGCGATCCCCGGGACAGGAACATCCGGCTCGCCCCCTCGTTTCCGCCCCTCGCCGAACTGGAACTTGCCATGGAGCTTTTCTGCGTCTGCGTGAAGCTCGCCGCCGTGCGCAAGCTTTTGGGCCGGTAAGAGTGTGCCCCCGCCGGGGCCCGGCGCCGCACTCGCAAAAGCAGGCTGGCAGTACTATGAATACTATGAATACTGCCCCGGCGGCGTTCGCCGCCGGGCACAAACTCTTGGGCCGGTAGAATATAGTATTCTTAGTACTCTTAGTATTCTTAGTTCCCGGCCCCCGACAGCCCGCAGTATACTCGTTTCCCCCGGCCCCCGATTGCCGCAATGAGCGGCAGCTTT
>JAFSYV010000186.1 GCA_017443585.1 Lentisphaeria bacterium | reverse complement strand
TCGCGCCGGGAATGCCTCCCTCGCGGCGGATCCGGATGTTGCCGCCTTCGGCTTCTACCGAGAACTCGGTCAGCTGATATTCTCCCATGAGCTTGACGATGGTTTTGATGTCTTCGATATTCATCATAAGATACCTCGCTGTTTGATTATGACAGGCGCGCGGCCAGAGCCCGGAGGGCCAGGATATACGACTCTTTTCCGAACCCGGCGACGACGCCGATGCATGCAGAACCCGTAATGGATGTGTGGCGGAACTCCTCCCTTGTGAAGATGTTGCTCAAATGGACCTCGACCGCGGGCAGCGCCGCCGCGAGCAGCGCGTCGTGGAGCGCGACCGAGGTGTGGGTGTATCCGGCGGGATTGATGACGATGCCGCAGATCCCCTGCAGCGGGGCTTCGCCGATGCGGGAAATGAGGGCTCCTTCGCTGTCGGACTGGAAACACTCCAGTTCGAAGCCCAGGTCTTCGGCAAGCTCCCGGCAGGCGGTTTCGATCTCCGCAAGGGTGGTGCGCCCGTAGATCTCCGGTTCCCGGCGGCCCAGAAGCCGCAGGTTGGGGCCGTTGACCAGCAGTAATTTTTTCTTCGTCATCCTGTTTCCCCGAGGTTGATTTTCGACGAACGTCGCCGTCCAGCCATATAATATAGCACCGCAAGTGCGATTTTACAATTCCGTAATCTTGAGTTTGGGTTTTGCCTGAAGCTCCAGCAGGGTCTTCTCGCTGAACCCCTTCTTGCCTTCCAGCTGCCGGCCGGAACGGCTGAGATTGACGACCGCCACGGTGATGCCGGTCCCCGCCAGCAGCACCAGAAGCAGGATGATCGACACCGCAGCCAGAGCCAGATTCCGCATCCGCCGCGAACTTTCTTCGCCCGCGTCCGAACCCTTCACCGACTTGGAAAGATCCTCGGGCACGTCGAAGACGATCGACTCCCGCAGACGGTCCAGAAACTCCCGCGCCAGGGCGTTGTTGACGTTGTAGAAACGGCAGAGCCGCTTCACGTAGGCGATGACGTAGACCGGCTGGGGCAGCGCGGAAAAATCCTCGTTCTCGAGGGCGGTGATGATCTCCGGCTTGATCTTGGTTTCCCCGAAGACCGCTTCCACCGAATAGTTCAGCCGTTCCCGCTGGAGTTTCAGGAACGCTCCGCAGCTCCGGGCCCCGCCGGAATCGGTTTCGGGAAGCTCGGGCTCGACGATGGGATCGTCCTCGGTGATGACCCGGCCCGCGGGAACCTCCGGAGATGCCGGAACTTCGGAAACCGCCGATGGCGCGGGAGATGCCGGAACTTCCGAAGATGCAGGGACTTCGGGAGCCGTCCGCGGGGGCTCCTGCGCCGTTCCCGGTTCGATGTCGGGGAAAAGTTCGTTGCCGCTGTTTTCTTCGTCCATGATTCACCTGGCTGTTATGTTTATTCCTTGATGTCGAGACCGTCAAAAACGAGGATTTCCCGTTTGTTGCCGCTGCCGGAAGGCGGCCCCACGATGCCCCGGGCCTGCATCTTGTCGATGAGCTCGGCGGCCCGGTTGTAGCCGATGCCCAGACGCCGCTGGAGATAGCTGGTGCTGGCCTTCCGGTCCAGGATCACCACCTCGAGGGCCTGACGCATGACGTCGTCGTCTCCGGGGCGCAGGTACTTCTTGACCAGATCGGAAACGTCCGCCCTTTCGACCCAAAGGCCGTCGTCGTCATCCTCATCGCCGAAAATTCCCTCTTCGCCTTCGCCGTCCGGCTCTTCCTCTTCGGCCAGCACCGCGTTGTTGAACTGCTGGGGCGCCTGAGCGCAGACGAACTCCACCACTTTCCGGATGTCGGAGTCGGGCACGAAGGAGCCCTGCACCCGTTCGATGGACATGGAGTGAGGCGACATGTAGAGCATGTCTCCCTTGCCCAGCAGTTTTTCCCCGCCGGGGGAGTCCAGCACCACCCGGCTGTCGATGAGGGAACGGACCTGGAAGCAGAGCCGGGTGGGCAGATTGGCCTTGATGATGCCGGTGATCACGTTGGTGGAGGGGCGCTGGGCAACCGCTACCACATGGATACCCACGGCACGGCCCTTCTGCGCAATGCGGGTGATGGAGTTTTCCACATCCTTCCCGACTTCGGTCATCATCAGGTCGTCCAGCCCGTCGATGATGACGATGAGGACGGGCATCCGGTCGGGGATGGGCACGCCGCCGCTGTCCCGCACGGCTTCCGGCGGAACGGGCCGGGCGTTGTATCCGAAGATATTCTTGATCGAGGCGGCGGCAAAAATCCGGTAGCGTCTTTCCATTTCATTCACGGCCCAGCGCAGAGCCATGGGCACCTTGGCGGGGTCGTTGATCACGGGAGTGAGCAGATGGGGCAAATCCTTGTAGACGTCGAACTCCACCACCTTGAGGTCCACCATTATGAGTTTGAGTTCATCGGGCCGGAAGCGGAAAAGGAGACTCATGATGAGGGAGTCGGAGCAGACGCTCTTGCCCGTGCCGGTGGCACCTGCGATGAGTATGTGGGGGGCGCTGGCGATGTCCAGCACCACGGGTTTGCCGAAAACGTCCTTGCCCAGAGCCACGGGGATCCCGGCCTTGCCGGAACGCCACTGCTCGGATTCCATCACCGAACGCATGAAGACCGTCGAAGCCTTGCTTTTGGAAACCTCCACCCCCACTACGGGCCGTCCGGGAATAGGGGCCAGGATGCGGACGCTCCGGGCCGAAAGGTTCATGGCGATGTTGTCGGCGATCTGCACCACCTTGCGGACGTTGACGCCGGGTTCGAGGGTGATCTCGAAACGGGTCACCCGGGGGCCGGTGGTGTGATTGCTCACCCGGCCGCGGATCCCGAAGTCATCGAGGGTCTGTTCCAGAGCGCTCTTGGCGGCGGAAATTTCCTCCACATCCTCGCCGCAGGCTTCATCCCCCCGGGAAAGCATGGTTACGGGGGGAAGAACATATTCGGCAGGCGTCGCAGTCATGACAGCCGGTTCCGTCCCGATGTCGGGAAAAAGTTCATTGCCGTTGTTTTCTTCGTCCATGATTCACCTGGCTGTTATGTTTATTCCTTGATGTCGAGACCGTCAAAAACGAGGATTTCCCGTTTGTTGCCGCTGCCGGAAGGCGGCCCCACGATGCCGCGGGCCTGCATCTTGTCGATGAGCTCGGCGGCCCGGTTGTAGCCGATGCCCAGACGCCGCTGGAGATAGCTGGTGCTGGCCTTCCGGTCCAGGATCACCACCTCGAGGGCCTGA
>JAFSYV010000185.1 GCA_017443585.1 Lentisphaeria bacterium | reverse complement strand
GTCATGATCTCGGCCGTGACCTTCGGCGGCATGCTGCTGGGGTCGCTGCTGGCGGGGCGGATCATCCGGAAGATCGGGATCCGGGCCGCGCTGCTTTCGATCCACGGGATCTTCTGGCTCACGAACTTCTCGCTCTTCTTCATCGGCAAGGGCGGGAACATGACCTATTTCCTCATCTCGCTCCTCATGCTGCTCTACTGCTTCACCTACGCCGCCTCGAACATCGCCGTTTCCATGGAGATGATGGCTCTGGCCACGCCGGGGAACAAGATCATGGCCATGGCGGTGTGCGGGACCTTCTCCTCGCTGGGAGGCGGCCTTTCCCGGGTCATCACCTCGGTGGTGCTGGGGGCCGGGATCCTTGCGGCGGAGTGGCGCACGGGCGGAACTACCTTCTGCCGCTATCAGACCATTTTCCTCGCCTACGCCGCGGCCATCGCCTTCGCGGCCATGCTCCTCGTCATCGTCCCGGCGGTGGTTCCTGTCGGCAAGTACGACTACGGGAAAAGGTGACTACTCGCCTCCGCCGAAGGGGATGAAGAAGACGTATCCGTAATTCCGGCCCCCCTTGCGCCCGAATTTCAGCAGCCGGTAGAGGAAGGACCAGCTGTGATCCTCGCCGTCGTGTTCAACGGTGATGAAGGGGAAGCACAAGGTGCTGGAGCGTTTGCCCTCGCGCCGGTGCCGGTAGAGGAACTCGAGAACGCTGAAGTGCTCTTTGTCGGCCGTCGCCTCGCTCCGGAGCAGCAGCCACAATACCGACCATTTGCGGAGCTCGGGGGTGGTGTCGCTCCGGAAGAAGAGGGAGCGGACACGGGAAACTTCCGCCGGAACCGTGTGCTTTTCGCGCAGGGCCTTTTCCATCGCCTTCGGATCTTCGGGCGCGAACGCAAGCCCGAGAGAGGCGCACTCCTTCCCGAGTTCGGCGGCAAGTTTCTCCTTCGCCCGCCGAGCCTTGGAGAGGGAACTCACGCCTTTTTCCGCTCGCCCACCATCAGCCACACGCCCGCGATGACCGCGGCGGCGGCGAGGAGGAAACCCCAGCTCAGTTTTTCGCGGAGAAAGAGGATGGAGCTCCCCACGGCCAGCAGGGCCGAAAGGTAGCCGAAGGAGCCCAGTTCGCCGGGGGGCAGGTACTTCAGCGCCCGGTACCAGCAGGCGTTGGCCAGCAGGCCCGAAACGCTCAAATAGACGATCCCGGCCCACACGGGGAAGGTGAACGAAACGGAAAGAGAGCTCCGGGCGACGAGCATCACGGGGATCATGAGCAGACTGCCCGCGCCGTAGAGGATGGCGGTGACGAGGAGCGCCCCGTAACGCCGGGATATCCCCTTGCCGAAGACGGTGAAGACGGCCCAGCAGAGCCCCGAAGCGAAGGCGAGCAGGTCTCCGGGCCAGGTGGCGGTCCCGGCGGAAAAGAGGTCGCCGCCCCGTGAGAGGACGGCCAGGAGCGCTCCCGCCATGCCGAGGAGCATCCCCGCCGCCTTGCGCCCGTTCAGGAGTTCCCCCGCGAAGAGCCACGACAACAGCAGCGTGGGGATGGGGGTGGTGTTGGCCATGAGGGAGGCCCGTGCGGCGGTGGTGTACTTGTTGGCGATGAAGACCAGCACCCCTTCGCCCACGACGCCGATGAGAGTGAGGAGCAGAATGGGGAGCCAGTCCTTCCTGAGGGCGGTCTTCGTCTTTTTCCGGTTGGCGGCGGTGAGGAAGAGGGGAGAAAAGAGGGCGAACCCCAGGAAAAAGCGGATGAACGAAACGAAAAATTCGTCGAACTGTTCCCCCGCTTTCCCGAAAAGCACCCGGCTCACGGGATAAAAACTCCCCCACAGCACCGTCGAAAAGAGGCCGAGGGCGATGCCTTTGAGTTTGAGCGCGTCCATTTTTCCGCTCTTCCGTTTTTTCAGATCTCGGGCGAGATCTCCTCTTTCAGAGTGCGGAGCACCAGGGTCGTGTGGGAGGAACGGACTCCGGGGATGAGACTGATGCGGTTCATCAGCTGCCGGAGCGCCTCGCTGTCGGAGACCGCCACTTTGAGCAGGTAGTCCGCGTCTCCGGCCACGTCGTAGATGGCGGTGATCTCCGGATAGGAGACCAGTTTGTCGGCGATGTCGTGGTCCTGGATGTTCTTTTCGATCTCCAGTTCGATGAGCACGTGGAGCCCCCGGCCCAGCTTGGCGCAGTCGAACATGGTGTAAAAGCCCTTGATGATGCCCGAGTGCTTCAGCTTCCGCACCCGCTCCAGCGCCGCCGAGGGGGAAAGATTGACCCGCGCCGCCAGTTCCCGGTTGGAAATGCGGGCGTTGTTCCGCAGGCAGTTCAGAATGGCTCTGTCGATCTCGTCCATGATGGTCTCCTTTCTTGTTTTTGTCTTTTGCATAAAATATCATGAAACGGCGTTTTTATCAAACTTTATTCTTGATGAAAAACAAAAATAGATATATCATTCGGTTTTGTAGTTGTTTTTCAAAATTTCATTCAAAAACGACTCTGTTTTTCCGGCCGCAGACGAATTTTCTGCGAATAGACGCTCCCGGCGATTGGCCGATAGGCCGGATAGGCCGAGGTGTGCAAGCGCACATAGCCCCTGCAGTGGCGTTCGCCGCAAGTTGCCGGGCGCTGCCCCCCTGTGCAGTATTCATAGTATTCATAGGCCGGCAGGCCGATAAAGAACCCTGCGCTCCTTGAAAAAAGCGCTCTTTTGTGCTAAATTAAGCGAATGCATTTTCAACATCAAGGAGTTTGCGCAATATGACGAACGAAGAACGGAGCAACGGCAGCTGGTCGGGCCAGCTGGGCTTTCTGCTGGCGGCGGCGGGGTCTTCCATCGGCCTCGGGAACATCTGGCGTTTCCCCTACATGACGGGGATGAACGGAGGCGGCGCTTTCGTCCTCATCTATCTGCTGGTGGTCCTGCTCATCGGCGTGCCCCTGATGATGGCCGAGATCGCTCTGGGGCGGGCGGCGGGCTCCAACCCGGTGAAGGCCTTTTCGCGGATGGCTCCGGCCAAAAGTTCCCGGACGGCGGCCCTCTCCGGGCTGATCCTCGGGGGCGGGATATTGCTCCTCATCTTCAACAATCCCGCGGGCGCGGTGATCCTCTTCCTGCTGGCGGTGCTCTTCGCCACGCTGGGCTGGAAAACGGTGGGGCTTTTCTGCGGCATCGTCCCCGTCATCCTGCTTTCCTACTACGGCGTCATCGGCGGCTGGACTTTGATCTACATCTTCGATTCGATCCGGGGCGCCAACGGCTTCACCACCATCGAGGGGGCCGAAAAGGTCATGGGGCCCATCCTCCACGCCACGGAGGGCAGGGGACCCGCGGTGGTGGCCGCCCAGCTGATCTTCATGGCGCTGTGCCTCGGTATTTCCATTTCCGGAGTCCGCAAGGGGGTGGAACGGTGGTGCAAGATGCTGATGCCGCTGCTGTTTCTCCTCATGTGCGTCCTCATCGTCCGGGGCTTGACGCTGCCCGGAGCGGAAAAGGGGCTGCGCTTCTTTCTGCAGCCCGACTTCAGCAAACTCTCGACGGGGACCGTCATCGCCGCCGTGGGACAGGCGCTTTTCACCCTCAGTCTGGGCATGGGGATCATGCTGACCTACGGCTGTTATCTGGACCGGAGCGCCAATATCGCCAAGGCGGCGGTGGGGGTCATCGCCCTCGACACCTTCGCGGCGGTGATGGCGGGGGTGGCGATCTTCCCCGCGGTCTTCGCCATGGGGTTTTCCGAAAGCGGCGGGCCCGACCTGACCTTCAAGGTGCTCCCGGCGGCTTTCAACCTCGTCCCCGGCGGGCTGGGGATCCTCTGGAACGTGATCTTCTTCCTGATCCTGATGATCGCCGCCGTGACCAGCGCCGTGAGTTTGCTGGAGCCCCCCGTGAGCATCCTCGAAGGGGAGTGCGGCATGAGCCGCCGGAACGCGGTGGTCCTCGTGACGCTGGTCTGTTCCGTTCTGGGCATCTTCTGCGCCCTGAGCATGGCGGACTGGAACCAGCTGCCCGGTGCGGGGAAACTGATCAAATCCATCTGGTACGGCACTGCGCCCGGCTCTTTCTTCGAGACCCTCGACGGCTTCTGCTGCAACTGGATCCTGCCGCTTCTGGGCCTCGTCACCGCCCTCTACACGGGCTGGGTCTGGGGCAGCCGCTACGCGCTGATGGAGCTCCGCGAAGGGGGCAAAGGGGCGCTTGACAACAACATCTGGCTCATCATCTCGGGATTCGACGCCGAGGACGGCGGCATGGACCGCCGTTACCTTTTCACGCCGGGGATCCTCTGGGGCGCGGCGCTGCGCTGGATCGTGCCGATCCTGCTGCTGCTGGCCTTCTTCAACTGCATCGGCCTCATCCGCTTCTGAAGGGGGGGAGCCGGACGGTTCAGGCGAACTCCGGCCACACGGCCTCTTTGGGGAGCCTTGCGTCGATGGCTGCGGCGTAGAAGGCGTCTTCCCGGAGTTTCACCACGTAGCGGTGGGGCCCTGCGGGATCTTCCGTGAAACGGTTGCTTCCGTCGGTCGGGTCGACTTCGGCCCGGCCCCGGACGCAGCGGTAGCCCGCCTTGGCCGGGTCGCCCGTGAGGGCGAGCATGATCGTCATGGGATCCCACGAGGAGCGCCCTTCCGCACTGCCGTGGTCGGTCATCACCTGTTTGAGGAGGTCGCCGTCGGGCAGATGCCCTCCGGAAATGACGGTGTTCCCCACCTCCCAGCCGAGGAAGGTGATTGGGGTCGGCCATTTGGCGCAAAGGACAGCGCCGCTGCGGCGGGTGAGTTCGTTCTTGTGGAAATTGTACTCTCTCCCCCCCTGTTCGTCCCATTTCCCGGCCATGGCCCAAAGGTGACGGACCTTCCTTTTCACGAGGGCGAAACTGCCGGGGGCTTCCAGCAGTCCTGCGAAAACCTGCGTGAAGCCGATGGAAAGGATCTCCACCGAAGCGTCTTCGGCCCCGGCGAGGAGTTCGCAGTAGAAGTCGATGCCGTCGGGGACGTCTTCGTTGCGCCTTTCGGGACGGCGGACTTGGGCGAGATGCTCCTGATAGGAGGGCTTCCCCTCGAATCCGACGGCGTTGTGGTCGATCCCCAGGGGCACGACCGCCCCGGCGTCACGGGTGAACACGTCCAGCGACGGAACTGAAAAGGGCATGCAGGCGTTGATGTCGATGCCGAGGAGTCTTATCAGCCCCTGCCTATGGGCATTGCACAGCAGCCGGACCGCCACGGCATCGTCGCAGTCGGTCCACCAGTCGGTGTCGAGAATGAAGTTACGCATGATTTTCCGAACCTCCGATTTTCGCCGTCAGGCGGAGTTCCGTGCCCTGCAAGCCGGGGCTTTCGGCCCGCAGGAGACACGCCCCTTCCTTCCCGGTGCTCTGGAGATACACCACGGCCATGCCGGAAAAGAGTTTGCACTGCGGCGTGGGGAAGGGCTCCAGTGAAGTCGGGTCGCCTGCGTCGGCGGCAAGGAGTTTCAACGCGTCGCCCTTGAGCGAGAACTTGACGAAGGGCGTTTCTCTTGCGCAGAGAGTGCCCTTTTCGTCCTGCACGGAAACGGTGACGAAGAGCATGTCCTCACCGTCCGCGGCGCAGAGGTTTCGCGCCGTTTCGAGATGCAGTTTCGCAGGTTTCGACGCCGTGCAAAGGATCTCTTCCGCGCAGGGGACGCCTTTCCGGTATCCCACGGCCCGGAGTGTGCCCGGCTCCCACGGCACGTCGTGCCAGACGAAGCGGTAGCGCTCCGCTAAGATCCCGGAGCCCGGATGCGGGGCGGATCTGCCGAGGGACTTCCCGTTGAGGAAAAGCTCCGCTTCATCGCAGTTGGAGGCGGCGTGGATGTCGAGGATCTGCCTTGCTTCCCAGTTCCAGTGATGGGGGATCAGGTGGAGCATGGGCGGCCCCTCCTTTCTCCACTGGGCCTGCATGATATAGAAAAGGTCCTTGGGGATCCCCACCAGATCGACGCAGCCGAAATAACTGCTCCGGGCGGGCCACACCGGATCGTAGGGGTAGGGCTCCCCCAGATAGTCGAATCCGGTCCAGATGAACTGCCCCGCGACGAACTCGTGTTCGTCCTGCGCCAGCAGTTCCGCCTCGGGCGTGTTCGCCCAGGGGGGGACGTCGAGGCAGTACGAGGAACATTGCCGCTCCGGCGTCTCCTTCCGCCGGGGATGGCAGTCGTAGACGTGCTCCTTCGCCGGGAAATAGTAGATCCCCCGTGAACTCAGCGTGGAAAGGGTTTCGGACCCGATGACGGGAACGTTTGGGAAACGC
This sequence comes from Lentisphaeria bacterium, assembly GCA_017443585.1. Lineage (GTDB taxonomy): Bacteria > Verrucomicrobiota > Lentisphaeria > Victivallales > Victivallaceae > UBA1784. The sequence continues at coordinate 7,735 of JAFSYV010000185.1, read as the reverse complement.
TGATGGTATTTCGCGTAGGACTGCGGATGGTAATTCCACGCCGGGATGTCCAGCTGGTCCGCGATCCCTGCGGCGATGGCCTTTTCGCAGGCGTTCATCCCGGCGGTGACCGGGCGGGTTTCGTCATGTTTTTTGACGATGGCGGCCAGCCGTTTGGCGATCAGGTCCCCCCGCAGCGTGGGATCGAAGATCTCCATCAGCTCGTTCCCGATGCTCCACAAAATGACGCAGGGGTGGTTCCGGTCTCTCCGGACCATGGTGCTCAGATCCTTTTCGGAGTCCTCGTCGAAGTGGCGCGAATAGTCGTTTTCGGTCTTGCCCGTGTGCCAGCAGTCGAAGGCCTCGTCCATGACCAGGAAGCCCATTTCGTCGCAGAGGTCCAGCAGCCGGGGCGCGGGCGGGTTGTGGCTGGTCCGGATCGCGTTGCAGCCCATCTCCTTCAAAAAGGCGAGCTGCCGCCGCGCCGCCGCGGGATGGAACGCCGCCCCCAGAGGGCCCAGATCGTGGTGCATGCAGACGCCGTTGAGCTTAAGCCTTCGCCCGTTCAGGAAAAATCCCCGGTCCTTGTCGAATCTTATCTCGCGGACGCCGAAGCGGAACGTTTCCGCGTCCTCGTATTCCTTCGTTTTGACCTCAAGTTTCACGTCGTAGAGGCGGGGAGACTCCGGGCTCCACCGTTCGCAGGGGAGCAGGGGGAGTTTTTCGTCGACGGCGAGGCCCGCGGCGGGGATTTGAACAGGCAGGACCTTCGTTTCGAAGAGGGGAGACGTCAAAACAAGTTCCCCTTCGACAGGGCGGTTCGTGAGATTTTCGATGAAGGTTTCGATGCGGAGGACGTTTTCTTCGGGGATGAAGTGCAGATGCTCCGACCAGTTCCCGAAACGCACGGGATCGGTCTCGATCAGACGCACCGGCCGGTAGATCCCCGCGCCGGGATACCAGCGCGAGGCGTGGGGGGGATTTTCCAGCGTGACTTCCAGCAGATTTTCCCCCTCATGCAGGAACTCGGTCACCTCGACCCAAAAGGAGGAGTAGCCGTAATTGCAGCTTCCGGCGAGTTGGCCGTTGAGGTACACTTTGGCGTGGCTCATCACCCCGTCGAAGAGGAGCGAGACCTGCTTCCCCGGCGCGGAAGGCCCGGGGACGGTGCACCGGTAACGGCCCCTGCCCACGTGGGGCAGGCCCCCCGTCCGCCCGGAGTGAACGCTTTCCACCTCTTCCCCGTTCTGGAGGATGCGGGTGATCTGCAGGTCGTTTTCCCGGTCGAAGGGGCCTCCGATGGCCCAGTCGTGGGGAACGGTGACGGCTTCTTCCGGCCCTTCTTCCCGCCGGAAGATAAAGTTTTTCAAAAATCGGCATTTGCGCATTTTTCAGAGACCTCCGCCATACTATAGCACATCTCGGGAACTTTTCAAGGCGTACGCAACGCGCCTTCCCCCGAAAAAGGCGGCGGGATCAGGGTTTCATCTTGACTGCGGGGCCGGGGCGGCTTTCCAGTCCGGCGCAGTCTACGGCGGTGACGTTGTAATAGTAGTCGTCACGCATGGTGGAGCTGTCGGTGAATTCGAGGGAGAGAGTTTCTCCCACGCACGTTTCTTTCGTGCACTCGAAGTTCGGGACCGTCCCCCGGTAGACCCGGTAGGAGCGCACCGCCAGATTGTCGGTGGAGCGAAGCCAACTGATCTTCACCGCGCCGCCCGCGCCTTTGGCCTTGATCCCGGTCACTGTGGCGGGTTTTTCCGTATCCTGCCCCTGCCAGACGACCAGATCGTCCACCTGCCAGGTGTGGAGTCCTGCGTCCACGGAACGGATGGTGATGCCGTGGAAGAGGTCGCCCGTATCCAGCGACCCCTTGCCGTGAAGCGTGACCTCGACGCAGTTCCAGCCCGGTTTCGTCTTGCAGGCGAAGCCGGCGGATTTGTTCCTGGTCCTGTTCCAGCAGCCGGTGGAAAAGGCCCCCTTGCAGCCTTCCGGGATCTTGATCTTGTAGAACGCGTGGAGATCCGGAGCCGCGTGGAGCTTGCCGAGGGGTTCCACCAGCAGGATCAGCGTGTAGGCGCGGATCCCGGCGAAGCCCACGGCGTGGCCGGAGCCGTCGGCCCCCGGTCCCACGATCGCCAGCGGGTGCAGATGGGACTTCTTGCCCCGGTGGTAGGCCCGCATGGCCAGATAGGCGGGCGGAGTCTTCTTCTGGCCGCCGATCTCCGGCAGAAAGAGGAGTTCCCTGTTCTTGCTCTGTTTCAGCCCCGGCTCCTCGAAGTCGATCCGGGCGAGGATCTTGAATTCGGCGGCCGTGCCGCAGAAGGCAACTGCGGAAAGCAGTGCCGCGCAAAGCGTTTTTTTCATCATTTCACCTCACAAGTTCCCTTGACGCCCGAAATGACGTCTGTCGCTTCGACCTTGAAGGGCCCGGTTTCGTTGAGGGCGGGGCGGAACTCGAAGACCGCCTTGCCGCCGGGAGCGTTGAGGACCTGCCCGAAATACTTCAGTTCGGTCCCCTTCGCGTCGAAGACCCGGAACTTGAGCACGTGCCGCAGACTCTGGCCCCTGTCGGTTCGGACCTGCGCCGTGACGGCGACGCGGTCGGTGAGTCTCTTCGCGTCGAGGCCGACGCTCTTCACCGTGTAGGGCAGGGAAACGAAGACTTCAGGCCGCTCAGGTTTCAGGGGGAAGACCCCGGAAACGCTCTTCCCGGCCAGCACGGCGTAGACCTTCCCGCCCTTGACGGGAGTGAGTTTCACGCTGTCCTTTTTGCCGGGACTCCAGACGCCGAAGACTTCGCCGCCGTCGGCACAGAGCAGGAACGAGGTGACTTCCGGAGTCCCCGAAGCGACGGTCAGCGCGGAGCTCGTTTTGCCGATCCCCGCCTTTTTCAGCAGGGCGTCAAGCTTTGCCGCCGCCTGTTTCATGTCGGGAGTGTCGTACTCCTGCGAAAGTTTCCTGCCGATGACGGTCATGCCGGGGATGACGACTTTCCCGGCGCGGAGCGCCACGTTTTCGTTGTACTTGCCGGGGGCCACGTCGGCGATGACCTGGCCCCCCTTTGCGATGAACTCTTTTATGGCGGCGATCTCACGGTCGGAGAGCGCCAGGGCGAAGGGCAGCACCAGCACTTTGAACCCGGCCTTCTGGAGTACGCCGGACTCCAGCATGGATGGGGTGACGAACCGCACGTTGCACTTGGCCCGTTTGAGCAGCGTCACCCAGATGGTGCGGGCGTCATCGCAGTCCGTCGAGGTGTGGTCCGCCCACACGGCCATCATGGAAGGCGTGGAGGTGAGGATCGCCGCCTCCACGGGTTTTTCGGTGTAGTAGAGGAGCGCTCCCGCGCCCTCCTTGAGGGGTTTGACGGCATCGCGCATCCACTTGCCCCGCGGGGTCAGGGTCAGGTCGGGGTTGATCATGACGATCTCGGTGTAGAAGGAGGCCCCGAAGTGGCCGTTGAAGGCGTTGTTCCAGATGGTGCGCCAGATGGAAGATTCGGGCGCACCGTAGCCCACCCACGCCGAGAGGGGCAGTTTCTTGAAGGAGTTGAGCAGTTCCGACGTGCCCTGCGTGGTGTAGGCCGAGAGGGTGTCCACCACGGGGAGGAGCAGTTCGTAGTCGAAGCCGTTGTAGGGATGGGCGGCGGGGGTCCCGGAGGCGCTGATGATGACGCCGGGATCCAGCTGCCGGGCCTTGTCGGCCACCACCTTCCAGAAATGGGCGAAAAGCGTCGTGTTGTAGATCCGGTGGAGCGCCCACGCGGAAAAGACTTTTCTTTCTCTCGCTTCGAGCCCGGTGTCGGGGACGACTTCATCCCACGTTTTGAAGGAGCGTTTCCACTCGGCGTTGAGTTTGGCCAGATCGTTGTTGTAGCGCTTCCTGAGCCAGACCCGGAAGGCCGCCAGGGACTCCGGCGAGAAGTCGAAGTCCACGGGCCGGTTGAAGGTGGAAAAGGACATCTCGTCCCCCAGATCGTAGATGTAGGGGCGGAACCGGATCAGCTTGGGCATGTGGTACTCCATGGCCTTTTCGTAGGCCTTGTAATAGGCCGGATCATCGCCCCGCGGATGGCGCTTGATGGCGAATTTGTTCCGGTCTTCGGCGTAGTTGGCGAGGAAGTCCGCCGTCTCCTGCTTCCGGTTCCGGTAGTCGAACTGGGGATACTTGAAGCCGGGGATGCCGGAACGGGCGTTGAGCCGGGTGATGGACTCCATGACAAGGCGGCCCACATAGCGGTAGTTCAGCATGAACTTGGCCTCGTTGTCCTGTCCCCAGTGGGTGGGGATGCCGTGAGCCATGACCGTGTCGATGCCCAGCTCCTTGAGCGAGCGTTCCCGGATCTCCTGAAGATGGAATGCGAAGGCTCTCGTGTCCCGCTGAGGCCAGGAGATCATGACGTTGTACTTGTCCCAGACCCGGACGAGTTCGCTTTCGGGGACCGTGTCCACGATGACCCGACGGCGGTCCTGCAGAACGCCCTTGTTCATGAGGGAAACGTAAAGATCCGCCCGGTGGAACGAGACCGCCCGCGGCGTGACGGTGAACTTCTTCCCCCCGATATCCCCCTTGGCGATGAGGCGGCCCGCCGGGTCGATGAGTTCGTAAGCGGCCTTGTCGTAGGTCCCTTTGGCCGTGAAGGAGGCCTCGAAGGGCTTGCCGGGGAGGTTCATCTTGTCGGGGGCGGCGATCATGAGTATCTGCGCCTTGGGCGAGACCGCCGCCGCCACGGCGAAGTCGAGGGCGCACTTTTCCGCGCCGAGCCGGAGTTCCACCGGGTTCACCCCGCCGTAGAAGGTCCCTTTGAGGGGGATCGTCACTTGTGAGACTCCGGGCTTGATCTCTTTCGCGACGGTGAAGACCTGGTCTTTCACGCCCGTGTGGCGGATCGTGAACTCGAAATTCCCCTTGACGGGGGCGGCGAACGTGTTCTTGAGCGTGATCCGGGCATTTTTGGTGTCCGCGGTAAAATTCGCGATCGTGACGGGGGACTCCCGGCGGGCGCTCCATTTCGCCGCCTGGATGATCATGCCGTAGAAGTATTCATGCCACGGCAGTTCGTTTTCCCTGGCGAAGTAGGGGGCGATGCCCGCCCGCCGGGTGTTGTCGGGGCGGCCCGTCAAATAGGTGAAGGCAACTGTGCGCCCCTTGCCGAAGGTCCCGGTGCTCAGGAAAGGCCGGCCCGCCGTGGTGATCTTCGCGGCGGCGCTCTTCGCCGGGAAGAGCCACACCTGCGGCAGCTGGTCGAAGGGGAAGTTCTTCACCGGGGAATCGGGGGCGACGGTGTACTTGCCGCTCTTTTTCGTGAGTTTGTCGATCTTCTTGAAATTTTCCTTGATAAGCGGCGTCACGGGGAAAAGATCTTTGTACGCCGCCGGGATGGCCGAGGGCATGACGGAAACGAAGCCCGCGCCGTTCTTCACCTGTTGGGCGATCTTGTCCATGTTTTCCCTGGCGATGGTGCCGATCTGGAACCCGGCGAGGATGATGACGTCGTACTTCTTCTTGAGGGCTTCGCCCAGATAGAGGTTGCTTTCGGCCTGACCGCCCGCGTGGCCCCACACGGGGTGCCAGCTGATTGAGCCGCAGGTGCTCATGGTGGCGCTGGTGACATCGGCGTCCATCCGGTTGGCCAGCTCCGTGACCTCCCGGCCGTTCAGGAGATCGGTGACGATCAGCATCCTGAGCTTGCCCGAAGCGTCGGGCTTGAGGAAGGGTTTTCCCGAGGGCGGGAGGGTATAGTCCCAGTCGAAGCAGTCCTGCTTGTCGGCGTCGTTCAAGATCACCTGACCGAACCTTTCGGCGGCGGAGCCCCGGCGGGGCTCGTCGGCGAGCCGCACGTAGTTTTTCACTCCGACGGGCTTGCGCATGGACATGAGGAGTTTGCCCTTTTGTTTGACGCGGACGATCGTTTCGCTCCCCGCGGGAGCCTGCGGGAAGGCAAAGGAGGCGGTTCGCCCCGCCCCGAGGTCGAAGGAGAAATTCTTGACGGGACTTTCCAGCAGCTGCGGGGGCCGTCTGGTGGTGACGGCGATCTCGCCTTTCGCGTCTTCCGAAGCGTAAAGGTTCATGCCGGAAGGTGTGAATTCGCCCACAAGTCCCCCGCCGCAGCCGTCGGGGGCCCGGACTCCGTCATAGAGCACCATTTCGAAGGTCGTGTCATAGGATTTCCCGCAGGGGATCCGCTGGGAGCGGAAGAGGATCTCCATGGTGTTGCCCTGCTGCCCCTGCCAGTTGTAGAAGCACATGATGTCCCGGAAGGGGACGCGGTGGATGATGCCGGAGGGGGCTTTCGCCCGTGCGAAGGCGAACCAGCCGTCGGCGAGGTCGTAGTGGAAACTTTCGTTCCGGGGGGAACCTGCGTTGAAGGGGAGGACGGCCGTCCCCGTCTCCTTGACGAAGCGGACCGTGCCGGACTCGTTCCTGACCTGGGCCGCGTTGTGGAGCCACAGACAGAAGCTGTAGGTTTTCATGGCGGCGGGGTTGACGGCGATCCTGTAATCCAGCGTCAACCGGGAGGAATCGTCCTTCAAAGTGTAGGTCTTGTGGATGGTGATCCACTGGCCCGTGGCCCCCGTGCCGGTGCGCTCGCAGCGTACGCGCTGACCGCCGGGAATCGATTCCAATTGGCAGCTGAAGGGCTGGCCGAACCAGGTGCTGCCGGCGAGCCGCCGGGCCTGCCAGTCCAGTTCGCCCCCCGCGCCCAGGTCCCAGGCGCTGCCTGCGTATTCGCAGTTGTTGCGCAAGTCGACGAGTTTTATCACCCGGCCCCCCTTGACGGGAGAAACTTCCGCTTTGAGGAATTTATTGGCAAGTTCGATGTTGCCGTTGGGGAGGAGCTTGCCCGTGGCGCCTGCGTCGAGCAGAGCGGCGAAGGCGCAGAGGACCGAAAGAAGAATACGCTTCATGTTTTTGCTCCTCCTGTGCTTACTCGACGTTGTCGAAGCGGGCGCAGGCCGACCTCGAGCCCGCTTTTCCGGCGGAAACGATGCCGCCTTGATCGTTCATCGCCTTGTACCAGGGGGAGGGGGCCTTGAATCCCGTCACGTGCCCGTCGGCGAAGAGGAAGTTGGCCCCGTCCATGTGCCGGGTGCGGCCCGTCATCCAGTTCCTGCGTTCCGATCTGGTGGTGGAGGCTTCTTCCCAGTCCATTCCCGTGGTGTAGTAATAGCCGCCGATGGAAGTTATTTCGGCGAAGGCGATGAGGGCGGAGGGGCGGTAGATCCGGCTCATTTTGTGTTTGGGCACCGTGGCGTCGCCGGTCGCGTTGTTCGACAGGTAGTGATTGTAACCGTAGCGGGGGCGGTTCCAGTCGTATTTTCTGGTTATGTCGAAGACGCTGCCGAAGAGTTCGATCGCGCCCGGCGGCAGATAGTTCCAGTTGGGGCAGACGTATTTGGCGGCGGCGCGGCCGGTGTCCTTGCCCGCATCTCCGTAGAATTCGCTGAATCCGGCCTTGTAGAAGACGCCGGGCCAGCCCACGGAGGTCGTCCCGTTGTATTTGCCGGTCATCGGCGGCGCGAAACCGTTGGAAACTTCCGCGTACTGGTTGAAGATCAGCCCCAGCTGTTTCATGTTGTTGACGCAGGTGGTGCTTTTGCCCCGGTCCCGTGCCTGATTCAGCGCGGGCAGCAGCATGGCGGCGAGGATGGCGATGATGGCGATGACCACCAGCAGCTCGATGAGCGTGAAGAAGCGGGGGGAGCGTTTCATGGCCAGGATTCCTTTCCTTTTGGGGTTTTTATGGATAGAG
>JAFSYV010000184.1 GCA_017443585.1 Lentisphaeria bacterium | reverse complement strand
GGACGAGTTCCACGGGGCGGCCAGAGAGTGGCGGGAGCAGGCGAAAAAGCTCCTCGGCGCCCGTTTCCTTCTGCTCGACCCCATGCGGAGAAAGTTCGTCGACCGGCAGGTGGACAGCGCCAACGAGATCGTGGAGTTCGATCTTCAGGATGTGCGGGACGCCGATCTGCTGCTGGTCAATTACAACAAACCCAGCATCGGCACCAGCATGGAGGTCTTTTACGCCGCCCATGACCTGGGGAAATTCGTGGTGGGCTTTTCCCCCTTCGAATTCCGCGACTGCAGCCCCTGGATGGTGCGCTACTGCACCAAGATATTGCCGGACCTCGAAAGCGCGGCGGAGTACATCGACAGCAACTTTTAGACGTCAGGCCAGGAACGAAAACCGGAAAAACACGAAATGTGGAAGATAATATACAACCTGATCCTGCCCGTGGGATTTCTCTTCTATCTCCCCGGACTCATCTACAAATACCGGAACCGGGGCGGGTGGAAATCCACCTACAGCGAACGCTTCGGTCACTTCACTCCGGACCGGCGGGCCGAACTGGCCGGGTTCCGGGGCGCCATCTGGATCCACGCCGTCAGCGTGGGTGAGACCGTGGTGGCGCTGGGGCTGATCCGCGCCTACCTGAAAAGCGATCCCGGGCAGAAGTTCGTCATTTCCACCACCACCACCACCGGCCAGGAGCTGGCCCGGAAGAGCGACTCCCCCAACTGCACCGTGATCTTCGCCCCCATCGACTTTCCCTGGATCGTCAAGGACGTGCTCGACCTGATCCGGCCCTCGCTGCTGGCCATCTTTGAAACGGAGCTGTGGCCCAACCTCATCTGGCAGTGCCGCCGCAGGAACATTCCCCTCGCGCTGGTCAACGGGCGTCTTTCGGACCATTCCTTCAGGGGATACCGGAAACTCAGGTGTTTCTTCCGCCCCCTGCTCGAAAACTTTTCCGTCATGCTGATGCAGAGCGCCGAGGATGAAAGAAGGGTCCTGGAGATCTCCCCCCGTGCGAAGACGCTCCTCACCGGGAACCTCAAATTCGATCAGCAGCTGCCCGAGAATCTGGAAGATCCCGGCTACGAACGGTATTTCGGGAAAGGGAAGCTCATCCTGCTGGGCGCCAGCACCCACTCCGGCGAAGAGGCCCTCATCGCCCGAAGTTTCGTCACCCTGAAGAGGGAGTTCCCCGAGCTGAAACTGGTCCTCGTCCCCCGCCATGCCGAGCGGGCCGCGGACGTCATCGCCGCTCTGGACGCTCTCGCTCTCAAGTGGCACCGCCGCACCGCGGGCGAGTGTCCGGACGAAGTGGACGTGCTCCTGGCCGACACCACCGGGGAGATGCTGAAGCTCATGAGCGCCGCCGATGTGGTCATCATGGGGAAATCCCTGGCCGGGCACGACGAGGGGCACAATCTCATCGAACCCGCGCTGCTCCGCAAGCCCATCGTCACCGGGGCCGTGCTGCGCAACTTCCGGATGCTGCTGGAGCTGCTGCGCTCCGGCGGCGGACTGCTGACGGTGGAGCACGACGCCGATCTTACCGAGATCCTCGCCGGGCTTTTCCGCGACCCGGAACGGCGGCGCGCCCTGGGCGAGAAGGCCTGCGCCATCATTTCCGCCAACCGCGGCGCGGCGGAAAAATCCATCGCCGAACTGAAGCGACTCACGGAAACGGGAAAATGAAGGACCTTTTTTTCTTCCGGCTCCTTGATAAATCGCTTTTGTTGCGCTATATTAACCCAAGAGAGATTTTTTTCAACCCGTAATTTGGAGGAATACGAAGATGAACATCGAATGGGAAAAACTCGGATTTCAATTCATGCCCACACGGAGCAATATCCGTTTCCACTACGCCAACGGCGCCTGGGATGCCGGGAAACTTTCCGGTGAGTACACCATCAATCTTTCCATCGCCGCCAACGTGCTGCACTACGGTCAGGCGATCTTCGAAGGGCTCAAGGCCTTCCGCTGCAAGGACGGCAAGCTCCGGATCTTCCGGCCCGAGGAAAACGGCAAGCGCATGGCCGATTCCGCCCGCCGCCTCATGATGCCCCCCTTCCCGGTGGAAAATTTCGTCGAAGCGGTCAAGACCGTCGTCGCCGACAACGCGGACTACGTGCCCCCCTACGGCACCGGCGGCTCCCTCTACATCCGTCCGGTGATGTTCGGCACCTCGCCCCAGATCGGCGTCAACGCCAGCGAAGAGTATGAACTCATCATCATGGTCATGCCCGTGGGCGCCTACTACAAGGGCGGCATCAAGCCCGTGGACGCAATGGTCGAACGGACCTACGACCGGGCCGCGCCCCACGGCACCGGCACCATCAAGGCCGCGGGCAACTACGCGGCAAGTCTGCTGCCCTACTACATCGCCAAGCACGACTACCATTGTCCCATTTCCCTCTTCCTCGATCCCGCCACCCACACCTACGTGGATGAGTTCACCACCAGCAACTTCCTGGCGGTGACGAAGGACGGGAAGTACGTGACCAGTCTTTCCGACTCCATCCTGCCCTCGGTGACCAACAAGTCCCTGATGCAGGTGGCGCAGGATCTGGGCATGCCCGCCGAACGGCGCAAGATCAGACTCGAAGAGGTCTACACCTTCGCCGAGATCGCCGCCTGCGGCACCGCCGTGGTCATCACTCCGGTGGGCCGGCTCACGGACAACGGCAAGGTTTTCGACTACGGTCTCACGGAGATCGGTCCTCAGATGAAGAAACTTTACGACCGCCTGACCGGGATCCAGTACGGCGAGGTCGAGGACACCCACAACTGGATGGTCGAAGTTCCGGAAAAATGATCGTTTTCCGCACCAAAGCAGAGTTGGCCCGTTTCGCGTCGGAAACCCGCCGCGCGGGCAAGGTCATCGGCCTGGTCCCCACCATGGGCTATCTCCACGCCGGGCACATGTCCCTCGTGGACACCGCCCGCTCCAAAGCCGACGTGGTCATCGTCACCCTCTTCGTCAATCCCACCCAGTTCGGGCCCAACGAGGACCTGGACCGTTATCCGCGTGATTTCGAACGGGACCGGAAGATGTGCGAGGAGCACGGCGTGGACGTGCTTTTCGCTCCGGAAGCTGCCGAAATGTACGCCCCCGGCTCCTCCACCTGGATCGAGGAGACCGATCTGGCCCGCCCCCTGTGCGGCGCCAGCCGTCCCGGCTTCTACCGGGGCGTCACCACCGTGGTGGGCAAGCTCTTTCATCTGGCCCAGCCGGATTTCGCCTGCTTCGGGCTCAAGGACGCCCAGCAGTGCTTCGTCATCGAACGCATGGTCAGGGATTTGGATTTTCAGGTGAAGATCGTTCCCTGTCCCCTGATCCGCGATGCCGACGGTCTGGCCTTGAGTTCCCGGAACCGGTATCTTTCCGCCGACGAGCGGAGCCGGGCCCTTTCCATCCACAAGGCGCTTCTCGAAGGCCGCCGGGCCCTCGAGGAGCAGGGAACGAAGGATGTCTCCGGGATCTGCGCGAAGGCCGCCGCGGCCATCACCGCCGCCGGAGGCCGGGTGGACTACGTGGAGGCCCTCGATCGGGCCACCTTGAAAGCTCCCACCGCCGAAACGCGGGAAGTCCTGCTGGCCGCCGCCGCCTTTTTCGGCACGACCCGGCTCATCGACAACGAACTTGTGGAACTCGAAGCATGAAAAGGATCGACTGCCGCGGCGCCGACTGGCGCTCGAAACTCGAAGGCCTGAGCAATCGGCCCGCCTATCCGCCTGAGGCGGAAAAGGCGGCGGCCGGGATCATTGCCGACATCCGGGCCCGGGGCGTGGAGGCGATTTGCGAATACGCCGAAAAGTTCGACCATGTCAAGCTGAGTTTCGATCAGTTCCGCATCGGTTCCGAAGAGATCGCCGCCGCGGCGGCGAAAGTCTCGCCCGGGGATAAGAAGGCTATCCGGACCGCCTGCCGGCAGGTGCGCGACTTCGCCCGGGCCACCCGGCCCGTGAGCTGGAAGAAGACCATCCGCCCCGGCGTGCTGGTGGGCGACCAGTTCACTCCCCTCGACCGGGTGGGAGTTTACATCCCCGGCGGCACCGCGCCTCTGGTTTCCACCGTGATCCACACGGCGGGGATAGCCTCGGCCTGCGGCGTCAAAGAGATCGTGGCCGTCACCCCGCCGGGGGGCGTCCATCCCGAAACTCTCTATGCCATGAAGTGCGCGGGCGTCACCGAAGTCTACCGGCTGGGCGGCGTCTACGGCGTGGCCGCCGTCACGGTGGGCGTGCCGGGGAT
>JAFSYV010000183.1 GCA_017443585.1 Lentisphaeria bacterium | reverse complement strand
TCCGAACGCAGCGCCGTGAGGAACTTCGAAATGCTGGTCCGGGCCATCCTGATCTCCAAGAAGGTTACCGAACTCAACAAAGGCGGGATCTACGTGGGCGTGCTCCTGCCCAACTGCATCAACGCCACCTCCGTCACATTGGGCGTGCTGATGGCCGACCGGACCCCCGCCATGATCAACTACAGTCTGGGGCAGGATGTGGCCCTGGAGTCCTGCCAGCGGGCGGGCGTGAAAACGATCCTGACCAGCCGGCTTTTCCTCGAAAAGATCAAGTGGCAGCAGACGCCCGAAATGGTCTGCCTCGAAGACGTGGCCCCCACCATCACCAAGGCGGCGAAGCGCAAAGTCATCCTGACGGCGCTGCTGCTCCCCTGGCGCATGCTCGCCCGGAAGGTGGCTCCCCTGAGCTGCTTCAATCTTCAGCATCAGGCGGTGCTGCTCTTTTCCAGCGGCTCCACCGGCAAGCCCAAGGCGGTGATGATCACCCACCGGAACCTCAACTGCGACATCTACGCCTTCATCCGGGTGGTCGCCTGGACCGCCCGCGACCGGCTGGCGGGAAATTTGCCCCTCTTCCACGCCTACGGCTTCATGGTGGGCGTGGCTTTTCCCTCCGTGGGCGGAACGCTGGTGGCCTACGTGCTCAATCCCCTCGATTCTTCGGGGGTGGTGCGGATGGTGGCGAAATACGGGATCACGATCCTCACCGCCACGCCCACCTTCCTGCAGAGCTACATGCGCAAGGCAAGCCCCAGGGACTTCGCCACCTTGCGGCTGATGATCACTGGCGCCGAAAAACTCCGTCCGGAGCTGGCCGAGCGCTACCGGGGGAACTTCGGACGGGATATCATCGAAGGCTACGGCTGCACCGAGCTTTCCCCCATCGCCACCATCAACTTGAACAACTCCATCTTCGACCTGGGGACTCGGGCCGACCGTCCCGGCAGCATCGGCTGCGGACTGCCCAGCATCCACATCCGCATCGTGGATCAGGAAACGGGCGTGGAGCTGGAACCCGGCACCCCCGGCCGCATGCAGGTGAAGTCCGGCATCGTCATGAAAGGCTATCTGAACGATCCCGAACAGACCGCGTTGGTGCTCCAGAACGGCTACTACGACACCGGCGACATCGCCTATATGGACCCCGACGGCTACGTCTACATCACCGGCCGGGCCTCCCGCTTCAGCAAGATCGGCGGCGAAATGGTGCCTCATGAAGGCGTCGAAGAGGCCATCATGAGCATCCGGAAGACCGAAAACCGCGAAGTGGCCGTCATGGGCCGCCCCGATCCCAAGAAGGGCGAGCGGCTGGTGGTCTTCTACGCTTCCGACACGCTGGTCCCGGCGGAACTGGTGGAGGAGATGCGCAAACTGCAGCTGCCCAACATCTGGATCCCCAAGGTCGAGGACTTCGTCGAGTTGGACGAACTGCCCATCCTGGGCAGCGGAAAGCTGAATCTGCGCAAGCTCAAAGAGCTCGTCGCTCAGCTGGATTGCTGAAGAGTCGTTCCGCAAAGAAGCGGATTTCTTCGCGTTTCCCTCTCTTCCGGGGTTGACAAAGCCCCTTTCAGGAGGTATATTAGGCGTTCAGCATATCGAACGACCGGAGGTAGAAAATCGAACAGCAGCCCACATTGCTTACCGTCCCGCGGGACTACATGCTCCCCGAGCCCCTGAAGCTCGACTGCGGGCGGGAACTGAAAGAGGTCAATGTCCGTTACGAGACCGCGGGGACCCTCAATGAAGCGGGGACCAACGCCATTCTCATCGACCATGCACTGACCGGGGACGCCCATGTGTGCGGCAAGCATGCCCCCGAAGACAAAAAGCCCGGATGGTGGGACACCATGATCGGCCCCGGCAAGGGCATCGACACGGACAAGTACTTCGTCATCTGCTCCAATGTGCTGGGCGGCTGTTCCGGGACCACGGGGCCCCTTTCCATCGACCCCGACACCGGGAAGCCCTACAACCTCACCTTCCCCGTCATCACCGTGGCCGACATGGTCCGGGCCCAGAAGGCCCTCATCGACCACCTGGGCATCAAAAAGCTGCTGGCGGTGGTGGGCGGCTCCATGGGGGGAATGCAGGTGCTGGAGTGGGCCGTGGCCTATCCCGACATGATGAAGTGCGTCATTCCCATCGCCACGACCACGCGGATGTCCGCTCAGGGCATCGCCTTCGACTGGATCGGCCGCGAAGCGATCCAGTCCGATCCCCAGTGGCACAACGGGAACTACCGTCAGGCCGACGCCAATCCCGGCAAGGGGCTGGCCGTGGCCCGGATGATCGCCCACATCACCTATCTGTCGGACGAATCCATGACCCGCAAATTCGGCCGGAACCTGCAGGACCGGGAAAGCTACTCCTTCGACTTCGCCCACGACTTCGCCGTGGAAAGCTATCTGGAGTATCAGGGGCGGCGCTTCGTGGAGCGTTTCGACGCCAACTCCTACTGCTACATCACCCGCTCCACGGACTACTTCGATCTGACCGCCCACGCCAACGGCGACCTCGTGAAGGCGCTGGAACCGGTGCAGGCGGATTTTCTGGTGGTTTCCTTTTCCAGCGACTGGCTCTTCCCGCCCGCCGACTCCCACGAACTGGTCCGGGGGCTCCTGCGGAACCGGAAGAAGGTCTCTTACAGCAACATCCAGTCCGGCTACGGTCACGACGCCTTTCTCCTCGAAGTGGAGACGCTGGGCCGGCTGATCCGGGATTTCCTCGGCAACCAGATGCGGGAGGTCGAAAATGTTTAAGGCTCACCGGGATCTCAATCGGCGTCTCGACCTCGAAGTCATCTCCGGACTGGTGAAGGAGGGGGCCAGGGTCCTCGACCTGGGCTGCGGCGACGGCTCGTTCCTGCGGCATCTTCGGGATGACCGGGGCGCCGACGTGCTGGGCATCGAGATCGACCCGCAGTCCGTGGGGCGCTGCATCGCCAACGGGATCCCAGTGGTCCAGCGGGACTTCAACAAGCCGCTGGATTTTCTGGAAACGGGCAGTTTCGATCTGGTGATCCTGAGCCAGACGCTCCAGGAAACCAACGCTCCCGACCGGCTGCTTCAGGAGATCGTCCGCATCGGCAAGCTCTGCGCCGTGAGCGTCATCAACTTCGCCCACTTCAGCTGCCGGTTCCAGCTGATGTTCAAGGGGGAAATGCCCCGGACGCCCCAGATTCCCTATCACTGGTACAACACGCCCAACATCCGGCTCTGCACCATCGACGATTTCAGGAAACTCTGCTGCGAGCTGGGCTTCGCCATCGTCGAGGAGATCCCGATCCCGGCCCGCTTCCCGAAACTGAGCACCATCTATCCCAACTTCTTCGCCGTGGGCGGCGTGTTCCTGCTCAAGAACGGCAAAGAGGAAAAGTAGGGGCGATGCGGGCCGCGCCGGTCATTCGGCGCAACTCTCTTTCTCCAGGAACTCTTCCTTTGCGGTGAAGCTGACGATCTTCCCCGTCGGGAACATCCTGTCCGGCACGGCGAAGCCGAGATAGTTGTCGCTCCAGCCCCGCAGCAGCCCCTTTTCGGAGCGTTCGAAGATCACCCGCACCTCCTTCCCCAGCTGGGAACGGGCGAAAGATTCCGCCGACTCCGCACCGAGGGCTTCCAGAGCCTTGAAGCGCTCTTTCACCAGAGCGGGGTCGGGCCGCCCCGGCATCTCCGCCGCCGGGGTCCCCGGACGGGGCGAGTAGGAAAAGATGTGGATATTGGCGAAGGCCATTTCGCGGACGAAGGCCATGCACTGCGCGAAGTCCTCATCCGTCTCGCCGGGAAATCCCACGATGATGTCGGTCCCCACGTGCACTCCGGGGAGCTTCTTCCGGGCCTCGAGCACGAAATCCCGGTATTCGGCGCAGGTGTAGCGGCGGTTCATGCGTTCGAGGATCCGGTCGCAGCCGTACTGCAGCGAAAGATGGAGGAAACGGCACACCTTTTCCCCTCCTCCCGCCATGGCGTCGATCATGGCGAAATTGTCCATGCGGGGCTCGGTGGAGCTGAGGCGCAGACGGAAGCTGCCGGGAATATCGCACAAAAGGCGGATCAGCCCGGCGAGGTCGGTCCCGCCGTCGCGGTAGGCGCAGGTATTGACCCCTGTGAGAACGATCTCGGGAAAACCCGCCGCCGCGGCCTTGCGGCAGTCGGCGAGGACCTCCTCCAGCGCCCGCGAGCGCTCCCGCCCCCGGACGTAGGGGACGATGCAGTAGGAGCAGAAGTTGTTGCACCCCTCCTGGATCTTGATGAAAGCCCGGCTCCGGAAGGGAAATTCGGACAACGCTCCTTCGGAGAAAACGCCTTGCGTTTCCGGAACGTCGCCCGGCGCATAGATCCCATCGGGGATGCTCGTTTTTCCGGCGTTGGGCAGGGCCAGATCCGCTCCGGCGGCGAGGAAGGAGTCCGGCGCCAGCTGGGCGGCGCACCCGGTGACGACAATCTGCGCGCCGGGATGCTCCCGGCGCAGTCGGCGGATCAGCCGCCGGCTCTTGGCGGAAGCCTCGGCGGTGACGGCGCAGCTGTTGACCACGATCAGGTCCGGCGAGGCCCCCTCCCCCGGACGGCACACCTCGTACCCCGCCCGTTCCAGCCGGGCGGTCAGCAAGGCGCTGTCGGCGATGTTGAGCCGGCAGCCGAGGGTGTGGATTTCGGCAAACTTCTTCATTTTCGTCATGACACTTTCATAATATGCTCCGCGCGGGGTGTTTTGTCAAGGGCGGGAATAGTGTTTTTCCCTTCTTTCGAGGCAATGGCGCTTGAAAAACCTCTCCCCCGGTGTTATATTACTGCGACGGAAGAGTTCGTTCCACCCTTGTCGAGGTTTTTATGCTTTTCACCGAGATCCTTGAACGCAACGGCGTCGTGACCGCCGGAGCGGATGTTTCGTTCCTGACCGTGCCCCGCGCACCGCACTTTCTCGAACCCGATTTTCTGCGGAAGACCGGAAAAATCGCGGAACTCCCGGCCGACCTGCTGGAAGATATGCAGGTTCTTGCCGCCGGGCTCCGCGAAGATCCCCTGCTCAGGACGCTTGCCTGGCACTTGTACCGGCTTTTCTGTCTGCTGCCGGATTTCCGG
Source organism: Lentisphaeria bacterium (assembly GCA_017443585.1). Classification (GTDB taxonomy): domain Bacteria; phylum Verrucomicrobiota; class Lentisphaeria; order Victivallales; family Victivallaceae; genus UBA1784. The sequence goes on along the minus strand of JAFSYV010000183.1, from coordinate 4,488 downwards.
GCTTTCCCGGACCATATCGACCTCACGGGGGAGCGGACCGGGGTCCTTTACGTCATCATCATGCTGAGCGTTTACCCCCACCTGCGGCTGCGGATGGAGCTGGACGGGCTCCCCTTGGAGCTGGCCGACCGGGCCATGCCCCGCTGTACGCCCCTTCTGGGCAACCGGAATGTCCTCTATCCCGGCGAAAAAGGTCTTCAGGGGCGGGCGCTGCCCTTCATGCTCAACTACAAGAACGGCCCCTGTTTCCGCATCGGCCGGTTCGACTTCGTGCTCTCCGGGGTCCCCGGTCACTATCCGGAGCTCTTCCGCTCCAGGAAGGACGGCCGCTATACGGCGCTGTGCAGGAACTCCTGGCATCCGGATGCGGAAGGTTTCCTGCTCCCCAACGACGACACCACGGTCCCCGGAACGGTCTTCACCGTCGACGAAAACGCGCTTCGGGCCGGGTCATCGACCTCGGCACGGGCCGGGTCACGAAGGAGACGGCGGTGCTGGACCTGCGGGAATACGAACGGCTGCTGCCGCCCGAGGCGCGCGTACTCGTCATGCATATCCCCGGCGGCGGGGGCATGACCTTGGAAAAGTGCCGGGAAAGTTTCCTCGAAGCGAGGGATTTCGTAAAAACCTGTTTCCCGGAGCGCACCTTCGCCGCCTTCGGCTGCACCTCGTGGGTCTTCAACCCCGACTGGCGGGAGTATCTTCCCTCCTCCAACATCACGAAGCTTCAGAAGGCGACGCTGGCCTTCCCCTTCCCCGCCGCGCCGAAGAGCGGGCTCTACTTCATCTTCGGCCGGGACGACGGCGACCCCGCGACCTACCCCGAAGACAACTCCATGCGCCGGGCCATGGTCCGCGCCTGGCGGGAAAAGGGGACGCTCCGTTCCGCGGGCATGCTCCTGCCCTTCGACGAAATCGACAAGTTCCCTCTCGGATAAAACAACCAACAAGGAGAAAAAATGGTCACTCTAAAAACCAACTTCGGCGACATCACGATCGAACTCTACGAAAAGGAAGCCCCCATCGGCTGCGCCAACTTTCTGGAATACGTGAAGTCCGGCTTCTACAAGGACACCCTCTTCCACCGGGTGATCCCCGGCTTCATGATCCAGGGCGGCGGCATGGACAAGAACTTCAACCAGAAGAAGACCAATCCCCCCATCAAGAACGAGGCGGCCAACCAGCTGCCCAACGTCCGGGGCTCCGTGGCCTACGCCCGCACCCAGGTGGTGGACTCCGCCACCAGCCAGTTCTTCATCAATCTGGTGGACAACGATTTCCTCAACTTCCGGGCTCCCACGCCCCAGTATTTCGGCTACTGCGTCTTCGGCAAGGTGACCGAAGGGATGGACGTGGTGGACAAGATCGCTCAGGTCAAGACCACCTCTCACGGCTTCCATCAGGACGTGCCCGCCGAGCCCGTGATCATTCTCGACGCCGTCGTCGAGGAGTAACTGCGACATGGAACGGCTCCTGAAGGTCGTCGCCGCCGAAGCGGACGAAAGCCGACTGCGCCTCTATTTCCACGGAGGAACATCCTTCCGATGCGAGGAGCGGCCCTTTTCGCCCTTTTTCGTCGCGGCGGAGGAACTCGAAGGAGCCGAAAGACTTGCGGGAGACCTCCCCCTGTGCTGGAAGGTCCCCGGCGCGAACGCCCCTGCGGGAGTCGTCGCCCGCACCTTCCGGGAACCCCGCTGCGCCGCCTTGAGCATCAGCGGGATCCGTCTCTTCGAGGGGATGGAGTTCGGGGAGCTCCGGCGGATGCAGTTCATCGTTTCCGCCGACGAAAAAGGAGCCGTCACCCGTATTTCGTGTGCGGACAGTTCCGGCTGGTATGATGAACTCGTCGGCTCCGAGGCGGAAATCATCACCGCCTTCACGGAGGAGATCCGTCGCCGGGATCCGGACGTATTGGAGGGGTTCGACTTCTTCCGCAACGACTGGGAGATCCTGAAGAAGCGGGCCGCAAAGAACAAGATCCCCCTCGACTGCGGCCGGGGCGGGGCGCTTGTCACCGTTTCCCGGAGCAGCATGGTCATCGGGGAGCGGCGGATCAACTTCCCCCGTTACGAGTGTCCGGGCCGCCACCTGATCGACGTCTTTCTCGTGCTCCAGCTTCACGACGTGGCCAAAAGGGAGATGGAAAGTTACGAACTCGAGGCCGCCGCGGAACACTTCAAACTCCCCGCCGCGCACCCGGCCGAGCAGATCGGCGCCCTGAGCGCCATCCTGACCCCGGCCTACTTCTACTGTACGCGGTTCATCCCCGAAAGCTACCAGTCGGTGACGCTCCGGGGCAACGGCAGCAAGATCGATCTGCTCTTCACGGGAGCCTATCTGGAACGGGGCCACTCCCTGCCCCTGCCCGAGGGGGCGGTCTTCTTCCCCGGAGCCACCAGCCGGGCGGAGCTCACGGGATTTTTCGCCCCCGTGTGGCACTGCGACGTGCGTTCATTGTATCCCTCCATTTTGCTGGCGGAGGAGCTGGCCCCCGCACGGGACGAACTGCGGCTCTTTCCGGTCCTGCTCCGGCAGCTGCGGCAGAAGCGCCTCGAAGCCAAGGACAGGGCGCGGGCTTCTTCCGGGACCGAAAGGGACAACTTCAACGCCCTGCAGAACGCCCTCAAGATCGTCATCAACTCCTTCTACGGCTATCTGGGTTTCGCGCAGGGGAGCTTCAACGACTACGCCCTCGCCTCGAAGGTGACGGCGAAGGGGCGCGAGATCCTCGATCTTCTGGCGAAGTTCCTCGACTCCGCCGGGGCGAAGGTCATCGAAATGGACACCGACGGCCTCTACTTCGTCCCGCCGCAGGGAGCCCTGCCCGACGAGCTGGCGAAGAAGATCCAGGGCGCCCTGCCCACGGGGATCGAGATCGAACTGGACGCGGTCTACCCCGCCATGATCTCCTACAAGGCCAAGAATTACGCGCTCCTGACCGCCGAAGGCGAGGTGGAGCTGACCGGGGCGGCTCTGAAGTCCCGGGGCATGGAACTCTGGTTCCGCCGGGTGCTCAAGGAGATCTTCCGGCTCCGCCTCACCGGGCAGGAAGACAAACTCGAAGAACTCCGCGAGAACTCCCGCCGGGAGTTGCAGGAACACGCCGTTCCCCTGAAGGAGCTATGCAAGAACGAGACGCTGAACGACACCCCCGCCAACTACAAGAAGAAGCTGGAAAGTTCCGCTTCTCCCCGGCGCAGCGCCGTCTACGAACTTCTGCTCAAGGCGGGCGTAGATGCAAGAAGCGGCGACAAGATCAGCTTCTATATCACGGGCGACAAGGCCAAGGTGGCCGTGGTGGAAAATTCGAAACTGCTCCGCTCCAATCAGGGCGAGCGGGACGAAAATCTGCCCTATTACCTCCAGAAACTGGAGGAACTTTTCGCCTCCTTCGGAAAGTAGGAGAGGCTTTCCGGGATCATTCGGCGGGGGGCGTGTCGATGACCTTCATCTTCTTCCATTTGCCCTGCCGGTAGCGCAGGTAGAAGACCACGCCGCAGATGACCACGTAAAGCACGCTGATGCTCCAGACGCTCCACAGGCACCACCCACGGGCCGAGGGGGCGAAGAACTCCTGAAATCCCTTCGTCCGGTAGACGGCAAAGAGCAGCAGACAGGGGATCACGTAGGTGAAGGCCGCAAGAATTCCGTGGGCGAACATGGAAAAGCGGGTGTCCCCCGCGCTCTTGATGGCGTTGCTGTAGATGAGGAACATGGCGTCGAAGAAGAGGTAGCCCGAGACGAATTTGAGCATGATCCGGGCATCGGCCAGAATCGGAGGCGAAGCTTTGCCGAAAGCCAGCAGCAGCGGATCCGGCTTGAGGAAAAAAAGGCTCGCCAGCACGGCCGCGTAGCAGAATCCGAGGAACCGGGCGCTCAGGACGGAACGTTCCCCGCGGTCGATGTCGCCCGAGCCCACGCTCTGCCCCACGAGGATCCCCACCGTCTGCCCGATGCCGAGAAGCGGCGTGAAGGCCAGACTGTTGATGCCGAAGGCGATGCCCGAGGCCGCCAGCGCCACGGAGTCGATCTTGCCCTGCAGAATGATGAAGACCTGAAATCCCACGAGATCGATGGCCAGCTGAACGCCCGTGGGCAAGCCGAAGCGGAGCAGCCGCTTGAACAGGGAAAAGTCGAACAGGTGGAGCGTGCCGTACTTCCGGCTCCCGGAAAAGAGGAAGAAGGCCGTGCCGTAGATCAGCACCCCCAGCAGACTTGCGAAAACCGTTCCCCACGCGGCGCCGCGGATCCCCATTTCCGGCACGTTCAAGGTGAAGACGGCGGGGATCTCCAGCTTTTTGCCGAAGATCAGCAGGTAGTTGAGGAAGATGTTGGCGAAGGTCGTGACGAGATTCACGATCATGACCATGGTGACGCGCCCCCGGCCGCTCCAGAAGTTGGCGAGCGCGATGCAGAGCAGATTGGCCACGGTCCCGGCGGCGATGATCTTGTAATAGATCACTTCGAGTTCCCGGACCTCGGGGCCGT
>JAFSYV010000182.1 GCA_017443585.1 Lentisphaeria bacterium | reverse complement strand
GTCGGCGGGGAACTGCATGAGAAGCCCGCTCTTGTCATCGGCGGCCACGGCGAGATAACGCTTCGGGGGGAGTTTGGAAAATTCCAGATATTTGCTCTGGACGAGCCGTTCCGCGCCCTTGGTCCGCGGCAGGAAGTAGATGTTGTTCTTGCCCGTGCGGTGGAAGAAACTGCGGATGCTCAGGAATGCGTTCTGCGGGGTCTTGCCGATGTTTTCAAGGGAGTATTCCACGACGAGTTCGTCGGGGCGGTAGTGGTTGAAGATGTAGCTTTTTTCCAGCCGCAGATCGGTGAAGGCCGTGCCGCAGGCGGAAAAGGTGACCGTTATGGTGTTCGTACCCTTGACCAGCCACTCCCTGACGGCGAAGTCGAGCTTGGAAAAGATCTCGTGCTCCTGAAGTTTCGGTCCTTTGCCGCAGCCCACCCGGACATCTTCGAAGGAGGCGTATTTCCCGGAGGAGCCGTTCCAGAGCTCCTTTTTGTGGACGAGATTCTTGACCACGCCGCCTTTCGTGTCGAATTTGACCTCGAAGAAGGCGTTTTTGTACTCCAGTTCCACGGCGGAGAGGAGCGTCCCCGCGGCGAACCCCAGCAGAAGAAGGAGCTTTTTCATTTTCTTTTCCTTAAGTGTGTGATTTTATGTGAGAGAAACTCCGTTCACCTCTTTTCCAGCATGATGGTGCGGAATTTTTCGATATCCTTCGCGGTGAAGCCGCACTCGAGGATGTAGTGTTCGATCTTTTCGCGCAAGGTATTGCCCGGACGCTTGCGGAATCCGTTGATCAGGTTGTTGAAGAGCCGCGCGTGGTTGAATTTGGGGCTGGGATTCCAGAAGCCGGTCACCTCCCAGTCCAGATAGAGTTCCTCCTCATCCACGCCGAGGAGCCCGTTGAGGATGAAGGCCACCGCCCCCGTCCGGTCCTGCCCGGCGATGCAGTGGAAGATCACGGGGTAGTTCTTCTCGTCCAGGAATACCTTGAACACCTTGGTGAACTGAGCCTTGCCCCAGCTGCCCTGCATGCCGCCGTAGGAGGAGCTGGAAATGTGGAACCATGTGACGCTTTCGCCCAGGGGCGAGCCCGTCATGCCGAAGCACTCCCGGTCGGAACGCAGATCGATGTCGCTTTTGACTTTGAGCTGATCGAGGAAGATCGCCCGGCCTTCGGGCTTGATCCGGCTGGCGCCGGGCTCCCGGCGCAAGGCCGTTTTGCGCACGTCGGCGATGTTGGCGGCGAGATTGTCCGCAAAGTCCTGTTTGGCGCGTTTGCCGCAGCACCACATCCAGTTTCCCTTGCCGCTTTTCAGGACGACGACCGCCAGATTCTTCCCCTGGCGGACGGGGATGAAATAATGGTAATTGCTGGTGGTGGGATTTTTGCCGTTCCCCTGGATCCGCGAATAGACGAGCTTGCCGTTGACCCGGAGATTCCATGCGTCATCGGCTCCCGAGGCGAGCTGCATCATGCCCGCGGCGGGGGCGGTGAACTCCTGCATCAGCACGGCGATCCGGGGTGAGCCCGCCTTGAAGGGCAGGACGAGACGGTCCCGCCTGCCGGATGTCATGACTTCAGCTTTGACGCCGAAAAGCTCCGCCGGGATGGCGGCGAGGGTGTCCAGAAACGCCGTCTCCTTTTCCGAAAGGACTGCCTTGTCGAACATGAAGACGCTCCACTTGCCGGTGAGGGCATATTTCACACGGGTGAACTTCCGGGGCGATTCAGCGAGCTCTTTCTTCCACTGCCGCCAGAGGGGGAGGATCTTCCCGTAGTCGGGGTAACGGGCGAAAAGGTCCTCGTCGGTTTTCGCCGGGATGTCACGGGCGTTGTTGTTCATCCCGGCGGTGCGGAAGATCTTGTTCTGCTTCACGTACATGCCGTTCAGCCCCTTGCGGCCGCCCAGATCCCGGACGTTGGGCACGTTGGGGAAGCGCATCAGCCGGGGAGCGCGGTCCTCGGTGGCGAAGCTCCCGACTTTCGACCTCACGGGCTTTTTGCCCGGTTCCGTGACTTCGAGCTGCCAGTAGTAGGTGCAGCCGATCTTCAGATTGTCGGCGGAACTTCCCGCGGCGGCGGCCGGGAAGACGAGAGGCGAGGACATGTCGGGCTTTTCCGAAAGGAAGAGCTTGAAAACGGCATCTTTGGAAGCGTCGCTCTTCCACGCGAACTTCACGGGGAGGGGGAGATAACCCGCCTCTTTCATCTGTTTGCGTTTGCCGGCATCGGCGAAGAAGGCGATCCGCACCTTGCGGGGCATGGTGACGTAGGCCTTCTGGGCGGCGTTCAGGAGCGGCACCGTCTCCTTTTCACGGGGCGCCGTGAGCTGGATCTCCAGTGCGGAAAGCACCACGGGCAGCAGCAGGAAGAGTCCCGGCAGAAGAATTCGTTTTTTCATTTTTCCTTGTTCCTTATTTTACGTGAGGTTGGGTTGAAGTTTCTCAGATATAGCGTCCCGTGATGCTCCGGCGGTCGGCCCGGATCTCCTCCGGCGTTCCGGCGGCGACGATGCGCCCGCCTTCCTTGCCCCCGCCGGGGCCCATGTCGATGACGTAGTCCGCGTTGCGGATGACGTCGGTGTCGTGTTCGATGACCACCACCGTGGCCCCTTTTGCCATGAGCGTCCCGAAGACGCCCAGCAGACTTTGCACGTCGAGGGGATGGAGTCCGATGGTGGGTTCGTCGAAGATGAAAACGGCGTCGCTCTGCCCCCGGCCGATCTCGCTCGAAAGTTTCAGCCGCTGGGCTTCGCCGCCGGAAAGGGCGGGGGTGGCTTCGCCCAACGTCAGGTAGCCCAGCCCCAGATCGTCGAGCACCTGCAGCCGGGGACGGACATTTTTCATCCCGGAACAGAATTCCAGCGCGGAATGCACGTCCATGGACATGAGTTCCGGCAGCGAAGCCGTTCCCGTCGCCCCCTTGCACCGGATCTCGTCGGCTTCGCGGGCGTAGCGGCTTCCCCGGCATTGGGGGCAGGGGATCTCCACATCGGGGAGGAACTGCACGTCGAGGGTGACTTCGCCCGTGCCGTCGCAGACGGGACAGCGCAGCGCGCCCGTGTTGTACGAAAAGTCCCCGGCTTTGTGTTTTTCCCCCGCGGCGTCGGGACACCGGGCGTAGATGCGGCGGAGTTCGTCGTGGATGTCGGCGTAGGTCGCCACCGTGGAGCGGACGTTGATGCCGATGGGGGCGGCGTCGATGAGGAGAATTCTTTTGATCCCCGGAGCCTCCAGATGCCGCACGTGTTCCGGGAGTTTTTCCCCCGCCGTGAGGGCGGCGAGGGCCGGGGCGAGGCTTTCCAGCACCAGTGTGGTCTTGCCCGAACCGGAGACCCCGGTGATGACCGTGAGGCGGCCCTTGGGAATCGTCACCGACAGGGGCTTCACCGTATGGATCGCTCCCGTTTCGAGCCGGATCGCACCTTGTGAAAAGATCTCCTCCTTCGCCGCTCTCGTGCGGATCTCTTTCGGGGCCTTCCCCGTGAGGAAGGGGCCGATGCGGGAAGCTGGCGTATGGACGACCTCTTCGAAAGGTCCCTGCGCGATGATCTTCCCCCCCTGACTGCCCGCGCCGGGGCCCAGTTCGATGAGGTACTTCGCGTTGGCGAGGATCTGCGCGTCGTGGTCCACGAGGATCACCGAATTGCCGTCTGCGGCCAGGTCGTGCATGACTCCGGCCAGCCCTTCGATGTTGGCCGGGTGGAGCCCGATGGAGGGTTCGTCGAGGACGTAGAGGACGCCGGTGGTCCGGTTCCGCACCGCACGGGCCAGCTGCATGCGCTGGCGCTCCCCGGTGGAAAGGGTGCTTCCGGCCCGGTCCAATGTCAAATAGCCCAGTCCCAGATCCAGCAGCCGCCGGGCGGTGGAGAGATAGGAAGCGCAGATGTTTTCGGCCATGGGGCGCATTTCTTCGGGGAGCGAGGCGGGGACGCCCTTCACCCACTCCACGCTTTCGGCCAAGGTCATGCGGCAGCATGCCGCGATGTCGATCCCCCGGAGTTTCGGGGCGCGGGCCGCGGCGGAAAAGCGGGAGCCGCCGCAATCGGGGCAGGTCTCCTGCTTCAGGAACTTTTCCACGCGCTTCATGCCGCTCTCGTCCTTGACCATGGCAAGGGCGTTTTCCACGGTGCGGACGGCGCTGTAATAGGTAAAGTCCAGCTCCCCCGCCGTGTCGGAGTTTTTGGCTTTGTAGAGGATATGCTTCTTTTCCGGAGGACCGTCGTAGACGATCTTCTTCTCTTTTTCCGAAAGTTCCCGGAAGGGGATGTCCGTCCGGACGCCCATGGCCCGGCAAACGTCGGTCATCAGCGACCACATGAGGCTGTTCCACGGGGCCACGGCCCCTTCGTCGATGGAGAGCGTTTCGTCCGGGACGAGGGTCGCCCGGTCGACGGTCCGGACCACCCCGGTTCCGTCGCAGCGGCGGCAGGCCCCCTGACTGTTGAAGGCCAGCTCCTCCGCGCCGGGGGCGTAGAACTTTTCGCCGCACTCGGGGCAGATCAGCGCCGCCCCCGCCGCCACGGAAAGGGTCGGGGGCAGATAGTGACCGTTGGGACATTTGTGGCTCGCCAGCCGGGAGTACATGAGGCGCAGGGAGTTCAGGAGCTCCGTCCCCGTGCCGAAGGTGCTGCGGATACCGGGAACGCCGGGCCGCTGGTGGAGCGCCAGCGCCGCCGGGACGTACAGGGCCTCTTCCACTCTTGGCCTCGCGGCCTGCGTCATCCGCCGCCTCGTGTAGGTGGAAAGAGACTCCAGATACCGGCCCGACCCTTCGGCGTAGAGGACGCCCAGCGCCAGCGAAGATTTGCCCGAACCGGAGACCCCCGCGATACCCACGATGGTATGCAGAGGGATGTCCACGTCGATGTTCTTCAGATTGTGGACGCTCGCTCCCCGGATCTTCATCTTGTCGATCATACGAAAAACACTCCTTTGGATGGTCTCAGGGATAATATACCCTTTCACAAGGATTTTTTCCAGAAGGAAACAATGAAAAGATGTGTTTTGAAATTGACATTACTCTGTCGGCGCGGTATATTTATCCCGTGCCGGGGCCGTTTTCGGGGCCCCGCCTTATGAAAAGGAGAAGATGATGACCGCCAAAGCCCACCGGGATTCCCGGAAGTACGTGCCGGACCCCTTCCGGTCCGCGGAAGAGACATATCCCCCCGATCCCATGCTGCCCGAGCCCCCCTTCTGGCTCTACGGCCATTATGAATATGAGGCCTTCGTGCTGGAGCGCATGGTCCGTGAAAAGGACGCGGCGAAACTCAAGGTGGGCTACACCAAGGCCCGCCGGGTCCCGGCGAACGAAGCCTCCTTCGTTGCGGAAGTGCCCGAGAAATGCAAGGCGGTGATCCTCGCCTCCGGGGCAGGGGAGGTCCTGCTCGACGGACGTAAACTTTGCTTTTGGGAAGCGTCGGAACCCATGGTCCGGAGGGAAATTCCCATCGACGCTCCGGGGCGCCTGGTCGTTCACCTGCGCTGCCGGGATTCGGCGGAGGAGATCCCCGCCTTGCTGGCGGAAGAGGGGCCGTCCGAGTGGCGGTATTCCCCCGACGGGAAGACGTGGAGCGCCCCCGTCCCCCGGTGCCGGAATACCGCGGGGCTCCCGCCCCACGCCTTCCGGAGCGCCGCTCCGCCCCTCGAACTGCTTCATCTGGAACATTCGGGCATCTTCGACGCCTTGTGCGAGATGTTCGGGCGCGTGGAGATCAGGTGCGGAAAAGAGGAAACTCCGGAACTTTTTGTCGGGGAAAGCCTCGGCGAAATGAAGAATCGTTCCTCCGGGGACGAGGAACAGACCCGTGAACTCGTGCCCGCCGGGCCGGGCCGCTGGTACAGTAAAGTCCCGCTGGCCTTCCGCTATCTCAAGGTCGAGGGGGCCCCCGATGCCCGGGTGCGGCTTCACCCCGAACTCCGCCCCGCCGCTTACAGAGGGGCCTTCGCCCTTCCCACCGATCCGGAGCTGATGGAGATCTGGGGGCGGAGCGCCTGGACCCTGCGCCTCTGCATGCAGGAGTTTTTCGTCGACGGCATCAAACGGGACCGGCTCCCGTGGGCCGGGGACCTGGCCGTTTCCCTGCTGGGGAACGCCTTCTCCTTCGGCGATGCCGGGATCGTGCGGGACACCCTGTCGGTTCTGGGGGCCGTGAGCGCACGGGTCGCCCACGTGAACACCATCGCCGACTACACCTTGTGGCACATCATCAGCCACGACCTTTACCAGCTCTATTTCAGGGATCCCGCCTTTCTGGCGCTGGAATACCCCCGGATCGCAGACAATCTGGATTTTCTGCTTTCGCTCCGGGACGAACGGGGATTCCTGCGGAAAAGGAAGGACGACTGGTTCTTCATCGACTGGGTCCCCGGCGACAAGGAGACGGCGGTGCAGATCCTCTTCGTCCGGGCCCTCAAGGCGGGGGCAAATCTTGCGCAACGGATGGGGGATTTCGCCCGCGCTTCGGTTTGGAAAAACGAGGCTCGGGAGCTGACCCGCCGGGTGCGGGAAGCCGCCTTCGACGCGGACCGAGGCCTCTTCGCCGCCGCCGCCGGGTCGCAGGAGTTCACCCGGCATCCCAACTTGCTGGCGGTCTTCGCGGGGATCACCTCACCTGAGGAGACTTCCGTCATCGGTGCGGCCCTGGCGGGGGACGTTCTGCCCCGTGTGGGGACGCCCTACATGTCGGCCTTCGAAGTCCTCGCGCTGCACCGGGCGGGGATGGACGACGCGGCGCTGGCGAAGATCCGGGAGATCTGGGGCGGCATGCTGGCGCAGGGGGCCACCGCCTTCTGGGAGGCCTTCACCCCCGGAGAGTCCGGCCCGGCCTGCACGGCCTTCTACGACCGGCCTTTCGGGCGGAGCCTTTGCCACGCGTGGGCGACGGGCCCTCTCTTCCTGCTGCCCATGATCCTCTTCGGCGCGGAACCGACCGCGGACGGCTGGAAAGAATACGCTTTTTCCCCGCGTCCGGGCGTGACGGGTTCCCTCGCCGTTCCCGTTCCGGGCGGTCTTTTCGAGGCCGAAGTCGAAGCGGGACGCACGGTGAAACTGGAAATTTTGCGGAACTGAGGTCCCGGAATGACTTGCATCTCCGCTCCCGGCGTGTTATATTAAGCCCCGGAGTCGGAGTCACAAGGTCTTGAAACGGGGAGAGCCATGTCGTCCTTCATATCGTTCCGCCGGAGCCGTGCTTTTCCTCCTTCCACCACGCGCAGTTCTTTTCTGCGGCGCGTCCAGTCGGGGGACGAGCAGGCCTGGTGTGAGTTTTATCGCCGCTACTCCGGGATGATCGCCGATATCGGCCGCAGGCGGGGCCTGACGCCGGAAGAGCAGGAGGAGTTGTCCAACGAGGTGCTGCTGACCTTCTGGAAAAAGGTCGATTCCTTCGTCTACGACCGCAGCCGCGGCACTTTCCGCGGTTATCTCGCCGTCATCGCCGATTTCATTTCGCTCCGGCTGTTCCGCAAAAGGCAACTCCGGGAAAATCGCTTCGTGGAGGCGGCGCCGGAGGAATACCCCGGGGAAGTGGATCCATCGATCATGGAGGAGTGGCGGAACTTCGTTCTGGAAAAGGCTCTGGAAGAGCTGCAGGCTCAGGTCGATACCGAAACGTGGGAAACCTTTCACATGTCCTTCGTTCAGAGGCGCCCCGTCGAAGAGGTTTCTTCCGTCACCCGCAAAAGCCCCAACAATATCTACGTCATCCGCTCCCGCTGTCTCAAGCGTCTGCGGGTGATCCTCGCGAGTTTCCGTCAGAGCGGCGACAGCGAACTTTCCGGCCATTCGCAGAGCAGCAGATTGCCGTGATGGCTGTCGTAAAGTACTCCGTTTTGGAGCGTGACGCAGTTCTTGTTTCTGGTCGGGATGGGTTTGACGGGATCCGAACGCAGGGGCGTCGTGATCTCCCTGCCGTTGAGCCAGTACCATTTTTCCCGTTTGGCATAGCCGCCGAGCACGATCTTCCGGTCCCTGAATTTTTCCAGCTTTTCGACAGCCTCCTTCAGCAGTTCCGGCGTATCGAGGACGGCGGGCCTTCCGCCCAGAAGTTCGCAGAAGCGGACCGCAGAGCACAAGAGCATATTGGTTTCGAGGAGGACGAAGGTTTTTCCTCCCCGGCTGAAACGGGCCAGTTCCAGCGGGAGCTTGCGGCCGGCTTTGAGCCGGGCGTTCCGTGAAGCATACTCCTTTTCGTCCCACTCGCACAGGAAGAGGGGAAGTAAAAGGGTCTTTTCTTCTGTTGTCCGCCATCCGCCGTTCGCCTTGAGGATCAGACCGGCCCCGGCGGACCGGGCGACGGGAGCCGCCCACTTTCCGTGATCGATTATTTTGCCGCTGTGGGGCCATCTCCAGACCCCATCGCGTACTTCCCCGCCCGCGAAGGCGGGCCACTCTTTGAGCAGGGGCAGGGCATTTCTCAAGTGCTCCAGGTGGGCAGGCGTGTCGAGTTCGGCGAGACGACCGCCCAGAAGCTGACAGAACAGACGGGCGGATTCGATGTTGAAACTGGTGACATTGGCCCCGATGAGTTCGTAAACCTTGCCGCGGAAGCGGGTCTGTGAAGGCCCGCTCAGAAAGAAATGCCGGTCGAAATAATCCATCCCGCCGGGGGCGAGGACGAAGCGGAACCCCACCGTATCGGGAATGTTCTGGTAGGCCAGATGCGGTATCCTTCCCTGACATTTTTTCTCATCGGCGCTCTTGAAGGACCCGCCCCGCGCGATGACGGAATTCTGCCAGACTGGCTTTCCGAGGGGCAGGACCATTTCCGCCACGTTGCCGTAGATGTCATAGAGTCCGAGGCGGCTGGGTTTCCGGGTCCCCGGCGGCCACGTCCGGCCTTGGGAATTCTTTTTGAATGCCGCCCGTTCCTCGAAGGGTGTATCGTCCTTTCCCATCCAGGCGTTGTTCGCAGCATATTCCCATTCCGCCTCGGTGGGCGGCCGTACGATGTATCCGGGCGGCAAAAGCCCATGCGCCTTGAAGTCCCGCGTCAAAAGGAAACAGTAGTAGAGCACATCGTTCCAGACGACCCGCTCCACGGGCGTCTGGGGGCGGACGGAGCGCTGGGGCGCGATATTGAGCAGCAGGGTGAAGTGTTCATGGAGCACCTCCTGACGGCATATCCAGAAGTGATAGGGGATCCTGACCGTTTGGCCGCTGTGGCGCATCCGGACCGCGCCGGAAGGTACGAAGACCATGGGCGCGAAGTAGAACTGGAAATTTTCCCATACCGCGGAACGCAGGAGGCTGTTGGGGCCGAGCCCGATCGTTTTTGCAAATCGGTCGAGCCGTTTCCGGAAATCCGCAAGTTTGCCGGGGGGCGCGTAGGCCGCAAGAGGCGTGGCGAGGTAACTGCGGGCCGCGCCGAAAGCGGTCTGATTTTCCTTTGCGGAACCCGTCCGTGTCGGGATGACAGGCATGAGCTGCGCCGCCGTCTCTCCGAGAAAGTTTCGAAGATCCCGGCAGATGCGGGCGGCTTCTTCCCATTTCCCGGAATCCGCAGCCTTCCGGAGCTCCCCGTCGAGTTTCCTGTACCGGGCGAGTTTTTCAGGAGTGTAGACTTCGATCTGGAAGCCTGTGAGCTCCGGACGTTCCCGGTTGATCCGCCGGAAGGCGGCGACCTCGTTTTTCCAGGCGGCGATCTGTTCGCGCCGGACCTTGGCCCGGTGGAGCAGGACTCCCGGAACGGCGAGGGCGCACAGGGAAAGCAGAAGCACTCCCGTCACGAGCAGCCGGAACCCTTCCCGGTTGCAGAGCCGCCAGTTGCGGAAGTTTTCCCGGAATTTCTCGAAAGGCGTCGGCTTTTCCAGCTTCCGGGGGAGATTTTCCAGAAACTCCGCCACGTTTCCGAAACGCTTGCCCGGATTCCGGTTGCACATGCGCATCAGCGCCGGATAGAGCTGGCGGCAGACCTCTATCCGCATTTCCGCGGGCAGCCGGGGGTATTGAGCGGGAGGAAGCCCCGTGACCATGCAGTAGAACACCTTGCCCAGCGCGTAAAGGTCGGCGGACTGGTCCATCTTGCCGCCGCCCTCCAGAATTTCCGGCGGGATGAAGCCCGGCGTCCCGGCGAGGGAGACGGTCTCGCCTTCCATGGCCACCAGTCCCGGGTCGCTGAGCTTCGGAATGCCGTTGACGAAGATGATGTTATCGGGTTTTATGTCCCGGTGGACCAGATGGGCCGAGTGCATGGTCTCAAGTCCTTCCAGCAGCTGCCGGAGGATCCCGATGGCCCTTTCCGGGGGGAGGCCCTTGCTGCGCTTGAGCAGATTGGCCAATGTGGCAGGCGTGTATTCCAGACCGTTGCCGCAGTCGTCGGCGGCTTCCATGGTGTAGTAGAAGCCGTCCTCGAGTTCGCCGATGTGAAAGATCCTGAGCAGGCTCGGGCGGCTCCCCGACACCGCCATGTACCGGCGCAGGCCCTTGAGCTCCCGTTCGCAGTTGCGGGGCGCCGAAACCACCTTGATGGCGATCTTTTCGCCCAGGGGGTTGCGGGCGAGATAGGTCACGCCGAAGGCGCCCCGGCCGCACCGTGAAATGATCCGGCACCCGGAAAATACATCTCCTGATTTGAGTATCACTGCCATGACGGGTACAAATCCCCAAAGTTTCCTCTTCCGGATTAAGATATCCCTTCAGAGGAAAAATGTCAAGCGGGGGATAATTTTTTTCGAAAAAAAGGCCTCCGGGATGAAAACGGCGTAAGAAAGAGATATATTCAGGAGAATAATAAAATGGGGAGAGTCCGGATACCGGAGCGGTACACGCCGTGATTGCGGCGGTCCACTCGGCCTTGGAACAAAAGTTCCGTTCCGTCGGCGTTGCCGTGTGTGCCGCTCCGGTATCCGGGCGTAAAAGACGGCGCCTTGCGCGGGACGCCGTCTCTTTTTTCTGTCACTTGCCGGAACGCTCTTTCTCGACCATTTCGGCGAATTTGGAACAGCCCTTGAAGGCGTCGGCGAGGAAGGCCCGGCGGGCCGCCTCGGTTTGGCCGTGGGCGTCCTTTTCGGGATCCCAGAAGGGGGTGTTGCGCATGGAAAGTTCGTAACTGAGCGGGCGCGTGTAGGCGGAAGTCGCGATGACTTTCGCCAGACGCCCGAAGTCGATGGTCCCTGTGAAGACCGGCTTGTGCTGGTCCCCCGTGCCGTCGTTGTCGTGCAGGTGGGTCGCCGCCAGCCGGGACTTGCGTTTCTCCATCTGGTCCATTCGGTCCCGGTAGATGTTGGCGTGGCCGCAGTCGTAGCAGATGCCCAGGCGCTCGGCGGGATAGCGTTCCAGATAGGCGTCGATCATGGACCAGTCGTCCCGGCAGAGGTTTTCGATGGCGATCATGCGGTCGCGCTTTTCCAGTTCGGGCATCAGCTCGTCGAGGGAGCGGCAGACGGCCTCGAACTCCGCTCTCGCGGCATTGTTTTTGGCGTCGTTCTCTTCAGGAGAGATGACTTCGGGCAGAAAATACTTGACATTCGGGGCATGCATCACGAGGACCCCTTCGGCTTCGAGGGCGTCCAGCATCTCCAGCCGGTTCTTCACCAGCTCCACGCCCGCCTTGCGGATGTATTCGGTGGTGGAAAACCAGCGCTTCTCGCTTCCCGCGCTGCCGTGGATGTCGAGGAGCTTGAGCCCGGCGCTTTTCTGGATCTTCTTTATTTCGTCCAGTTCCGGTTTCGTGTAGAGAAAATCGGTGTTCCACTGGTGACACCAGAAGTAGTGGGTGAAACCCGTCTCGGCGATCTCGCGCATACGGGAACCGAAGTCCCCCTGGCTGCCGCAGAAGTCGGAGGTGCAGCAGATGTTCATGATCTCTTCCCTTATGTTGTGCGTTTCCGTCAGCGCAGCCCCACGGCCTGCCGGACCTTGGTCAGGAGTATCTCCGCCTCGCAGCGGGCCTTTTCGGCGTTGCGCTTCATGAGATCGCGGACGAAGTCCATATTGTTTTCCAACTCTTCCCGGCGCTTGCGCATGGGCTCGAAAAAGGCCCACAGCTTCTCGAAGAGCGCCTGCTTGGCGTGGCCGTAGCCGTAGTTCCCGGCCTGCAGTTTTTCCCGCATCTCCTGAAGCTCTTCCGGCGTCGCCACCAGTTTGTAGAGGGCGTAGACGTTGCAGGTGTCGGGATCCTTGGGCTCCTCCAGCCCCTTGGAGTCGGTGACGATGCTCATGACCACCTTGCGCAGGGCCTTTTCCTTCGCGAAGATGGGAATGGTGTTGTTGTAGCTCTTGGACATCTTCTGCCCGTCGATGCCGGGGACCACGGCCACCTCTTCGGGGATCAGCTCCTCCGGCACGGTGAGAATATCGCCGAAGTGGTTGTTGAAGCGGATGGCCAGATCGCGGGCGATCTCCAGATGCTGTTTCTGGTCCTTGCCCACGGGGACCAGGTCGGCCCGGTAGAGCAGGATGTCCGCCGCCATGAGGATGGGGTAGGTGAAAAGCCCGCAGTTGGCCTCGAACCCCTTGGCCACCTTGTCCTTGTAGCTGTGGGCCCGTTCCATGAGCCCCACGGGGGTGAACGTGGCGAGGATCCACGCAAGTTCGCACACCTGGGGCACGTCGGACTGGCGGAAGAAGATTGTCCGCTCCGGATCGATGCCGCAGGCGAGCCAGCTCAATGCCAGATCGTTTATGTAGTTCCGCAGATCCTCCGGCTTGGGCGAAGTGGTGAGGGCGTGATAGTCGGCGATGAAGAGGAAGTTGTCGCCTTTGGTCTGCATGGCCGCCGTCTGGCGGATGGCTCCGAAGTAGTTCCCGATGTGGGGGATGCCCGAAGGCTGGATCCCGGTGAGGATTCTCATGGTGTTTTTCGTCCTTATGTTGAAGTATGATCCGTTCAGTTGCCGATTTTTTCCGAAGAGGCTCCCGCGCCGGGGGCGCAGAGGTAGTACTGCGCCCGGATCCCCGTGCGCAGTTCGTAGGCCGCGCACACCTTGCGGGCGTACTCTTCGGCGTCTTCCGCCTTCACCAGATGGATGGTGATGCCGCCGAAGCCGCCGCCGGAGAGCCGGGCTCCCAGCGCGCCGGGAACGGAGCGGGCCAGCTCCACCAGATAATCCAGCTCCGGGGTGCTGTTCTCGAAGTTGACTCTACTGGATTCGTGGGACTCGAACCAGAGGGCGCCGAAGGACTCGGCGTCGCCCTTGTCGAGGAACTCCACCGCCCGCCTGACCCGGTCGCATTCGCCCACCACGTGGAGCGCCCGGCGGAAGACCCGTTCGTCGAGGGCGCTTTTCGCCTTTTTCAGCTGTTCCGGGGAAACGTCCCGGAGCGTCTTCACTTCGGGATAGATCCCCCGCAGGATCCTCGCCGCCTCTTCGCAATCCGCCCGGCGGGTGTTGTATTCGGAATCCACCAGATCGTGCTTTTTCATGGAGTTGATGACCGCCACGGCGAATCCCGGCGGGAGCGGAACGGTCCGGAGCACGGCGATCTTGCGGAAGTCGCTGAGGATCAAAGCGTCCTGCTGTCCGAAAATGGAGCTGAACTGGTCCAGCAGGCCGGTCTTGAGCCCGAGATAGACATTTTCCACCTCCTGCCCGGCCAGGGCCCACTCCTCATTGGAAAGTTCGATGCCGAAAAGCTCCCGCAGGGCGAAACCCGCCGCCATTTCGAAGGCCGCCGAACTGGACATGCCCGCCGAAAGGGGAACGGTGCTCCGGAGCCCCGCCTCGAAGGCTCCGATATCGAAGCCCCGGCGGCGCAGGGCCTGGATCATGCCTTTCACGTAATTGCTCCAGTCCCCCTTGACGGGACGTTCGATGTCATTGAGGTCGAAGTTCTTTTCCGCATCCTCGCGGAAATCGAAATCGCGGATCGTGCAGACGCTCCCCGGGATACGCCTGGCGGCGAAGCAGGTTTCCAGCGTCACCGCGCATGAAAGGACCAGCCCTTCGTTGTAGTCGGTGTGGTTGCCCAGTATTTCCAGCCGGCCGGGGGCCCGTGCGAAACTCTCCGGCGGTGCGCCGAAACGCTGACGGAATTCACTCGGAAGCTGACTCTTCATGTTTTTTCCCTTCTATGAAACATATCCTCGAAATGCACTGTTCGAAACTTTCGCGGCCGCTCAGGATGTCGATCTGGATGCGCAGAAAGTAGAGGGGCACGTCGCACCGGTCCAGCTTGGGGATCCGGACCGCGTCCTTTTCGGTGGTGACGATCATCTCGGCTCCCGCGGCCTTGGCCTGGTTGATGAAGTCGATGATCTCCTGCTGGGTGTAGCGGTGGTGGTCGGCGTAGTGGTCGGTGAGGACCAGCTCCGCGCCAAGTTTCCGCAGAAAGCCCTCGAAACTGGCCGGGCAGGCGATGGCGCTCAGCGCGGCGGTCTTCATGCCCTGCAATCTCTCCAGGGGTTCATGCTCCTTCGAGAAGAGCTTCTGGAGATACTGGGGCTTGTGGCAGCATTCGATGATCTCCGCCTTGCGGCAGTGGCGGGTCAGGAAGCGCTTGAGATGGCGGTTCCGCCGCGTTCCCGTGGACTTGGTGAGAAAGATGTAGTCCGCCCGGCGGATGTGTTCGATGGGCTCCCGGAGTATCCCCCGGGGCAGCACGTGGCCGTTGCCGAAAGGATCGGTGGAGTCCACCAGGGCGATGTTGATGTGCGGCCGGAGCATCAGGTACTGAAAGCCGTCGTCGAGGAGGATTACGTCGGTGTGGAAGTGGTCGATGGCGTAGATGCCGGACTTCACCCGGTCCTTGTCCACCAGCACCGCCACATTGGGAAGATTGGTCGCCAGCATGTAGGGTTCGTCGCCGGCGTACTCGCAGTCCAGCAGCAAATTCTTGCCGTCGGAAACCACCTTGGGCGGGATCTCGTTGCGCTCGGAGTTGAACTTCTGGCGCAGTTTTTCCCAGATGGAACGGCTCCGGCTCCGGTAGCCCCGGCTCAGGATGGCCACCTTGCGGCCCTGCTGGCTCAGGGAACGGGCGAAGACCTCCACCACCGGGGTCTTGCCGGTGCCGCCGCAGCTCAAATTTCCGATGCTCACCACGAGACACCCCAGCGTGTGGTTGCGGATGATCCGGCTGTCGTAGAGCCAGAGCCGGAACTTGGCCGCCATGCTGTAGAACCGGGAGATGAAAAAGAGCAGCAGCAGCAGCTGGCGGTCGAACCAGCGCCGCCGTCTGCCGGAAATCACTTCGAGGAAGTACTGTTCGAGATCCTCGGTCT
>JAFSYV010000181.1 GCA_017443585.1 Lentisphaeria bacterium | reverse complement strand
CCGCAGCAGATGTTTTCACGGAATTGGTAGATTTTCTGCAAGGCTTCGATGCCCTGCTGGAACTTCCGCGCCTTTTCCGTTTCTCCCGCCCGGTAAGCCCGGTAAAGCCCCACGAAAAATTGCGGTGCGAGGTTGGCTCCGCTGTTGACGCCGCCGCAGGCGCCGATTTCCAGCGCCTTGCCCAGCAGCGCGTCGGGGCCCATGAAGAGGGAAAAGTCTTCCCTCCCGCGGAGCTCCGCGGCAAGAGCTGCGAAATTGGCGAAGTTGCCGGAGCTGTCCTTGCACCCGGCGATCCCGGGGAGTTCCGCTATTTTGGCGAGGAGCCGGGGCTGCATGTCGATCTTGGTCATGCCCGGCATGTTGTAGACGTAGACCGGCAGGGGCTGTTCCAAGGTGAGGATCCGGAAAAACTCCAGCAGTTCCGGCTCTTCCAGAGGGAGGTAGCAGGGGGGCGCGGCCACCACGCCGGAAGCCCCGTGCCGGGCGGCGAAACAGGCCAGCTCCAGATAATCTTCGAGGCCGTCGGCGCAGACGCCTGCCAGCACGGGGACCCTGCCCGCGCAGTTCTCCGCGGTCCGGGCGATCATCTCCTCCTTGATCCTGCGGGGGAGGGCGGGACCTTCCCCCGTGGTCCCCAGCACGAAGAGGGCGGCCACGCCGTTTTCGAGCAGATATTCATGATGGCGCACCAGCGCCTGACAGTCCAGACTTCCGTATGCGTTGAGCGGCGTCACCACCGGGGGGACGATCCCTTCGATCCTTTTCGGCATTTTTTTACTCCTTCGTTGAATTTATGTTCCGGATAAATATACGGCGGCGGCGGGAATTCTGCAACCCGGAAAAGGGAAAAAAAGCAAAAATTTTCCGAAACATTTACGAAACATTAACTTTATCCGGATGTATCATCTTGAAATTCATATTTTTGCATCTATATTAAGTTGCGGGAATCACGGAAAGGAACGGGATATGAACGGAAAAAAAGGTATGACGGTACGCAGAGCGGCGGAGCTGGCGGGAGTCTCGCCGGCCACGGTTTCCCGGGCGGTCAACGGTCTGCCGGGAATGAAAGAGGAGACGAGAAAGCGTGTTTTGAGGGTCTTTGCCGGGAGCATGCCGCCCCGGCGGGGTCGGACACGGGGGAACTGTATCGCCTTGCTCATGCCCCAACGGCAGCTGTACTGCCGGGATTTTTTCGACCAGCTCAGGAAGATCCTTCAGCTTTTCGGCCGGAAATGGGAGCTGCTGCTGCTGCCTGCGGACATTTCGGGCGCCGAGTTCGAGCGCAAGGCGCTTCAGGAAAGAATCGCGGGAGTCATCCTCTGCGGTTTCCGTCTGGCCGACCCGGAACTGGCCGGAGCGGTGGAAAAGATCCCCCACGTGTGGCTGAACAGCCACGCTTCCGGCGGGGAGGAAACTTCTGTGCTCATGGGCAACGAACAGTCGGGCCGTCTGGCGGCCAGATACCTGCTGGAAAGGGGATGCCGCAACTGCGCCGTGATCGGCCTGCGGGGGGAAAATCCCGGGCTCCGGGCCCGCTGCGAGGGCTTCAGGTTCGAATGTTTTTCCGCGGAGGCTCCTTGTACGGTCCTGAATTTCGAGACCGCCTGTGTGGAACAGCTGGGGCACCGGGAGCTCGAAAGGATTTTTACGGCGGCGGCCGCCGAAGGCCGGTTCGCCTCTTTCGACGGGATCTTTCTGCCGGAGTGTTTTCTGCTTCCTTCGCTGAGTCTTGTCCTGCACCGGTTCCGGGAGGAGCCTGGATTTCCGCTCCTGGTCTGCGGCAACAGTTCCGAGGATCTGCTGGCCGGGATCCGGCCCGAGGCGGCCGTCATCGACACGGGCGCGGAAATGCTGGCGGAACTGGCCTGCCGGGAACTTTTCCGCCGCATCGAAGGTGTGCCCGCCGACAGTCGTGCCGCCCTCTTCCTCACGCCCCGTCTGCGCCGTCCCGGGAGCGATTGAGGAACGTTCCCGCGCGGTGAAACGCGGCGGGGCGGTTACGGCAGAACCGCGCCTTTGCCCTGAGCCGGAGAGCCCGGTTTCAGCCGGAAATCTCCCTTCTCGTAATCGACGAACATCGGGTCGGCGTGGATGCTGTGTTTGTCCATGCCGGAGACCTTTCGCCACTCCTCCAGCGTCTTGGAACTCTTCAAAATCTTCGCCGCGAGGTTGTGGATAGTACCGCCCACGGGGTGCTCCTTGACTGGCGACCAGAAAACGTTCCCGTCGCTGACGATTTTCCCCCGGATGTCGAAGAAGGCGAGCGCCGTGTTGCGTTTCTGGGGGACGCAGGGGCGACAGAAGATGTTGTCCGTGACGGTCAGATCGGAGTTGTGCCAGAAGCTGGTGCTGTACATGGTGGCGTTCACGATGGTGTTGCGGGAAACGGTGATGTTGGTCCCGCTCAGGGAGACGGGATAATCGCCCCCGTTGCTGATGTTGTTGGTGAAAAGGATGTTGCGGCAGTTGAAGCCCCGGATCATGGGCCCCGCTTCCCAGTGATAGTCCGCCCGGCAGTTCCGGACGGTCACGTCGGAAGCGTTCCGGGCGACGATCACCCCGGCGCGGGTGATGCACTCGGGCCGGATGAAGGAAATGCCGTCGACGATGATGTGTTTCCGGTCGGTCAGGTTGATGAGGGGATTGTAGAAGAGCTGTCCGTCGATCACCGCGCCCTTTTCACCCTTGAGCGTGATGGGTTTTCCCGGCAGGCCGCTGCGGGCGGGGATGAACTGGCCCGTGTGGGTGCCGGGGAGAAGTTTCACCGTGTCGCCGGGCAGGACCGCCAGCGCCGCCTCGTTCAGAGTCAGCTTGCCGGGGCCGACTTCGAGCACCTTGGGGCTCCGGGCGGTTTTCGCCGTGCGGAACGAGGCCCAGGTCGAACTTGCCTTCTGGCCCCGTCGGCCGGAAAAATAGAGTTTGTACTCATATTCCGTGTCCGGCTTCAGGCCGCCGAGGCCGATCTCGTGACGGCTGCCCTGACGCTTCGCGGAAACGCGTCTTTCCCGGCTGCTCCCTTTTTCCCGGTATGCGACCGTTCCCCAGCCATCGCATTCGGGGGTGGTCCAGAGGATCGCGACGCCGTCATGTTCGATGAATTTCACCCGCCGGTCGGCGAAGGTCACGGCAGGGAATCTTATTTTCGGCGCTTCCATCCGGAGTTTTTCCGCTTCGAAGACGATCTTGTTCCGGGGCTTGAACTCCTTTCGGTCGCGGACGTTCCCCTCGAACACGATGGGGGTGCCCTTGTAGCTGTCGTTCCAGAGGTCGCCGCCGAGGCCCTTCTGGCTGATGCCGCCGCCGAACCAGTTGCCCCTGACCGTGATCGGCAGAAGCGGACTTTCGGTGTGATAGCGGCCGTAGCACATGTTGTCCTCGAAGAGGGCGTCCTTCGCCTGAGCCTTCCAGCGGAACGAGAGCTTGTCCTCCAGCACGTTGCCGACGACATGGTTCCGGACGGAAGATTTGCTCCAGCCGTACTGGCCGAGGGTGTAATTGTAGGCGTAGGGCTCCCGCTGGCGCGTGGTGTAGGGGCCGGGACCGAACCAGTTGCCGGTATAGAGGTTGTCGTGGCCCAGGCCCATCATCATGACCGTGCCGTATTCCCCGTTCCGCATGCCGGCGTTTTTGGTGAAGAGCGAGAAGGAGGCGCCGTCGTTGACGAAGCCGTTCTTGTAGTTGTGGAGGAACTTGCAGTTCCGGATGGTGATGTGTTCGGCGGCGTTCTTTTCGTACGGCATGTTCATCCGCATGTAGATCCCCTCGTAGTAGTAAGTGAAGGTCAGATTTTCCACCAGCACGTAACTGCCGTGGATCCGGAGCCCGATGCGGTCCCGGGCCACCCGGACGCCTTGCTGATCCTCCGCCGCGTAATGGACCAGCAGCCTGCCCTTGTCGTCCCAGTAACAGGTCCCCGGATATTCCTTCAAAGTTTCCGGCGTGAACACCCGCTGGAGCTTGATCCCGGAGGGGCTTTCCATGACGGTATCGTAGACGGGGGGCTTTTTCACCTTGAACTCATAGACCCTTCCTTCGACCGGCCTGGGGGGATTGGGCAGAAAGTCCGCGCCCGTGAGGACGACTTTTTTCCCCGGCATCCCCGCGATCCGGATGGGGGCTCCGGGCTTCCCGCACTGTTCCGCAAAGCCGACGGTGTGGTCCTTGACGTTGAGCCGCGCCTCCCGCGTCCGGTATTCCCCTTCGTCGATGAGGAGCGTGTCCCCGGCGCGCAGCTCGCGGCAGCCGCGTTCGACGGTTTTCCACGCGGTCTGCAAGGTTTTGCCGTCGTTTTTGTCGCTGCCCTTCGTGGAGACGTAGAAGGTCCGGGCGGGGGTGAGCATCTCGCCCGCGCCGAATTTCGGGACTTCCGCTCCGGAGAGCGCCGCCGTCACCGCCAGCAGAATTGCGGGGACCGTGAGTTCGAGACGCATCTTCCCTCTTCCTTTACCGTTGGGTGAATCTCATCAGCTGCCACCAGTCGAAGGCGGCGAGGCCGTGATCCTCGGCGCGGTGGTAGTAGCCCAGATCTTCGCCGATGAGCGAGGTGTCGAAATCCTCCGGGAAGGGCCCTTCGGGGAGCCCCTTCTTCCCCAGCAGTTCCCAGACGGGCGAAGCCGCCTTGCAGGCGAGATATTCCCCCTCGGTGTCGAACCACGGGGAGTCGTACCCTTCGATGAGGAGTCTTCTCGGGGCCACCGCCGCCAGCAGCAGATGCTGGTCGAAGGTCAGGAGCTGTGCCGGATTGCGTTCATATTTCTTGTAGGCCTTGCAGAACCAGTGGGTGAACATCCGCGTTTCGGTGGCGACGTTCTCGCCGTAGTCCCGTTTCGCCAGGGTGGCGCCGCCCGCGCCGCACTGGTTGGGGACGCACACCGCGAACCGGGTATCCCGCGCCGCCGCCAGAAGAGCGGTCTTCCCCAGCCGGGAACAGCCGGTGACGATGGACCGCGAAACGTCCAGTTCGGGGATCCTTTCCGCCAGATCCAGCCCGCGGGAAAGGGCCCACGCCCACGCGCCCAGGGCGGTGATGTTGTCGGTCCGGCTTTCGTCTCGTTTGCCCCAGAGGTCGAAGACGCCGGTGTAGGCGAAGTTCTGCTGTTTGAACTGTTCCTCGGGTTCATTCGGGTGGGGGTCGGGCGAGACCTCACAGTAGCAGGCGGTCAATACGGCGTACCCGGCGGCGATGAGCAGCGCCACGGGGAAGTGACCGACGGAGTTGGGGTCGCAGCGGGTCCCCCGCGCCTCCTCCACCCGGTGGGAGGGCAGCCTGTGGCTCCACATCTCGGGGATGACCACCTCCTCGTCCGGGAGATACGCGTGGTTCCCCGCGAAGTTGAGGAAGAGGATCGGAGGGACCGGCTTCGCGGCATACCGGGGCCGGACCAGCAGCCAGTGGATCTCGCCGCCTTTGCCGTCGGGCGAGAAGCGCATCCGGTACTGGGCGCGGACGGCGAATCCCCCCATGGCGTCGGGCTTTTCCTCGATCTTCTCGATGAGGAGCTGTTCCGGCGCGGGCGGCTCCTGGCCGTACATTTCCCCGGCGAAGATCCCGAGTATTTCCTGCCGCCGCAGTTCCCACTCCGCGGGCGTCGTCACCTTGCGCCCGTCGAGGAAGGTCAGCGGATCTTCCAGCGTATAGGGGGCGATCTTCGTCTTGTCGTAGTTGGCTTCGAAGTAGTTCGGTCTGATGTCCGGGATTTTCGTATCCATGTCGGTTTCCTTTCCGGGAGTTTATTCCCTCCGCTTGCGTTTTCCGCAGTAATATACCACAGTTGTCCTGCAAATTCAACTCATGAAGCCTTTTTTCGGAAGGTTTTGTCCCCCATATCGGCCGGAAAACGGTTCCTCCAAGTCTTCACGAGCGCTCTGCAAACGTGCTCAAGGCGTGCGGTGCGGGGAAAAGCGAAAAGCCTCGATGCCGGATTGCTGCGCGTCGCCGCTTCGCCCGCGTCCCTGCCGGGCTGCGTCTGCAGCCGACCGGCAAAGGAAACGGAGCCTCCCGGAATTTTTGCGTCTCCGGGCGGGGAACAGTCAGGAACGGGGCCCCGCCGGGCCGCGCAAGCCCCGGGGATCTTCCTTCGCAGGCGGCGGGACCGGCCCCATCGTGGCTCTGGGATTGATGAGTTCCACCGGGACCGTGAACCGGACGGGCAGCTCCGTCTTTCCCTCGATGATGTCGATCAGCTTGTTGCAGGCGAAGAATCCGAGGTTTTCGGGGAACTGCTCCACCGTGGTCAGAGGGAAAATGTGAGGCATGTCCCTCATGTTGCCGTAACCGCAGATGGAAAGATCCTCCGGGACCCGGATCCCCCGGGATTGGAGATAAATGAGCATCTGCAGCGCGACGGCGTCGGAGTAGCAGAAGAGTCCGGTGACTTCGCGCCGGAGGAGCCGGAGTTCTTCGCACACCGCTCCCGGATTCATTTCCCCGTGCGGCGGGACCCGGATGATCCGCGGCTCCAGTCCCGCCTCTTTCATGGCTCCGGCAAAGCCTTCGATGCGCGTTCCCGCCGTGTCGTCCGGAAAATCATGGAGGACCGCCACGTTCCGGTGGCCGTTGCGCAGAAAAAGCTCCGCTGCCATGCGCCCTCCGGCGATCTCGTCCGAAGTCACGCGGTTCTCCGCCTCGCTGCGGAGGATCTGCAGGGCGGGAAGGGGGAAATCTTCCCCCGGCAGGGCCGAGGAGGCGTGAAGAACCCCCTTGACGCCGGAGCGGGCGATTTTTTTCCAATGTTCCTCTTCCGGCAGTTCGAATTCGAAATACCAGAGTCCGTAATTCCGTGAAGCGGCCGCCCGGGCGGCGCCGCGCATGATCCGGGAGCAGAAAGGCCCCGCCGACAGGAGGACCAGTTTGAACCCGATGATCCCCCGGAAGGGCTGCGGAGAAACCACCCGGGTGCCGCCCCGTCCATGAGTACGTTCGAGGACTCCCCGCGACACCAGACCGGCCAGAGCCTTGTTGGCGGTTTCCTTGGCGGTCCCGAAGCGTTCCGCAAGTTCGTAACTGGAAGGCACCTTCATTCCCGGACCGAGTTTCCCCCCGAATATCATTTCTTCGAGGAAGGCGGCGATCTCATTTTCTTTGCTCATCGGCGTTCTCTCCATGTCGTTTCGATAATATAGCACAACATCGGGAACAAGTAAAATGAATAATTCATTAAAGTTGCAAAATTTCTTTTTCCCCTTCTTGATTTGAAAGAAGATCCGGTGTATATTTACGGCGGCCGGAACGTGAAAATGAATGATTCATTATTCGCCCGACAGCAACAACGCGAGGGGGGATCATGTACGCTCCCGTCCGGCGCGCAAGGAGTTTTTTATGGAAAGATATTACGACGGGTTCGATGCCGGCAGGTTCGGCGCATCAATCTGCCCAACCTGGCCGGAAAGGTGGACTACGCCCAGTTCCTCCACGACGGTTCCGAGATCCGCTTCACCGAGACGCTCCCCGGCAACATCCACGGGCCCCGGGATCCGGAAGATGGGGCGCTGCGGCTGGCCCTGCCCGTTTCCTCGCCCGAAAACTGCCTCGTGCCCGTGGCGGAGCTGTTCCTGAAGTGACATGTCAAAACGCAACCCGGAGGATCATATGATGAACTGCACCGACCCGAATGATTACGAAGGCTCCGACATCGAACGGATCAACGCCGCCGTCGAAGACGCCCGGAAATGCGGCGGGGTCGTCAGGATCTCCAGACGGCGCCCCGACGCACGCTCCGGAAGGGACCACTGGCTGATCGACTCGGCGATCCTCCTGCCGGCGGGGACGGTGCTCCACATCGTGAACTGCCGGATCAAACTGTCGGACGATGCCCGGGACAACTGGATCCGCAGCGCCAACTGCATTGCCGGAGATCCGGAGGTCGGGGAGCTTGCGGGTATCCATATCATCGGTGAAGGCTGTGCCGTTCTGGAGGGCGCCGACCATCCGCGGGCCACGGGCGACAGCGGAAAGACCCTCGGCGTGCATACCTACGGGACGGACGCCGGGAAAAAGGATGTGCCACAGAAAAGCGATTGGCGGAACATCGGGATCCTGCTGGTGAAAGTCACCGATTTTTCCATCACCAATCTGACCATGGTCGATTCCCACGCCTGGGCGGTCTCTCTGGAGTATTGCCGGAGAGGCCTCGTCCGGGATCTGCGTTTCAGCTCCGAAGAAAGAGTCGTGATCGACGGGAAACCGGAAATGATCCGCAACCGGGACGGTCTGGATCTGAGAAGAGGCTGCCGGGATATCACCATCGAAAACATCACCGGACACACCGGCGACGATCTGGTCGCCCTTACGGCGCTGGGCAGCAGGGTCAGAGCATCCGGGCTCATGGAGACCTTCGAATTTTACGGCGGTTCGCCCGAACCGGGGAGCGCCGACACGTGCAACATCTCCATCCGCAATGTCCGCGGTTACTGTGCGGGGGGCCATCATATCCTCCGGCTGCTGAACAACGGCGGCGTCAAACTGCATCACATCCAGATCGGCAATGTGATGGACACTTCTCCGGCGGGGCTTCAGGCGAAAGCCGCCGTCAAGATCGGCGACCGGCAGTACGGCGGCTCCTCCCCCCTGGGGGACACTTCGGACATTCAGATAACCGCGGTCCACTCCAGGGCGAAGAACGCGATCCTTCTCGGCGGCTCCCTGAAAGATTCCATGATCGCCGACGTTCTGGTCTGCGATTCGTCCAACGAAGGGGTCGTTCTCCAAACCGACACGGTGCAGACCGCCGGGCTGTTCCTCGACAACATCCGGATCGCGGGGAAAGGCGGGACCGTCGTCGCCGCGGTTTCAGATACATTCAAAAATGAATGAGACGATAAAGGGAAATACGAAAAAAAAGGAGATGGTTGAAATGTCCGGAAGAGATTCGAAAGTTGCGGATCCGATGCATCATTTTACGCTGATAGAGCTGCTGGTCGTCATCGCGATCATCGCCATCCTTGCCGGGATGCTGCTGCCCGCCTTGCAGCAGGCCCGTGAAAAAGCCAAGGACGTCAACTGCAAAAACACGCTCAACACCTGCGGCAAGGCCCTCACCATGTATGCCGCGGACAACGGCGATTTCTGCGTTCCGTACTATGGGAGTGCCACGGTGATCGGCGATAAGAAATACTGGTACGAGCGGCTCCGTCCCTATATCAGCCCGGTCTTCGCCGAGATCCTTCCGGGGGCGCAGAAGTACAGATGCCAGAGCAACAGGACCAGTACGACGCGCACCAACTACGGCTGGAACTCGAATTCCGGGTTCAACAACCGGCCGGTGAAGAAAATGGTCCACATCAAACGTCCCAGCCGGGTCGTCGCCTGCGGCGACGTCTATAACAGTCTTCGGCTTTATACAGCCTTTGACCTGGGCAGCAACCGGGATATGAGTTTGGCCAACTGCCATAACAACGCCTCTTCCAACCTTCTTCATCCCGGTGGGAACGTGAGTTCCGCGACGCTTGCTCAAGTAAGCGGCGGGACTCCGGAAAAGGGCGGCACCACCTGGCACAACGCGTTCGTCTTCTACTTCTACGAGTGAAGAAAAGTTTTCCGAAAGTCCTCAAAACGCTTTTCATGCAAGGAATTTTCCACCATGACGCTTAAGAAGATATTGTGTGCGGCGGGCATCGCCGCGGCGGCTTTTCTTTCCGGAAATCCCTTCTGCCAGGTCAACCGCATTCCCGCCGGAACGAAAGATATTCCGTGGAACAGGGCGGTGGAAATCACCGGTTTCGCCCGGACCGTCACCATGGATCCCGCTTCGGAGCAGACCTCGCTGTACCTGCTCCATGACGGCACGTTCCTTTACGGCAGGGTCCTCTGCCGGCAGAAGGACAAGACCGACGGCAGCAAAATGCGGGACGATCCCCTGATCTGGAAGAACAACGGGGTCGAACTCTTTTTCGTGAACGCGGAAGGAGTCGTCCGGCATGTCATCATCAATTCCGAAGGCACCGTGAGCGACCTTCTGCACCGGAAAGACTCCGCCGGACGACGGGCGTCGGACAGCTCCTGGAGCCCGGTGGTCATGACGGGGGCGAAGAAGGAAAAAGGCACGTGGAGCGCCGGGTTCAGGATCCCCTTGAAGGAACTTGCCTTCGACGACTCCGGCCGCTGCCGTTTCAATGTCGTCCGCAACAACTTATGCCGCAGGGAATTCAGTTCCTGGGCGCCTCTGGAAGCCCACAACTGGTTCCAGACCGGAAAGTTCGGTCAGCTGGCACTGGCGGGGGCGGGGGCGAAACAGTGCGGCGTCAAGTGGATGAAGTTTCCCGATCTGCGTCCGGACGACAAGGTGAAATTCGCTCTCGATATGGAAAAGGACGGCAAGGCCGCGCTGGAGATCGTGTCGGGCAGGAACCGCTTCTACCGGGATTACGTCTGCAAGGCGGGGTGCTCCGAATATGAGGCGTCTTACCGGACCGACCGGAAAAGATGCGCCGTGAAACTTTTCTGCGGCGGACGGGTCGTCTATGCCCACGAGGCCATGCCCAGAGGGGATTTCATCGAAGTTTACGGTCCGGAGTCCTGTTTTATTTCCGCCGTCAGAGAGATGCCCACCGGCATTTTCTGGAACCAGTTCCACACCCTTCCCGGCGGCAACCCGAAGCGGGGAGGCGCGGTCAAGGTCGATTATGAGATTCTTTTCGATTTGCCGGCGGGGATCGCCGTCGAAGGCGCAAAGAAGGTCGGCCCTTCGCCCCGTGGGAACGGGCGCTATGCGGCAAGTTCGCCGCAAAAGACCGCTTTCGCCGCCAAAAACTGGCTGAAGAATACCATCTATGCGGAAAAGAACGCCCCCGCTGCGGGGAAGATCTATTATCGGGTCCAGTGGGGAAAATTCCTGCAGGCGGAACGTTCCTTCGACTTCAAGGTCTGTGCATTCGCCCCGGCAAAGCCCCTGAAGCTGATCCCGGTGAGCATGTACAACTATTTCCCGAAAAGCGTCGCCGAAGCGGAACAGGTCCGCAAATTCGGGATCAACACCATTCTCTACCGCGGTTTCGACGTCAAACTGGCCAGAGCCTTCAGAGACGCCGGATTCTTCCTGATCCGCGGCGGATACTTCTGGCCCGGCGGCGACTCGGAAGGGTATATCAAATGGCCGAAATGGGACAGGACGGCCCGTGCTCTGGACGTGAACGGCAACACCGTTTTCGGAAAAGGCGGCCCCCAGTTTTCGCCTTCCTACCGGGGGAAATATTTTCTCGACGCGGTGAAAAAGGAACGTGAATTCGCCCTTGCCACCGGGATTTCCCACTTCGCCTTCGACATGGAAAAATACATCATGCCCAACGCGGCGCTGGCCTGTTTCCGGCCGGAAAGCATCGCCCGTTTCGAGAAGTGGTTCGGGGAAAAATACCCCGGCAAAAAGTGGATCTCGCCCCGGGTCTTCGAACAGACTCCCGGCAAATTCCCCGACTACCACCGGGCCTGGGTGGAGTTCAAGGATCACAACTTCGCCTCCTTCTTCCTGGATTTCAAGCGCCTCATGGGCAAGCTCCCCGGCAAAGAAAGCGTGCCGTGGCCCGGCCCGACCATTTCCGAATGGAGCTTCGGCGTGCCGGAAAATCTTGAGGACATCAACTCCACCATGCGGGGGCCGGAGTTCATCAAAGCCTTCTCATGGTTCGAACGCAGCGCCTATTCCAGCGCCGACCGCAATGTCCGGGAACTTCTCCATCTGCGCGGGATGGTCAAAAAACATCTGCCGGGCATTCAGGTGAACATAATCGCCTGTCCCTCCCCGGAACGGCTCGATCTTCACTCCGGACCCGGCGACACCGGGTACTACGTTTCGCCCGCCCCCAAGCTGGAAAACGAACTTAAGTACAAGATCTTCGACTCCATGGCCTTCGGATGCCGGGGGATTTCCGTCTGGTATTATCCCGCCATGACGGCGAGAGCCTGGAAAAACCTGACCGAAGCACTCCGGGCGGTGGGGAAAGTGGAACACATCGTGGTCGCCGGAAAGGCGATCGAAGGACTGAAGTGCAAACAGACTCTGGGGTACCTGCCCCAGGTGCTCCTGCACAACAGGCTCCTGCTGAAGGATCAGCCGAAGATCCTCGTTCACGGCATCCGCAAGGGCAAAGAGGCGCTGCTCGCCGTTTCCGAGTACAACGATCTGAAAACTTTCGACGCCGAAGTGACTTGTCCGGTAAGAAGCGAGGCTCAGGTCATCGACGTGGAAAGCGGCGAAAAAGTCGCCGTCATAACGCCCGGTAAGCCCGAGTTCAAAGTCCGTCTCGACGGGCGCCGCTGCCGGCTGCTGCTGGTAAAGGAAAAATGAGACGATGAGCTTTCCGAACGGAAAAATCGCCGTGCTGCTGTGTACGGTGCTGCCGGCTTTGCCCCTCCGCGGCGCGGAGCCGCTGTATGAGCCCATCCCCGATATCCACGCGGCGGCCCGCGCCGCACTGAAATCGGGCGCCTTGAAAAACGGCCAGACCTCGTTCCCGGCGGTCATCAAAGGGAAAAACTGTCCGGGAACATGGGAATTCTGGGGGATCGAAAAGGGCAGGACGCCCGCCGATTTCAAGCTGATCCCCATGAAATTCCGGGCGCAGGGGGTGAACAAAGGGCAATTCCTGACCTCCCGTGGCGGCTGTTTCACGGACCTGAATTTCGGACGGCTGAGGAATCTGGGGGAAGTCGGCGGGATAGCCTTTTCCTTCCGGAATCCCTCCAAAGGGGCCCTCGAAATGGAACTGGACGGCGGTCTGCGGCTCTATTCGTTCGATCCGGCCAAACCTTTCGACCTCTTTGTCTTCACCGTCGACAGCGACGGCAAAAGAAAGGTCATTGCGACTTCCGCCGACAAGGACGCCTTCTTCGTGATCGGCGGCGTCCGGCATTATTTCCGGCTGTCCGCCGAGATCAGACTGGAGAAGGGCGCGCGGGTGTTCGTCGCCCTCAACGATCCGGAGCTGGCGAAATCACCGCCCAAAAAAACAAAGGCGGTCTTCTGTCTCAACGAAGGGCACCGCAAATGGGCATTCCTTCCCCGTTTCATCCTGCGTTCCCCGATAAAGAATTGAACGGGACAGCCATCGGTTCCGGGCGAAGGGGGAAAAAGCGTGAAAACGGCAGAGACGGCTCCGCCCGATCCGTCGATCCCGAGGTACGAAAAATGGTAGTCCGGGGGGGAATCGAACCCACGACCCACTGCTTAGAAGGCAGTTGCTCTATCCACTGAGCTACCGGACCTTGTCACTTCTATAATATGATGCCGGAATCGGCTTTTGTCAAGCTGATTTTACGTTTTTTTCGGCGCTTCGGGGTTGAAAAACTCGAAATAACGGGGTATTGTATGTACCGGACAATTGTTTTGGATCCAATCACGAATAAGGGAAGACGGTCATGAAGAGGGTTTGGGCTTTGTTTTTGACTCCGCTGCTGGCGGTGTCCCTCGTTTTCTGCGGCGGCTGCGCAATTCTCGAGGAAGCTCTGGAAGCAGGGGCCTTCGACAGCGACAACCCCAACAGCGAGGACTATCGCCCCCGGTTCGTGGTGGGGATCTTTTCCATCGTCAACTTCCCCCGTGCCTCCGACTTGGAAAAACCCATCCGCGATCTGGACGGGAAAGAGATCTACATCAACACCAATCAGCACTTTTCCAGCAAGAACATAAAGGACGTCAAGATCGTCGTCCGGCCGGGGAATCCCGAGCTCTGCGACCTGAAATTCAAGCTCGACCGGCTGGGGAAGATCCAGTGGCAGCTCCTCGCCGGACGCTACCGGGAAGAACAGGTCGCCTTCGTGATCGACGGCAAGCTCCTCTCCCGGTTCGTTCCCGAACTGCCCGAGGACGAAAATGCCAAGTGGGTCTTTCTGCGGGTGGGGATCGACCACTTTCACGCCAAGAACATCGTCAAATTCGCCAAGAAGAACTACATCTTTTTCAACCCCGATTCCGGCAACTTCTTCAAGACCTTCTGAATTCCGGGAGCTCCGCCGTGAAACACGCCGCATCCCACACCGCCGCCTCACGGGCAGAAAAAACAGCCGCCCGTGCGGTCCCGTCGGGGAGCGGTTCCGGAGAGTCCGGGCTCTTCCTCAGCCGGGAACTCTCGTGGCTCGACTTCAACGAACGGGTGCTGGATGAGGCCGCCTGCCGGGCCAACCCGCTGCTGGAACGGCTGAAATTCATCGCCATCACCGCCGAAAATCTGGACGAGTTCTTCATGGTCCGCATCGCCAAGCTCCGCCAGCGGATCCGCCGCGGCGCCCTGAAGCCCGACCCCGCCGGGAACGATCCGGCCGCCCAGCTTTCCCTCGCCCGCGAAAAGATCGACGCCCAGGTCGGTCGGCTTTACGAGATTCTCCGCAAGCGCATCCTGCCCGAACTGGAAGAGGAGGGGATCCGCATCGTCCATCCGGAAGAGCTGACTTCCGCCGGGAAGAAGTGGGCCGGGGCGTTTTTCCGCAGTGACGTCATGCCCGCGCTGACCCCCCTTGCCGTGGATCCCGCCCAGCCGCCCCCCCTGCTCAACTCCGGAGCCATCGAGATCGCGCTGCGCTTCATCCCCGCCGGGAGGAGTTTCGAAAGCTTCGCCTTCGTGGAAATTCCGGACGTTCTGGAGCGTTTCGTCGAACTTCCCGGAAAAAAGGGAAAACGCCGGTTCCTGCTGCTGGAAGAACTGATCGTCGCCCATTTGAAGGAGCTGTTCGCCGGGGGCAGGATCATCGAATGTCTGGTGTTCCGCATCACGCGGGACATGGCCTTTTCGGTTTCCGGCAGGCATGTGGCGGATCTCCCCCATCTCATCGGGCGGAAGCTCCTGCAGCGGAACAGCCGGGAACTTGTGCGGCTGGAACTGCTCCCCGCCGCTCCGGGGAGCCCCCTGGCCCGGTGGCTCCGGACCGCATTCGCCCCCGATCCCCAGTGCCTTTTCACCGTGCCGGGGCCCCTGAACTTGAAGCAGTTTTCGGCCCTGGCCGGTCTGCTGCGCCGCCGGGACCTCGAACTTGCTCCCCTCGAACCCGTCATGCCGCCGGAACTTGCGGGCCGGGAGCCCGTTCTGGATGCCATCCGGAAACACGGAAATATCCTCATCGCGCTGCCCTATCACGACTTCGACCCCGTGATCCGGATGCTGGAAGAGGCCGCCTGCGATCCCGATGTCCTCGCCATCAAGCAGACTCTCTACCGGGTGGGCGGCAGCTCCCCCGTGGTCCGCGCCCTCCGGCAGGCCGCGCTGAACGGCAAACAGGTCACGGCGGTGCTGGAACTCAAAGCCCGCTTCGATGAGGAAAACAACCTCGCCTGGGCGCAGACGCTGGATTCCTGCGGCGCCCACGTGGTCTACGGCATCGCCGGGTTCAAGGTCCATGCCAAGGCGCTCCTCATCGTCCGCCGGGAGTCGGGGAAGATCCGCCGCTACTGCCACCTGGGCACCGGGAACTACAACGACCGGACCGCCCGCATCTACACGGACATGTGCATGATGACCTGCGACAGGGAGCTCTGCGCCGATATTTCCGGCATGTTCAACGTCCTCACCGGCTGCGCATCGCCGGACGAGTGCCGGCGCAAGGCCGCCCTGGCTCCCTTCCGGCTCCGTTCCGAATTCGTCCGGCTCATCGAGAGGGAAATCGACCATGCCCGCTCCGATGGGAGAGGGGAGATCATCGCCAAGATGAACGGATTCGCCGACGAGAAAATGGTCCGCCTCATCCACCGGGCCGCCGCCGCAGGGGTCCGGATCACCCTGCTCGTCCGGGGCATCTGCTGCTGCCGCCCCCTGCCGGAGGAAAAGGAACTGCGCATCATAAGTATCGTGGACCGCTTCCTCGAGCACAGCCGGATCTTCTTTTTCGCCAACGCGGGGAACCCTGAGTATTTCCTCGCCAGCGCCGACTGGATGACCCGGAATCTGGACCATCGGGTGGAACTCATGTTCCCCGTGGAGGATCCTCGGCTCCGGGCGCAGCTGCGGGACGTGCTCGAGGTCCATATCGGAGACCGGGAGAAGGGACGGCGGCTGCTGCCTTCGGGCAAGTACACTCCCACTCCCGACCCGGCGGAGTACGGAGAAACCCGCAGTCAGGCGGCCGCGGCCGGATATTTCGCCGCCCGCGCCCGGCGGGCCGCGGCGGAACTCACCGGGCTGAAACCGAGAAAACGCAAAGCATAAGGAGCTTGTCGAGTCTTGACCGAGAAAAAGAACAGGAAGAAAGTGGAATACTACCCCAGTGCGCTGACCGTCGCCGGCAGCGATTCGGGGGGCGGCGCCGGGATCCAGGCCGATCTGCGTACCTTCAACGCCCTGGGCGTCTTCGGCTGTGCGGCCGTCACGGCGGTGACGGCGCAGAATCCCGCCTGCGTGACCCGGATCGATCCGATCCCCGCCGCGGGGGTCGCCGCCCAGATCGACGCCGTCATGGAGCGGATCGCCGTCCGGTGCGCCAAGACGGGGATGCTCTTCACCGCCGAAAACGTCCGCGCCGTCGACGCGGCGTTGAAGCGGCACAATCTCAAGCTGATCTGCGACCCGGTGATGGTCTCCACCTCGGGGCACAAGCTCATGGAGGAAGATGCCCTCAACGCCATGAAAGAGGAACTTCTCCCCCTGGCCGCGTGGATTACCCCCAATCTCCCCGAAGGAGAGTTCCTGCTGGGAAGAAAGCTCCGCTCACCCGGCGAATACGCCGAGGCCGCGCGGGAGCTTGCCGAACTGTTCCACGCGAACGTCCTTCTCAAGGGCGGTCACGACGAAAAGGGGCAGGCGGCCGTCGATTACGTCTGCTGGAAAGGGGAACTTTACACCCTGAGCGCGCCCAGATTGAAACTGCCGCCCTACGCCGCGCACGGCACGGGATGCACCCTTTCCGCCGCCATGGCCGCGCTGACGGCTCTCGATTTTTCGTGGCGCGACATGCTCAAGGAGGCCAAAGCCTTCGTCTTCGGTTCCCTGCGGGAGCATGTGGAGATCGGCGCCGGCGTCTCCGCCATGTATCCCCCCGTGGAGGATTCCCTGGACCAGATCGGCTTTGCCGGGATCCCGGACAAGGCTCCGGGAGCGCGGGGGCGTAAATGAGAAAACTCGAAGCTCTGCTCATTCTGCTCGCCGGGGCCTGTTGTCTCGCCCTGGCGGGGGCCCCCGTGAACGTGATCCTGAACGGTCGGGTGTACCGCCATGCGGGGGTGACCGCA
The DNA here is from genome assembly GCA_017443585.1 of Lentisphaeria bacterium. Taxonomy (GTDB): domain Bacteria; phylum Verrucomicrobiota; class Lentisphaeria; order Victivallales; family Victivallaceae; genus UBA1784. The sequence continues at coordinate 23,248 of JAFSYV010000181.1, read as the reverse complement.
CGGGAACTGGGAACGGGGTTTTTCCGTTCGAGTTCGGGCGAGACCCTCTATCTTGCCAAGGACAAGGACACCTTTTCCTTCGAACCCGAGAAGGCGGATTTCCGCTTCAACAACGTGCGCATAATCGGGAGTTTCCCCGTCCGGCGCCGGTCGGGCAGCTCCTACTTCAGTCTGGTGGACCTCAATACGGTGCTGCGGCCCCTTTTCACCACCTCTCAGTCGGTGCGCCGCCATCCGCTGCGGAAGATCGTCCTCGATCCGGGGCACGGCGGCTTCGACCGGGGAGCCGCGGGCCGCCGGGTCATCGAAAAGAATTTTTCCCTGCGTCTGGCCCTGCGGACCGCGGAGATTCTGCGGCGGTGCGGCTACACGGTGCTCCTGACCCGGAATTCCGACCGGCTGATCCCCCTGAACAGCCGGGTCGCCTTCGCCAACACCGCCAGGGCGGACATTTTCGTTTCTCTGCACTGCAATGCCAGCACCGACCGCCGGGCCGACGGCATCGAGTCCTATTGCCTGACCCCGGCGGGGGCGGCCTCCACCAACCAGAAGCGGATCTCCGCGGTCAAGTGTCCCGGCAACAAGCTGGATCCCAACAATTTTCTTCTGGCCTTCGAGCTTCACCGGGCCCTGCTGAACCGGACGCGGGCCAACGACCGGGGGGTCCGCCGGAGCCGCTTCGCCGTGCTCCGGGATTTGAACATGCCCGGAGCCCTGCTCGAGGTGGGATTCCTTTCCAATCCCGGCGAAGAGACCCGTCTGAGCAACGCCGCCTACGTCGAACAGCTGGCACGGGGCATCGCCGTGGGCATCATCAACTACCACCGCCGGATCTACGGCAAGCGGTGAGGAGGGGGAAGAAAGGTTTTTTGCGAAAAAAAACGCTTTTTTTCGAATTTCCGGCTTGCAAAATCACCTTTGAGGGTATATATTAGGTGACATCAAGCAGGTGCGAGTGTAGCTCAGTTGGTAGAGCATCACGTTGCCAACGTGATTGTCGCCGGTTCGATTCCGGTCACTCGCTCCATTTTTTTTGCCTTCGATCCCGGCAATTCTGATCGGCCGGCGGCAGCGGAAGGAGAGAAAAACGAAATGCGGCAGCGATCGATCCCCGACATCGTTACCGTCCTCGGGCAAGTCATGCGGCTCTGCCGCGACGACGGAGAGCGATTTACCGACACCGGCCGTCTCGACGAGATCCAGCGGCTCCTGTGGGACAGCCGCTTCCGGCGGGTCAACCCGCAGGGGCTCTTCCACCTCTACGCGGCCCGGCCGCTCGATGAGCTCCCGAGATCCGTCGTTCTCGTCACCTCGCACGCGGACTGCGCGACGGGAATCTCTCGCTGCTTCTGCGAGGAGGCCGGGAAGGGCCTGCTCCGGGGCACCTTCGACAACGCGGCCACCAACGCGGCCATCCTCTCTCTGATGCTGGAAGGAACTCTTCCGGAAAACGTCCTCGTCGCCTTCACGGGGGACGAGGAGGCGGAGTCGCGGGGGATCGCCGAAACGGTCCGTTTCCTCCGGTCCCGGAAGATCGGCATCGACCTGGCGGTGGTTCTCGACGTCACCGACATGGGCTGGGAGGAACAGGCAGGCTTCACCGTCGAGAACGACTTCTGGGACGATTCATGCGGCGAGCGGGTGATCGAACGGATCGGGAAACTTTCCGAAGAGTGGCGCTTCGTGCCTGAAGATCCGGAAAATGTCCCGCCTTACGTTCCTCCCGAGCGGGTGATCCCCTGCGAGTCGGAGCCGGACGAGTCCTGGGCGCTCGCCGAAATGGAGGTCCCCTGCTTCAGCCTCTGCCTGCCCATCCGCGGCTTCATGCACAGCGACCGGGGGGCCCTGGCGAGGCGGTCTTCCTTCCCCGCCTACCGTGCGGCCCTCGCCGCGCTCCTCGGCGGGCAGGCCCCCGACGGGAGGGCCTGAGCCGCGCCCGGAGCGGCCTGCTCACTTATCCTTTTCGAGGTCGGCGGCGATCTCGCCGTTGAAGGCGACCGGGAGAGCGCGGAACGTGTGATCTTTCATCTCTCCGTACATCCTGGCCGCCTCATCGAGGACCGCGCCGCAGAGTCCGGGGGTGGTGATCCCCGCTCCCTTCCGCAGACACGCGTTCGCCGCGTTGGCGAGACGGCCGTGTCTCCCGGCCGGGCGCGGAAGCTGATCACCACATCGGCGCCGCCCCAGGGACGGCTGCTCCGGGGCAGCGGCTCCGGCGAACCGATGATTCGCCGCAGGGCGTCCATCGCCTCTCCGGTGGTCTTGCAGGCCCTCGGGTCGAAATTGTGATTTTCCATATCGTCTTCTTCTCTCCGGCCGGGATCCCGAGGTTATTTACTGAACGCCCGGAGCAGGATGTTCGCGATGATCTTGTGTCCTTCCGGATTGGGATGGACACCGTCGGCGACGAACTTGCGCAATTTGTCGGGCCCGAGTTTCGTGAACTCCTGATCCGCCGACGCCACGGCGAGGCCGTATTTCTTCGCGACTTCGCGCGTGGCCTCGGCCATGTCCCGCTGGGTGTGGAAGCGGGAGATCGCCGGGAGCGTGGGGAGCAGCACCACGGGGGCCTGTCTTCCGGTCTTCAGGGCGAAAAGTTCCAGCCACCGTTCCAGATGGGCGGCGTAGTTCTCTTTGGTCTGGCTGTTGGAACGGTTGTTGTAGCCGATGAGCATGGTGGCCGCGTCGGGCTTGCCTTGAGCGAGGTCCCGGTCCAGCCAGCCGATGGAGTCGTAGGTGTGGGCGCCGCCCACGGCCACGCTGCGGACGGTGATGCCGTCATAGCCGTACTTCTTCCTCAGCAGGCCCTGCAGGACCGTGGCGTAGCGATCCTGATCCTTGTTGCGCAGGGAGGTTCCGGCGGTGATGCTGTCGCCGAAGCAGAGAATGAGGACCGGTCTCTTCGCCTTCATCTTGGCGATGACGCTGTCGACGGGGGCGATCCGGCACCTTCCGGGGACGAACTTCCCTTTGATTTCATCCGAGAGCTTCAGTCCGGAAACTTCGTAGCTGAAAGGTTTGCGCCGGGCGTTGTTCTGACCGATGTTCCACCGGTCGCCCAGCTGGAACCCGGTGATCTCCCCGGCGCGGAGCGCCGCCGCGGGCAGCCGGGAGTTGTCGTTGGTGGGGGCCATGTCGGAAAAGGCCGCGCGGTACTCCACCACTTCCTTGCTCTTCAGCGGGAAGTAGAAGGAACATCCCCCCATGGGCCCCGCCTGAACGGAAATGCGGCCCCATTCGTCGGAGCCGTCGCCTTTGACCTTGAAGACGATGCCGGTGAAGGGCTTTTCCATCGCCTTTTCGCCGCCCAGGGGGTAGCTGCGGACGCTCAGGGAGCAGACTTGCGCTGTCTCCACCTTGAACCAGCCGTCGGCGATCCGGTCTTTCTGGATCGGTTTCCAGTTGACTTTCCAGTTGCCGGGGAGATTGAAATCCCGGATCTCGATCTCCTCGGCGGAAATGATCGCTCCCGCCGCGAGGGCCAGCAGCAAAAGGCCGTGCCGAATTTTCATGAATCGTTCCTTTCTTTTTCCAAAAACTTTTTCGTTTCGAACACAGAATCGTGACGATGCGATACTATAGCATCTTTCGGCGACTTTTCAAGTCCCGCTCCGGGGTGCGGAGCGGAATTTCCGTGAAACGAAGGGCCGGGCTCCGGTCCGGCGCTGCCGGATCCCCCGGAGGGACCCGGGAGGGAAAAAAGTCGTGAATTTTCCGGTTTTTCGTTTTGACTGACGGCATTCGGGAGTTATATTATAACGGAACAACGACACAGGAGGTGTGTATGAGCATGATGAAATTCTGGCAAATCATTCTTTTGGCCGCGGCGTTCGGCTTCGCCGTCGGCGCCGCGGAAACGAAAACCTTCCGGGATTCGTCGGGGCGGCTGACGGGAACGGTGACGATAAGCGGCAATCAGGCCACCTACCGTGATCCGCAGGGGCGGATAACCATGACCTCCACCACCAGCGGCAACACCACGACTTTCCGCGATCCCCAGGGGCGGCTGATCAGGACCCAGACCGTCAGCGGGAACAGTTCGACCTTCCGCGACGCCCAGGGGCGGTTGGTCGGCACATCGAGCAAGTCCGGAAACACGACGACTTACCGTGACGCTCAGGGGCGGAACGCCGGAACGGCGACGCGGAGCGGCAGCGGAACGACCTATCGCGACGCGCAGGGAGTCAATCGCGGGACGAAGAGATAAGCAGAGGGGGAGCACGGCGATTCGAAGGTCATCCCCTTCGACCGGAGCGACGGGTCCTTCCGGAAATACCTTCGGAAGAAGTGGGAGGGGCGAACTCCCGAATGATCGCAAAAAAAAGGCTTCCGGTCATTGACTTCCGGAGGTCGGTGCGCTATATTATCCCTCAAGAGGGAATTTCCGGGAAGATCCCCGGATTTCCGGTTTTCACAACTGAAAAGGAGAATTCGAAATGAACAAGTTTGTCGCATGCGGCGTGATGATGGCGGGGCTCCTGCTCGGGAGCGCCCCCGAGGCGGCGGCGGAACCCGTGGCCGTGACCGGGGACAAGGTCGGCGTGGTGTACTTCTCGTGGAGCCCGACGGGCAACACCCGCTTCGCGGCCGAAACCATCGCCAAAAAGGTCGGGACGACGGCCTACGAGATCAAGGCGGCGAAACCTTACAGCACCAACTACAAGGCCTGCTGCGACGAAGCGAAACCGGAGTGCGCCAACCGGAAGCTCCGGCCGATCCGGCAGGTGGCGGGGCTGAATCTCGCCAGGTACGACGTGGTCTTCGTCGGCACGCCCAACTGGTGGGGGACCATGGCGCCGCCGGTGCGCACCTTCCTCGTCCAGAACGCCGCCGTGCTCAAGGGGAAGACCGTCTGCCTCTTCCAGACCAACGGGGGCGGCGGGATGCAGAACTGCGGAAAGGATTTCGCGCAGGTGCTTCCCAATTCCAAGGTCCTCCCCGCTCAGGCGTTCAAGGGCGCCACGATCCGCAGTCAGGTTTCCGCGCTGGAACAGTTCGTCACCGAACGGATCACGGTGAAGTAAGGATCTTGTGAAAATGAAAGTTCTTCTGGTCAACGGGAGTCCCCGTAAGAACGGCAACACCTTCCGAGCTCTTTCCGAGGTCGCCTGCGCTCTGAACAAGGAGGGGATCGAAACAGAGATCTTCCAGATCGGCGCCAGGCCCGTCCGGGGCTGTGCCGCCTGCTACGCCTGCGTCGGCAGGGGACGGTGCGTTTTCGACGACGACGTCTGCAATCAGCTTTCGGCCAAGTTCGCCGAAGCCGACGGGATCGTGGTCGGTTCCCCCACCTATTACGGACAGCCCAACGGGGCATTGCTGGCCCTGCTCCAGCGCGCCTGTTTTTCCGGCCGGGCGGGAGTTCAGGGGAAGCCCGCGGCGTCGGTGGCGGTCTGCCGCCGGGGCGGTTCCACGGCAGCCTTCCAGTGCCTGAACATGCCCTTCGAGATGCTCAACTGCCTCATCGTCGGCTCCCAGTACTGGAACGTGGCCTTCGGCCGGGAGCCGGGGGAAACGGCCCAGGACACCGAAGGGATGCAGACCATGCGGACTCTGGGCCGGAACATGGCCTGGATATTGAAAAATCTCCACCGCGAGGGGGCGGAGCCCCGTCCCGCGGGCGAAGAGTGGCAGCCCATGCACTTCATCCGCTGATCCCGGAGGAGGCGAAAATGGATATCACCCGGATCGACAGGAACTTTTCCACGGAAGGTGCGGATGAGAACGGGTTTCTTTTCCGCGACGTGAAACTGCCGCCCTTCCGGATCGAAGGACTGGCGTGGTACGATGAAAACGGCGGGGAGTGGTACCGCCTGCCGAAGAGCTTCACCGAAGCCGAGGTCAATGCGGGGGCTTTGCGCCTTGCCGGGCACACCTCCGGCGTCTGCGTGCGGTTCCGTTCCGACTCTCCCCTGCTGGTGATCCGGGCGAAACTGGCGAACGGCTGCGACATGAACCACATGCCCCGGACGGGCAGCATGGGCTTCGACACCTACCGGAAAAGTCCGGGCGGGCGGCTGCTCCACAACCGGACGCTCCGGCCCGATCCCGGCGCGGTTGAGGTCGAGGCCGAGTGCGGCAAGAATCCGGATCGTCTGCTGTGCGACTGGGTGATCGATTTTCCCCTCTACGGCGGTGTGGAAAAGGTGGAGATCGGCTTGCAGGAAGGCAGCACGATCCTGCCGCCCCGGCCGCACAAGGCGCCCCATCCGGTCCTCTTCTACGGCTCCTCCATCACCCAGGGGGGATGCGCCTCCCGTCCGGGGAACACCTACTGCGCCATGCTCTGCCGCGAACTCGACGCGGAGCAGGTCAATCTCGGCTTTTCCGGCTGCGGCAAAGGCGAGATCGCGGTCGCCCGGGCCATCGGCAGACTCGAACTTTCGGCTTTCGTCATGGATTACGACCACAACGCCCCCTCGCCGGAACATTTGGAAGCGACTCACGAGCCCTTTTTCCGTGCGGTCCGCGAAGCGCAGCCGGAGCTGCCGGTCGTCATCCTTTCCATGTGCGACATCCGCTCCTATGTGCTCCACACCGACAAGGAGACCGCCCCGGCCCGGCGTGAGATCATCCGCCGCACGTGGGAGCATGCCGTGGATTCGGGCGACCGCAACGTTTATTTCGTGGACGGCGAGACCCTCTTCGGGAAGAGAATGTACGACGCCTGCACGGTGGACGGCTGCCATCCCAACGATCTGGGGTTCTACCGGATGTTCGAGCACGTCCTCCCCGTGCTCAAGAAAGCGCTGAAAGGGAAACGGTAAGCGGTCAGCTCAGGGGCGGCCGGGCCGCCATTTGAGGAGCGTCCCCGGCGGGTTGCTTTGCCGCCATTTCAGGAACTCTTCCCACGTTCTCACGCGGTCGTCGAGCACGGCCTTGCAGAATTCGATGCCGCAGATGTTCATGCCGTCGGGCTCGGCGGCCTTGAGTTCGAGGATCCGGCGGCGGGTCTCGGGCGTCAGGGCGTCGATGACCGCTTCGGCGGTGTCTTCGAAGAAGCCGTCCCATTCCGACCCGGCGGGGAGCTGGATCATGTCGACCGTCCAGAGTTCGCCGGAGTCGTCCGGCATTTTCAGATGCCATTCGAGGCAATTTTCCGCTGTTCCCGCATTGTCGATGAAGGTCAGCTCCGCTCCGGGAGAGGCCGAAAAGGGCTTCAGCGCTTCGCGGGCCTGCTCAAAATCGAGGCTTTCGGTGTAGACGTGGAGGTCGATATCCCGGTCCTTCATCATCAGACCGGCGCGGAACGAGCCCACGCAGCGGACCTTGGCGCCGATGCCTTCCCACGCTTCGAGGAGTCCCGAGTTCCGCAGAAATTGCTCCGCGCGGCAATGGAGTTCCCACGACCGCTTGAGCAGGGGATCCTCCGGCGGCGGGGCGGGGAAGGTGAAGAAGAGCTGCTTCGAGTCGAGGTGCTTCTGACGATGGGGAAAGAGTGAATCGAAGGCGCGGACCTCTTCAGGGGTGACGTGGTAGACTTCCCCTTCGTCGAAGGCTCCCGGCGGAACTTCCCCGAAGGGGCGGAGCTGAAGGGCGGGGCACGTTTCGCCCATGGCGTCGGTGATCCCGAACTCCGACGCCGGACGGAAGCCGAAACGGCCGTAATAGGCGGGGTTCCCGTAGATGACGACGGCGCAACACCGTTTTCCGGCAAGCTCCAGAGTTTTGCGGATGAGTTCGCCGCCGATGCCCCGTTTCTGCAGATCGGGCCGCACGGCCACGGGGCCCATGGTGTAAACTTCGGTTTTGCTCCCGTCGGCCTGGCGGAGCGCGGCCCGGGCGTACCAGATCCCGCCCGCAAGTTCGCCCTTCAGTTCCGCCGCAAGGCACAGCTCCGGGAGACAGGCGGGGGCGGTCCGCATCCTGTGGACCACGAGGTGTTCGCAGCATCCGGGCGAAAATCTGTCCCAGAAGGCGTCGCGGACCAGTTCTTCCATTTTACGGTATTGTCCGGGGCGCTCCGGGCGCAGGATCAGATCTTTCATCGTACTCGAAATTCCGTTTTCATTTTGACGTCCGGGAGTCTCCCCGGCACATTCCCGGCACAATATAGCTTCTCCCGGGCGGAAAGTCAAATCCTTTTCGCTCCGCCTTGCCCTTTTTTCCGCAAATGTGAAAAATTGACATTGAAATGAGAAAAAACGGTGCTATGTTAAGCGGGAGGAACTCGATATGCGGGGCGTTCACTCCGTACAAATCCGCACAAATCCGTAGAGCCCGCCTGAAGGACATTCAATGCGAAGGAGTCTGCCATGGAAATCATTTTGACTGTTCCGGCCTTTCTGATTTTGCTGCTGTACTTGGTCTTCGAGTCGGCGCGGAAAAAGAGGCACCCCTTGCTCACGCTGGCGGCGATCGCGTTTTTCGTCGTCGTAACGGCATTTTTGGCCTCTCTCCACGGGGAGGTCCGGGCTCATTACTACGGCCAGCGGGAATCGGCTCAGGAAAGGGCGTTTTTCTTCGGGATCTTCATCGACGAACTGAAGAAAACGGGCAACCTGCAAAAGGCGGCGAAGTATATGCAGACGCCCGAGGTGAGGGAGCGGACGCTCGTCCGCATCCGGCAGATCGTCGATCCGTTCCGCCCCCAGGAGATCCTTTTTTCGGCGGCGGGCGTACTCGTCCTGCTTCTGGCGGCGGCCTTGCTCTGGATCAAAGGCCTCGGCGGGAAAGTATATTTTCCGTACCTCCTCTCGCTGTTCGTTCTGATCGGCGGCATCCTTTTCTGTATCGGCAGGCACTACCGGCTGTACGGTTTCAGGACTGATGCCATATTGAAAAATCACCTGCGCTGTCAGCAGGAGATTTTGATGAAAGAAGTCGCCGAAATGAAGACGGACCTGAGCATCCCCGAGATCGTCGCCATCGCCCGGAAGGAAGGAGATTGCGGACACGGCTATGGTCCACTGCTCGAAATGGAGCTGAGAAAACGGTCCGCCGGCAAAGAGTGAGACCTCGAGCGCGGGATTTTTCGCTTGCAAAGAGCCGGAAACGGGTGTAAATTAGGAAAAACACCTTTTTCAACAGTCAACAGCAGGGAGTTTTGGAATGAACAGCCGTATCATCCGGTGGCGCAGGAATGCGGGAAACGAGGCACGGGTCGTCATTTCGGGGGACTTCTGCCCCCGCGAGGAAAATTGCGCGGACGTGACCGCCCGGGCGGGGGAGATCACCGCCAAAGTAAAACCCTTTTTCGACGCGGCGGAGTTCCGCATCGTCCAGTGGGAGTGCGCCGTGACGAAACAGGACACCCCCATCGACAAGAGCGGACCCAACCACCGCTGTTATCCGGAGTGCGTCGCTTTCGCCGAAGCCCTCGGGACCGACGCCGTTCTGCTGGCCAACAACCACATCGGCGACTACGGCGATCCGGGGGTGAAGGATACGCTGGACACCTTCCGCACCGCCGGGATCCGGACCGCCGGGGCCGGGATGACCCCGGAAGAGGCGGCCAAGCCCCTGTATTTCGAAACCGGAAATATCGAGATTGCCCTGCTCGACGCCTGCGAGTGCGAATTCGGAACCGCGTGGAACGGCAGTCCCGGTTCCAACGCCATGGATCCCTTCCGTCTCGCCGAGCAGATCAAGGCGGAAAAGGCCGCGGGAAAGCACGTCATCGTCGCGCTCCACGGCGGCCATGAACACTTTCCATTCCCCTCGCCCCGGATGCGTTCCCTCTGCCGCTTTCTGGCCGACTCCGGCGCGGACGCCGTCTACAACTGCCACACCCACTGTATCTTAGGTTGCGAGGTTTGGCACGGCGTCCCCATCGTCTACTCGCCGGGGAATTTCTACTTCCCCAACCGGCCCACTTCGATCCCCACCTGGTATCTGGAGTACGTGCCGAAGTTCTATTTCGACGCCGAGGGCGCCTGTGCGCTGGAACTGCTCCCCTGTTTCAATTTGAAGCAGGAGATCCGGCCCCTCGAAGGGAGCCTTTTCGACGCCTTCTTCAAGTATTTCGACGAACTTTCCGCTCCCATCGCCGATGAAGCGCTGTTGGGAAAAATCTTCGATTCCTGGTGCGCCATGAACGGCGTTTCCATGCTGAACGGGCTTTTCAACCGTCCCAAACCGGCTTCCCTGACCGACCGGGAAGAGGTGAAGAAGAATCTGGGGCTGCGGAACCTTTTCACCTGTCAGGCCCACAACGATCTGCTGCGGAACACCCTGTTCCTCATGGAGCGGTATGCCCTCGAAGCCGCCGAGGCGGAGATCCCCCGGATCCGGGCGGCCCGGGATCCGGAGTGGCTCAAGGGGACCGCCGTGGAAGAGGCGGTCAAAGCCGCGGCGGCGGCTCAATAAGCGCGGCTTTTCAGGCGAAAAGGCCCAGCAGGACCTCCGCGTAGAGGCGGTGGCCGTAGTCGTTGGGGTGGTTGACCCCGTTGCCGGTCATGGAGTAGTAGTCCTTGCCCGCCAGAACGCGCGTCCAGAAGGCGCAGACGTCCGCGACCGCCGCCCTTTCGGATCCCAGTCCCCGCAAGGCTTGGACGAAAGCCTCGGCCCGGCCTTCGGGCAGACTGCCCCATTTGAGGTTCCGGGGCATGGACCCCACGAGGATGAATTCCGTTTCGGGGAAACGGCCGAGCCGGAGTTCCATGATCTCTTTGATGACCGAGGCGTACTCCGCCGGTTCCATGCCGCCGAAGTCGTTCATTCCGTAAGCGATGACCAGCAGGTCGGCCTCCTCTTCGATCCACCGCTCCCTCTTCTCCAGCGCGTGGCGGCACCCGGTGCCGTTGACGGCCCGGTTGACGGCGGTGACGGGACCGCCGAAACGGTCGGCCAGTCCCGCCGCGAAAAGGTCGATATAGGGCGGCATGAAGGGGGGGACCTTGAGGTATCCCGTGGCGTTATAGCCTTCGCTGATGCTGTCGCCCAGAAGGAGGAGCCGGACCGGCTCCTTCTTTTCGAGTTTGGCCGTGACATGGGGCAGCTCCCCCGGAGCCCGCCGGGGCGTCCGGGGGAATTCGACGGTCCCGGCGGTCTGGTAGTCGCATTCGACCTGCGTCCGGGCGAAAAAGTCCCCGTTGCTGAAGATGACGGGCCGTCCGTGTACGCTGTCCGCGATGGCGTCGGCTTCGGGATGGGGGTACAGTTTGGCCGTGGCGGGATCGGGGTGGATCATCGCTTCGGTCAGAAAGGGGATGGCGGAGCCGGGGCAGAGCCGGAGTTCACCGCTCCCCGGCGTGTGGGTGAAATCCCGGCCTTCCGAGTAGACCTTGCCCAGCGTCGGATTGCAGAGTTTCAGGATCTTCGAAGCGGGGAAAAGCAGTTTCGCCCGGCCTTCGCCGTCGAACATGACCGATTCGCTCCGGCAGATCCCATTTTCCCGGTCCCAGAGGGGAAGAAAAGCGGCAGTTTTCATTTTCGAACTTCCTTTTCGAGTTGTTCGAGGATGTATGTGCAGTTGATGACCTTTTCCCGCAGGTCGTTGAGGGTGTAGAAGTAGTGGTTGCTGGCCTCGAAGCCGATGCGGGAGTCGCTCCGGGCGATCTTGCAGAGCTTGAGCGCGATCTCCCGCTCCTCTTCGGCGCAGGCTTCCATGGCTTTCCGGTCGCTCCTGTCTCTTGCGAGGGTGAAACGGGTCTGGAGCAGGGTGCTTTCGAAGTGGCAGAAGGCGGTTTCCGCCGTGCGCCGGAGATCTTCGAAGTCGGCCCGTTCCTCCAAGGAAACGCAGGGGGCGGCCTCGTCGAGGAGCGCCAGCCCCTCGCGCCATTTGTCGGTGAGGAGCCGGAATTGGTCGACGAAGACCTCTTCCGGGTAGATGCTCCGCCACGCCGCCACGTGGTCGTAGGGAAATCCCACCATGGTGGCCCGGTAGCCCGAGGGCTGCAAATAGAGCAGGTTCATGGGGCCGTAGTTCACGGGAGCGTTGTAGACCACCCCCACGCTGTGGGGAAAATTCCGGAACGCTTCGCTGAAGCACTTCCACGCCCGGCACACCTTTTCCGCCGTCGCGGGGCGGAATTTCTGCGCCGCGACCTCTTCGGGCGTCCCCCGGAGCAGCTCCAGGTTCCCCCCCGGGAAGCCGCCCAGGGTCCAGCTGAGCATGAGCCCCGACACCTGTTCCTTTTTCAGTTTGTCCAGATGCTCCCGGATGAGGTAGGGCACGGGGATCGAGGGCACCGCCGCCAGCTCCCACGAGTTGTTGATCTGGACCTTGGCCGCCGTCTTCAGCCCCTTTTCACGGGCGTAGGCCCACACGGCCTTGGCTTCTTCGGCGGGGCCCACCTGCGAAATGGAGTAGTCCCGCAGATACTGCTTCACGCCGCCCACGTGCGTTTCCATGCCCCACTCGCTGACGCAGGTGATGAAGACGTTTTCGTGTTTGGGGAGCAGGTCGATGACCTTCTTCTTGAATTCGAGGGGCTTCACGTCCTCGGCATTCCGCCGCCACGACCAGTCGTAAATGAGCATCTTCGCCTCGGGCGCGGCCCGGTGCATCCCCCGCTCCATGGCGGAATTGATGTCGGCGATGATCTTTTCGGGCGGCACCTTGGAGCAGAAGGGGCACTCCGAACTCTTCGTGTCGTAGTGGCAGTTGGTGGCGTTTTCGGACATGGTGATGGTCAGAATACCCCCCAGCTCCGGAACTTGTGAGAAGAGCGAGAAAAGAGCCTCTTCCAGATAGGTCAGCACCTCGGGGGCCGCCGTGGTGCAGATGGTCCGGGCCTCGTTGACCCTGCGCCCCTTCCACCGGGGCTTCAGGTCGAAGAAGGACTCCGGCATCCACCGGGGTTCGTTGAGGTAGAGATAGACCTTCATGCCGTATCTGCCGCAGCGTTCGACGATCTTCCGCAGATTTTCCACGCGCTTTTCCCAGCCTTCGGAGAAGGACTCCGCGCCGGGGATGGGGCGGAGCAGGTACAGGATCGCGTGGAGCCACACCCCCTGGATCCCCATGGAAGCGTACCGAGAAAGCAGATTTTCCGGGACCGGGTCCAGCGTTTCCGCCTCTCCCAGCACGTCGCCGCAGCTGGCCGCAAAGGCGTGGATGAAGTTGAACTCGAAATCCCCCTTTTCGGGCAGGGGCGGGACGGGTTTGTACAGATCGGCGAAAGCGAAAGCCGCTTCGCTCCGGCGGAGTTCGTCTTTCGGGAAGTATTTTTCCATCGTCGCGCGGATCGCCGCCGTTTGAGCCTTCTCCCGGTCGTCGAGAACCGTCAGGCGCACTTCGGGAACTTGCGGCTTGAGCTTGCCCAGCTTGTGGAAGAGAAAATCCTCCTCCTTGAGGGAGTAGGCCAGCTTTTCCGGGGGCCACCCCAGCAGTTCCAGCAGCTGGGCGTAACCGAGGAGCTGCCAGTTGTTCCGGATCAGCGTCAGGTAGCCGTTGGGGAGCCATTTGGGGTTGACCTGCGGCGGGACGGGGAGCCCGAGGGCTTCCGCCGCGCCGAGGAGTTCGGGGAGCGTGCAGCGCAAAACCGCCGCCAGACGCTCCGGGGGGACCAGCTCCCAGTTGCGCCACAGCACGTGCTGCCAGCGGGTGGGGAAATGGGGGTAATCCAGCGCCGCAGGCGCGGACCCGGCGGGGAGGTCGGAGATGTTCATTGGTTTTCTTCCTTGCAGAATCGTTCCGGTACGCGGAAAATATACACCTTCGCCTCGTCGAAGTCAAGAGATTTTCCCGCTTTTTCCTTGCAATCTCCGGCATGCGGTGGTATATTACGGGAACTTGAAAGGGGAAACGCCAGGATGAACGAATACAAGAACTGTTTCGAACTGCTGAACACTTCCCGGAAGACTGCCGTTCTGACCGGGGCGGGGGTCTCCACCCTTTCCGGCATCTCCGACTTCCGGGGCGCCAACGGCTTCTACACGAAAAAGAGCCTGCTCTACGGCGTCAGCCGGGAACAGCTCTTCGACATCGACTTCTTCCGCCGCCGGCCGGAAGTTTTCTATCAGTACGCAAGAGAGTACCTCTATCCCATGCTGGACAAGGTGCCCTCCATCGCCCACACCACGTTGGCCGCCATGCAGAAAAGGAAGCTCTGCGCCACCATCTTCACCCAGAACATCGACACGCTCCACACCAAGGCGGGCGCGACCGACTGCGTGGAGCTCCACGGGTCGCTCCGGGAGCACTTCTGCATCAACTGCGGCAAGAGCTTTCCCACCGCCGACATCCGGGCACGGGCGGAAAAGGAGGCCGTGCCCCGGTGCGGGGAGTGCAGCGGCCTCATCAAGCCCCGGGTGGTCTTTTTCGGCGAATCCCTCGATCAGGACGACCTGGAGCGGGCCTTCCGGGAGTGCGCGGCGTGCGATGTGCTCCTCGTCCTGGGGAGCAGCCTCACCGTGACCCCCGTGGCCAATCTGCCCATGACGGCCGTCGGCGCGGGGAAAAAAGTGGTCATCGTCAACGCCCAGCCCACGCCCGTCGACCGGTACGCCGCCTTCACGTTCGACGACATCGCGCAGTTCTGTACCGAGATGGCGCGCTTTTTCAAGCTTGATGTGCAACGATGAACCTCAATTTCGAAAGGAGGAATTTCGAATGAAAAAACTTGCCGCGCTTCTTTTCATGGGGGTGGCCGCCTCGCTCGCCGGGGGGGCGACTTCCGAACAACTGCTCTTCAAGGTGCTGGAGACCGCCCGGCGCAACGGCCCGGGGAACGTGCTCATTTCCCCCTTCGGGATCCGGCAGTGCTACGGCATGATCTCGCCGGGGGCGGGCCCCGTCACGGGCGCGGAACTCAAGAAGGTCCTGGGGCTGGAGCCCGCCGGGCTCCCCGACATGCTGAAGAAAGTCCGGTCGCTCCGTCAGGCGAAGGCGGAAACGAAATTTTCCTCTTTCAACACCGTGGTCGTCGACAAGCGCTACACGTTGAAGCCCGCCTACCGGACCGCCGTGGAAAAACAGTGCGAAGGGACCATCCGTCAGGCGGACCTGAAAAAAGCCGCCGAAAGCGCCGAGATGCTCAACAAGCTCATTGCCCAGCAGAGCAACGGGCTTTTCACCAACGCCTTCGACAAGGCCGACCTCAAGAATGAACCTGCGGTGGTCCTGCTCAACGTCCTTTACTTCAAGGCCCGCTGGGCCATGACCTTCAAGAAGGAGGGCACGGAAAAACGCCCCTTCACCCTCGCCGACGGCAAGAAGAAAGAGGTCGACATGATGCACGCCAAGTGGTTCGTTCCCTACTACAACGACGGGAAGGTCCACGGCATCGTGCTGGACTACAAGGACCGGAGATTCAAGATGTTCTTCCTCATGCCCGTGGACGCGAAAACGCCCCTTTCGGCGGTGACGGAACTGCTGGCAAGTCAGGGCGTCCCCGCCCTTATGGCCAAGGCGACTCAGGAGCGCAAGACCGCCATCCGGCTCCCGAAGCTCAAGCTTCAGTGTTCCGTCGATCTCGTCGAGCTGCTCCGGAAAGCGGGGATGACGGCCATTTTCGACCCCGACAGGGGCGCCATCGTGAACATGGTGGAGCGTTTCCCGCTCTACATCGGCAAATCCAAGCAGGTGGTCAAGCTCACGCTGGATGAGAACGGGACCGAGGCCGCCGCCGCCACCTACGCCATCGGCATGGTGGGGGCTGCTTTCGGGCCGCCGCCGAAGACCAACACCTTCCACGCCGACCGGCCCTTCGTGCTGGTCCTGACCGACACGGAAACGCAGACGGACCTTTTGAGCGCCGTGGTGATGGAACCCTGAACTTTTCGGGATCCGGGCCGGAAGGGAGACCTTCCGGCCTCTTTTTTTCAGGGCAGCTTGACGTCGACCTTCCTTTCGGCGGCGAACCGTTTGGCCAGAGCCAGGTATTTCGCGGCAAGGTCTTTCCGGTTCCGGTTCCGGCAGAGGACGGCCATGTTGTAAGCGGCGACGGGGTTGTGTTTTTCGATCAGCGCCTCGAAGATCGCCTCGGCTTCGTCATCCTGCCGGAAAATGCTGTTCGTTTCTCCCGCGGCCAGCTTCACGGCGAAGTTGTTCAGGCAGCTTTCGTTGCGGGCGAGAAGGCCCGCCGCCATGTCCGCCTCCTCCTTGCCGGGGGGCGTGTCGAAGGAGCAGAGTACGACGTATGTCCCGTCGATCAGGCCGATGAAGCTGTAGGTGCGCAGCTGCCAGCGCCCCTGAAAGTTCCCGTGGATGTGGAAAAACAGATCGTCTTCGATCCGCCACATGTCGTTTTCCAGCTGCTTGCCGATCTTCTCAGGATCCAGCTGCTTCACCACTTTCCGCGTGAATTCCGCGGTGCAGGGCTTGTATTTCGAACGGATGAGGGCCCCCCTCAGTTCATCTTCGTAGGCGTAGTTGATCATCCTGATCGTGGGATTGGGATAATAGAGATTTTCCTGAAGGGGCTCCTTCTCGAAGGCGTCGTCGAACCACCGCTCGTCCCCTTCACGGGAAAGGAAAAGGGATTTTGCGATTTTTTCCTCTACCGCTTCCCTGTGGAAAGACCAGCTCTTGAGATGCAGATCCGGCGGCTGGGGCAATCGCAGCATGGGTTCCTTCCCCGTGATCTCCGGCCGTTTGCTGAGTTCGGTCAGAACGGTACGGGCGTCCGTTCCGAGGATCTTGCGCTGGGATTCGAAGTGGCTGTCCACGGCCCCGCGGAGCGCTTCCCCCTTGGGCTCCTGCCCGGCGGCCCTGGGGCAGAGCTTCTCGAAGCTTTTCGGGTCGGCGAGAAACTTCCGGGCGGGGGCGTGATTTCCGGCGGCGGCCTTTTTCATCCACTTTTCCGCCTCTTTCCGGTCGCCGGAGCGGGCCGCCGCCAGGGCGATGCGGTATTCCAAACGCGGCGAAGGCGCAAGGCGGTACGCCGCCTTGCGGCAGAGGCAGGCCCACCGGGGATGGGGAGCGTCGATCCCGTTTCCCGCCTCATAAAGGTCCGCCAGCTTTTCCCACGCTTCGGGCTGTCCGATTTTCGCGGCTTTTTCCAGACAGGCGTAGGCTTCCTTGTACTTTTTCAGCTCCGCGTCGACGATTCCCGCCAGCAGGAGCGCCCCCCGTGGAGGATGTTCCGCCCGGACGGCCTTTTCGAGATAAAAGGCCGCCTTGACGAGGTCCTGTTTCGTTCCCTGGCCCAAGGCGAACCTCCGGCCCGCCTCGAAGGCCGCCTGGGGATCCTCAGCCGGCTCCGCTCCGTACAGGGGAGACAGGAGCGGGACCAACATACAGACGCCTGCCAAAAGGGCGGCGGCAGCTCCTTCAAATTTGCCCGTCATTGTTTTTCCCTCCATTTTGGCGATGAACTCTTCCCTTCAAAGTTGGGGAAGAGGCTCCCGGACGAAATTCACGATATCGAGGGGCTTTTCGGCCTTGACGGCGGCGTAGAGCTCCGGCAGATCGGTGAATTCCAATGCTCCGGGGATCATGCAGGACTGGGGCCAGTGGGTCACGTATTTTTGCACCATGCTCTCGTAGGACTCGGGCGCGTCGTAGAGGGTGAGGCTTTCCACCTCGTCCGCAAGGAGCGCCGCCATGAGGGCGGGGAAGGCTCCCAGCCCCCGCCCGGCGAGATGCAGGTGCTTCACGCCGGAACTCTTGACGAAGGCGACGGCGCGCAGCGTGTCGAGCGTCCGCAGCCCGATCATGGAAGACCCGAACATCAGCGCCACGCTGTCGAAGTGGTATTCGTGATTGTGGGTCATGTTGAACTTGCGGAAATCGGGGCCCCAAGTTCCCGTGAGGGGGGCGCTTTCCCCCGTGCCCCGGTAATCGAACCCGGCGTAAAGTTCCTCCGGGTCCCGGTCCAGCTGGACGACCTCGCTGCCTGCATCCAGATGGGGCAGGTAGATGTTAAGCTTTTCCAAGGCGGGGAAGTGCATGAAAGCGCTCCGGGCGTCGAGCTTCAGCGTGGTGAAAAGCCCCGGCTCCCCTTCGAGGCCGAAGCGGGAAAGGCAGGCCCGTTCCGCCGGGATGGCGCTCAGGTAGACGGGCCGGAGGATCCGGGCGTAGGGCACGGGTATTTCCGCCGGGATCCGCAGGGCCTGCCGCAGCCGGGCTTTGAGCTCCGCCGGGGAGAGGGGCCGCCGGGCGGCCTTGAGTTCCGCCGCCTTGCGGACGATAAGATCGTGGATGGTCGAAAGCTCCGGCCGGGAGGTCATGATCTGCCCCGTTTCCGTGCAGGAAAGCTCTTTTTCGCTCAGGAGCTCCGTTCCGGGATCCTCCGCCGGAGTCCCTTCCGGCCTGGCGTAAGAAGCGAAGAAGCGGTACATGGCCTCCCGGTTTTCCACGGAGTAGCCGTGATTGGTGGGCCCGATGAAGTACTGGAGGTTTTCTTCCGCCCCAAGAAGTTTGTAGACCTTCCGGGCCTGTTCCCAGGTCTCCTTGAGCCCCCGCGCGTCGAAAAAGTCGTTCTTCTGCCCCAGGAGCAGGATGGGCCGGGGGGCGTAGGCGAGGAGGAAATCCCCCATCTCACACCCGGCGGCCAGGATCCCCGGAGGGATCTGTTCGGCGTCGGCGGCGATCTCGTTTTCCCAATTCCGCTGCCAGCTGGTGACGTAGCAGCTGGGGGCCGCCATGGTGAAGCGGGGATCGAGGGCCTGCACGAAGGTGGTCATGGTGCCGCCGCCGGAGTTGCCCGTGATCCCCACCCGTGCGGGATCCACCTCGGGGCGGGAAAGGAGAAGATCCAGCCCCCGCAGGGCGTCGTAAGCCCGCCACGCGCCGAAGTAATCGCCGCAGAGCCGGAGCTGTTTCCCCATCATGGAGTGCTCCCAGGTGCACCTGCCGTGGACGTCGGCGCCGCCCGGCACGTTCACGAACTGCCACCGCTCCCCCTGTCCGGCGGGGTCCGGCACCAGCACCACGTACCCCTGCAGCGCCAGATTCTGCGCGGCGGCCTGATAGGTGTCCGTGGCCTTGCCCTCCTGCCCGTGGCCGCAGAGCAGGAGCACCGCCGGGTGCTTCCCTGCGCTCCGGGGCAGGTACAGATTTGCCGTCACGGGGAACTTTTCCCGGCTGTAGTAGATGATCTTTTCGATCCGGAACCGATCGTGTTCCACGGTCCCGGCAAATTCGCACTCCGGCACGGAGCGGTCGGAAGGCATCGCGAAGATCTTCGCGATCTTCCCCCGGACCTCTTCCACGTAACCTTGCGCCTCTTCTTTCGTTTTGAGCGCGTCGATCCGGGCGGCGCGGGCGGCGTTCAGCTCCCGGATCGAACTCACGGTATGCGCTTGGAGCATACCGCCGTAGATGGAACGGAAATCGAGCATGTTTTTTCCCTTTGTCGGTTTATTTCACGGTGTAGCTGAAAAATGCGGCGCCGGAGTCCGTCGTCCTGCGGACGATGCGGGCCCGGCCGGGGAAGGAAATGTGGGCGCCGAACCAGCAGCCTCCCCGTTCGAGAAGTTTTTTCCGGGATTCGACGGCGGTGCGGGGCTCCATGTCGAACCTGGCGCAGAAATCGTACGCCTTGATCTGAAGGTCGGCGGCGTGGACGATGTCGCCCGCGAAGGTGACCCGTTCCCCCTTCGGCCCGGTCTTCAGGTCGAAAACTGTGTGGCCGGGGGTGTGTCCGGGGTAGAAAAGGGGCGTCAGTCCCGTGCCGGGTATCTCCCGGCCGAAATCGAAGAGGACGAGATCATTCCGGCAGGGCGTCAGGTGTTTCGCAAGGCCCGCCCGGTTCGGATCGTTCTTCCACGCCTCGTACTCCTTGCGGGCGATGAAGACTTTGGCTTGCGGAAAGGCGGCCTTGCCGTCGGGCCGGGTGAGCCCCCCCACGTGGTCGGGATGGATGTGGGTGATGAGGATCCCCGAAATCATCTCGGGCGAGATCCCCGCCGCCTTCAGATCGGGCAGAAGGCGGCTCGACGGCCGGCCGAAGCCCGCGTCGATGAGGAAGTGTTTTCCGTTCTTTTTGTTCTTGACGAGAAAGACGTTGATGGAGGAGGGAAAAGAGTTCGGCAGCCGGACCCTTTTGTTCGGGTCGATGCTGCGGAACAATGCCGCGGGCATCCGCCCCGGCTGGTCCTCGATGGCGGCGACGATGCTGCCGGGGAGGTCGAAGACTTTGAGCGTTGCGGAAGCGCTGCCCTGAAGTTTCAGCAGCGGGTCGGGGGTCGGGACTTCGGTTGCTCCCGACAGCAACGGAACGAGGCAGCAGAACAGGGCGGCGATGAACGTTTTTTTCTTCATTTTGTCTCTCCTTCTTCGCAAGTTCGACCGCCTCGGGGGCGGCTTTTGGGAAAATATACCACCTTCTTTCGCATTTTTCAACCGGCGGCGGATTTTTTGGCCACATTTCGGAGAACGGCTCTTGATTTTTGATTTTTCATGTGGCATATTATCCCCGGCAAACGAAAACTTGCGGGGAACTTCCCCAAGGAGGAAAAATGCTTTCGGTAAAAGTCGTCGCGGCCATGGAGCCGGGCAAAGTCACGCTGGAAACCTGCGAATTCGACGACGGGGCTCTGCCCCCGGATGCGGTGCTGGTCAAGACCCTTTACAGCGCGGTCAGCGCGGGCACCGAGTGCGCGTGGATCTCGGGAAAATCCAACAACTCGGGGCAGCATTTCCCCTTCTACCCCGGCTACAGCGCCGCAGGGCGGGTGGTCCGCGTCGGAAACGAGGTGAAAAACTTCGCCGAAGGGGACCTTGTGGTCGTTCCCTGGCACGGCCACCGTTCCTTCGCCGGGGCTCCGGCGGCTCCCGTCTGGGGGGGAGTCCACAAGATCACCGATCCGAGGGTGCGGCTGGAACAGGCGGCCTTCGTCCACATCGCCTCCTTCCCCATGCTGGGCGTCCGGAAGCTCCGGATCCAGATGGGCGAATCGGTGATGATCGCCGGGCTGGGCATCCTGGGCCAAATCGCCTTGCAGGCGGCGAGACTTTCCGGCGCGGCCCCTCTTCTCGCCTGCGACTTTTCCCCCGAGCGGCGGGAGCTGGCCCTCAAACTGGGGGCGGACGCGGTCTTCGACCCCCGGGATCCCGATTTCACGGAAAAGGTCCGGGCCGCTTCGGGCGGAGGCGTCAACGCCGTGGTGGAGGTGACGGGCAAGGCCGCCGCCTTGAAACAGGCCCTCGCCTACACCGCCAAGATGGGGCGGATCTCTCTCCTCGGGTGCACCCGGATCCCCGACTGCGCCATCGACTTCTACCGCGAAGTGCATCTGCCGGGCATCACGCTCATCGGAGCCCACACCAGCAACCGGCCCAAGACGGAGTCCCGCCCTGGGGAGTGGACCGAACACGACGACTACGAAACGATCCTGCGGTTTCTGGCCACGGGCCGGTTCGACTTCGCCTCGCTGATCCGCAAGGTCGTCAGCCCGGCGGAGTGCACTTCCCTTTACGACACGCTTCTCAACGACCCCAACCCGCCCATGGGGATCGTCTTCGACTGGAATCTCTTGAAGGAGGAGTGAGATCATGGAAAAGATCAACATCATTCAGATCGGGATCCTGCACGAACACGCCATCGGCAAGTTCGCGACCCTGAAGAAACGGCCCGATTTATTCAATCTTCTGGGCTTTGTGGACGAACGCAGTTTCTGTAAAACGCCCTGGTGTCCCGAGACCTTCCATCCGGATCATTACGAGGGATTCCGGGAGTTCACGCTCGAGGAAGCGTTGAACTTCCCCGGCCTCGACGCGGTCACGGTGGAAGTTCCGAACAACGACCTCGTGCCGACGGCGGTGCGCTGCATGGAAAAGGGCATCGCCATGCACATGGACAAGCCCGCGGGGGAGACGTTCGAACCCTACCGGAAACTGCTGGAAGGCTGCAAAAAGAGGAATGTGCCTTTCCAGATGGGCTACATGTTCCGGGGCAATCCCGCCTTCCAATTCTGCATCCGGGCCGTCCGCGAGAAGCTGATAGGAGAAGTCTTCGAGTTCCAGGCGGACATGAACCACTGCTATCTGGGGGCGGGCTACCGGGAGTTCATCGGCAAATTCCCCGGCGGGCTGATGCACAATCTGGGATCCCATCTTGTCGACTTCGTCGTCGCCGCCATGGGCCGCCCCGAGAGGGTGACGCCTTTCCTCAAATCCGCTCCGGGCTACCCCGATCATCTCCACAACAACTGCATGGCCGTGCTGGAGTACCCTCACGCTTTCGCGACCTTGCGCAGCTGTTCGGAGTCGGCCGGCAACACGGGGGCGCGGGCCGTCCGGATCGCCGGGACCAAGGGCACGATCAGTTTCAGTCCGGTGGAGCGTTTCGACGGGAAGAGCGTCGAGATCGAACTTGTCATGCGGGAAGAGAACGGAGGCTTCCCCAAGGGGACCCACACCCTGCGCTTCCCGCCTCAGCGCGACCGCTACGAAGTCCAGCTGGAGGAGCTGGCTCGGGTGATCCGGGGCGAAGCGGAGCCCTCTTACTCCTACGAACACGACCTGCTGGTCCACGAAGTGCTTCTGGCCGCCTCGGGCCTTGCGAAGTGGGCATGACGGACAATCGGGAGCTTTTCACGGCCAAGGCCGAGGATTACGCCCGGTTCCGGCCCTCCTATCCGTCTGCCGCTATCGACTGGCTCCGGGAGCGCAGCTCCGGCGGAACCGTTGCCGACATCGGCGCCGGGACGGGGATCTTCACCAAGTGTCTGCTCCGGCGGTTCGCCCCGGTCTGCGCCGTGGAGCCCAACGCGGCCATGCGGGCGGCTTTCCGGCGTTTCCTGCCCGGCATCCCCTGTCTCGACGGTTCGGGGGAGCGCACGGGGCTGCCCGACGGCTCGGTGGAGCTCGCGACCGTCGCGCAGGCGTTCCACTGGCTGGACGAGGAGCTTTTCAAGCACGAAGCCCGGCGGATCCTGCGGCCGAACGGCCAAGTCGCCATCATCTGGAACAGCTGCGTCAAAAACGAATTCACCCTCGCACGGGACGAGGTGTGCAAAAAATACTGCCCGCGCTTCCGCGCCGGACATGCGGGAAAACGTTCCGCCGCCGAGGGGGACGCCTTTCTGCGGGAAGTCTACTTTTCCGAAGTCGAAGTCGTTTCCTTCGACAATCCCTTCGTCATGGACCTGACCGCCTTTCTGGGCAACATGAGGTCCCGCTCCTATGCCCTTGCGCCGGGAGACGCGGGATTTGCCGGATTCGAAACGGAACTGCAAAAGGTCTTCGACCGCTTCGGCGAAAACGGCGTCGTGACCGAACGGCAGTTGACCGAGATCTACCTCGGCCGCTTCGCCTGATCCACTTGAAAAATTTTCCGCAGACGGTATATTATGTTTCCGGAAGCCGTTTTTTGGTGAAAAGAGGAATTGTTTTATGGCTTTGGTCAGAGATCCGCAAAAGATCCGGCTCGGCATTCTGGGAATGACCGAGGGCAACGGGCACCCCTACAGCTGG
>JAFSYV010000016.1 GCA_017443585.1 Lentisphaeria bacterium | reverse complement strand
TCCACACCGTGGGCAAGGCGGGGCTCATGTACAGCGATGACAGCAAGGGGTTCTATCCCATGCTCTACAACGCCGACCGGTCGAGCCGTTCCAACCGTTCCGCTCTGGCGGGCGGCAAAAAGGGGAAACTCACTCCCTATCTGGGAATCGAGCAGGACGCCCCCGTGGGCGGCTGGTATCTCAACAACAAGGGCGTGTATCAGATCAGCAAGTTCGCCTGTCCCGCCGTCGACGGCCGGGAGCGGTTCAAACTCTGGACCTACAACAGCTCCACGCGTTGCGGCATCGGGGAAAATCTGCGGGTCAGCAACGTCCCCGGAAGCTCCAACATCATCCACTCCTCCAAGGTGAAGAAGCCCTCCCGTTCCATGTTCTTCGCCGAGGGGAGCCGGGACCGGGTCTACTATACCGCTGCCGACAGTTCCGCAGGATCCTATCCCGTCGCTCCTCACGGTACGGCGGTGCCGGTCCGGGATTTCTACGTGCTGGAACTCACCGACAACAAGCTCAACGCGGTCATGCTGGACGGCCACGTGATCACCATCACCAACAAGCAGCTTCCCTTCAAGGACCTGTGGCGGGCCAACGACCTTTATTACAGTTACTTCTGGTTCCCCGTCATCGGGAACCGGGACTGGTGAAAAACAGCCGGAGCGTTTCGGATACCCGAAGGGAATTTTTCGACAATGGTCAAAGTCGCCTGCTGCTGGGATGACGGCGCCGTCAACGACATCCGGCTCATCGGTCTCTTGCGGAAGTACAAGGCCAAGGCCACCTTCAACCTGAATCCGGGGCTCATGCCGGAACACACCGAAACGCCCCGCTGGCTGGCTCCCGGCGAAAAGTTCTGGAACTATCAGGAGATCCCGACCCTGATCGACCGGGAGGGCAGGTTCGCTCCCGGCGAAAAGTGCTGGCACTATCAGGGGTATGTCAACGGCAAGGTGGGCCTCAAGGAAATGAAAGAGGTCTACGAGGGTTTTCAGGTGGCCTCTCACGGCTGGTTCCACCTGGGCGGCAGCGCCGATCCGCGGGCTTTCATCAAGGACGCCCTGGACGCCCGGCACTGCCTCGAGGACGTTTTCCAGCGGGAGTGTCCCGGCTACGCCTGGCCTTTCGGCGACGTCACCCCCGCGGCGGCCCGTCTGCTCGAGGAGGCCGGTTTCCTCTACGGCCGGACCACCCGGAACACCGACAACGTGGGCTTCACCGACGCGCCGCTGCGTCTGGATCCCAGCTGCCACCACGCCGACCGGGGATTTTACGACAAGTTCCGGGCGGCCAAAGCGGTCGGCGGCATCTTCTATTTCTGGGGACACTCTTTCGAAATGCTGGACTGCGATGGGCTGTGGGATCAGCTGGAACAGAAGCTGGCCTTCATTTCCGGCGATCCCGAGACGGAGTGGATCGATGTGATCGACATCGTCCGCCCGGAAACGACGAAAAACTCCGGATGCAAAATTCCGGGCTCAAAATAAGGAATGCTTCGACAATGGTCAAAGTCGCCTGCTGCTGGGATGACGGTGTCGTCAACGACATCCGGCTCATCGGTCTCTTGAGAAAGTACAACGCCAAAGCCACCTTCAACCTGAATCCGGGGCTCATGCCGGAGCACACCGGAACGCCCCATTGGGTCACGCCCGACGAAAAGTGCTGGAGCTATCAGGGCTTCGCCAACGGCAAGGTGGGGCTCAAGGAGATGAAGGAGATCTACGGGGACTTTCAGGTCGCCTCCCACGGCTGGACCCACATGGGCGGCAGCGTCGACCCGCAGGCCTTCATCAAGGACGCCCTGGACGCCCGGCACTATCTCGAAGACGTTTTCCAGCGGGAGTGCCCCGGCTACGCCTGGCCCTGCGGGGACTACACCCCCGTGGCCGCCCGTCTGCTCAAGGACGCCGGATTCCTCTACGGCCGGACCACCCAGTACACCGACAGAGTGGGCTTCACCGACGCTCCGCTGCATCTGAATTCCAGCTGCCACCACGCCGACCGGGGGTTCTACGACAAGTTCCGGGCGGCCAAGGCGGCCAACGGCATCTTCTACTTCTGGGGCCACTCCTACGAACTTCTGGACTGCGAAGGGCTCTGGAACCAGATCGAGCAGAAGCTGGCCTTCCTTTCCGCCGATCCGGAAACGCAATGGATCGACGTCATCGACATCGTCCGCTGAAGAGGGACAAAAAAATCCCGGAGCCCGAAAGCCCCGGGATTTTTTTATGCCCGCAAAGGGGGTCACTTCGTGAGTTCTTTGATTTCCGCGATGTACCTCTTCAGGGGCCGATGGCCGCTGATCTTGCCCTTGACGGTCCCGTCGGCGCCCACGATTACGGTGCAGGGAACGCCGCCGCCCGGCCGGAGCTTTGCCGAAACTTCCTTGAGTCTGGTCGGCCCCGCAGGCTCCGGGCCCCGGGGGATATCCATATAGACCAGGACCAGATTTTGGGCCGCGAACTTCCTGAAAGCGGCCTGGTCCAAGGTTTCCTTGCGGAGTTTCTTGCACCAGCCGCACCACTCGGAACCGGTGAAAAGCACCAGCACGCACTTTTTCTCCCTGGCGGCCTGCTTCAAAGCTCCGTCGTAATCCGTCGTCCAGCCTTTGGGGGCGGGCGCGGCCATGAGAGCGGCGCAGCAGACGGCAGCACAGGCGATCAGAAATTTCTTCATAGCTCTTTCTCCTTGGTGTTGTTGCCGGGGTAGGGCCCGGTTCCCGCATACTTAAGATAACTCCGCGGACGCAATTTTTCAACCGGGAACGGGCAAAAACGGCGGTTTTTCCCGTTTTCGGAGGCGCTTTTCTTGAAAAACGGCGTTCCGGGTGGTATATTGAACGTCGGAAAATTCAGCATTCATCAGGAACAGGAGAGACAGGAAAATGCTCGAAATCACATCGCACCGGAACGGAGAGATCCTCAATCATCGCCACGGACGTGAAACCGCCGAGGCCCTTTTCATCGAAGTGAGCGGCATCGCTTCGGAGCGCAGCGCCGTCACCGTCAACGGCATTCCCGCCCGGCGGATGGACCGGTGCTTCGCCGCCGAGATTCCCCTGCGCGAAAGGATCAATCGCGTCACCGTCAGCGCGAAGGACAAATTCGGGGAGCGGACCCAGACCATCGTCCTCGTCTGGGACAAGGCTTCCTTCAAGCGTTACGCCGTCCGCATCGACGACAACAGCTTCTTCTTCACCGACCTGGCACGGGGAAACTTCGCCAGCATCTTCGATCACTTCTACCTCGGGAATTTGAAGCGTCTGCATGAAAAATACGGCTCGAAGTTCATCCTCAAGTGCTTCTTCGAAAACGCCCACGATCCGAAGCACTGCACCTTGGAACAGGTCCCCGACCGTTACCGGGACGAATTCGACGGGGCGTCGGAGTGGCTCCATCTGGCCTTTCACGCCCGCGCCGAGTTTCCCGACCGGCCCTACCAGCACTGCACGAAGGAGCGCCTGGCCGGCGACTACGACGAAACGGTCGCCCAGCTCCGCCGCATCGCAGGAGTGCGGGCCGTCACGCCGCCCACCAACGTCCATTGGGCCATGCTGGAGCCCGCCAACTTCGCCGTTCTGCGCGACCGGGGGCTGAAGATCCTCACTTCGGGGGGATTCCTCGCCAACCGGATCGTGGTGGAGGGCCGGGTGGAGCAGCTGGATCAGGGCGCCTGCGACATCGGTTTCTTCTATGAACAGGACGTGGCCCGCTATCTGCTGGAAAAGCGGTGCTTCTACGACCCGGACCACGACCTCTTCCTTTCCCGGACCTTCTTCTGCTTCAACATCGACACGCCTGCGGAGATCGAGCAGAAGATCCGCGCCGAAGATGCGAAGAACGCCTGCGACATTCTCGAATCCGTGGGCCACGAACAGTACGCCTGGCCCGCTTACGCCATGCATCTGCCGGACTATTTCGACCGTCTGGAGACCGCCTGCCGGGTCCCGGCCGAGCTGGGATACAAGCCGGTCTTCTTCCAGCAGGGGATCTTCGGCAACACCGCCTGGGGCGAATAGAAGGATTTCAGAAGCGTTCCGCGGCGGCTCTGGCTTTGCGGGCCATTTCGGGATCGCGGGTGCAGCCCCGACCCGATTCGAGGCAGTCGGCCAGGGCCAGCATGGACTCCCGGTCCCCCAGCGCCGAGCCCCGGCGGAAGAAGAAGACGGCTCCCGCCGGGTCCGCCTTGACCCCGATGCCGGAAAGAAAGCACCGGCCCGTGTGGTAATTCCCGCGGGGATCCCCGAGGTGGGCGCTGCGTTCGTAGAATTCGAAGGCTTTGCGGGGATCCTTCTCCCCCCCGATGCCGTTTTCGAAGCACCAGCCGAGTTTCCACAGCGCGGGGGGATAGGCCTTTTCCGCCGCCTGACGGAAGCGTTCACGGGCCGCCGCCGGATCCGGGGGCACGAACTTTCCTTCGAGCAGGTAATCCCCCATGCGGGTCACCGCCCCCGGATGCTTCTTTTCGGCGGCCTCCTGGTAAAAGGCGAAGGCCCTTTCCGGGCGGACGGGGGTCCCCCGGCCCGCTTCCAGGACCTCGGCGAAGCGGAACATGCCCTCGGGATCCTTCCGTTTGGCGGCCAGCTCCAGCAGGACGCGGGCAAAGACCGGATCGGCCTGCGTTCCCACGCCTTCCTGCAGCAGTTTCGCATGGAAGATCTGCACCTCGGGGGGCACCTGTTCGGCGTTGGAAGCCTGCACGATCAGGGAATGGATCTCCCTGGCGCAGCTCTTGCGCAGGACGGGGTCGTCGTAAAGGATCCGGGCCAGCTCCAGAAAGGCCGGATAAAAGTGGTCCCGACACAGGCCCCTGAGCATTTCGACGGCCCGCGGTTTGTCGGGGGGCAGGGGGGCGAGCTGTTTGTTTCCGGGAACCCCCTTCAAGAGCAGCTTCGCCAACCGGAGCTGTGCGGGGCCGAATCGGACCGCCTGCTCATAAAGGGCGCAGGCCTCCCGCAGATCCCGGCCGGTCCCCCAGCCGAACTCCCGGCAGACGCCGTAGCGGTAGAGCCCCAATGGCAGTTTCTTTTCCATCGCGGCCCGCCGATACCAGAAAGCCGCCAGCTCGAGGTTGCGGGGACGGCCGTCCCCCGTGAAGAAAGCGTCCCCCAGCCGGACCATGGCATGGGCGTCGCCCGACTGCGCCGCCCGGCGCAAGGGATCCCCGGACTCTTCCGCCCCGAGGAGGGAAAGAGCGAGGAAAAGCAGAAGAAACGGGAGGAGGACTCTCACTTGCTGCCGTTTTCGGCGGCGGCCTCGAGGGCGTCCAGTTTGGCCTGAAGCTCGGCCACCTTTTTGGAAAGTTTTTCGAACCGGGAGGGCAGCGAGTAGCGGGCCATGAAGTCCCGCTGGGTCTCCGCCGGGGTCCCCAGCACGGCTTTGCCCGGGGGCACACTGCGGAGCACTCCGCTGGTCCCCGCCACCTGAACGCCGTCGCCCAGGGTGATGTGGCCGTTGACTCCGGACTGCGCCGCCAGGATCACGCCCCGGCCCAGCTCGGAACTTCCGGCGACGCCGCACTGGGCCACCAGAATGGAACTTTCGCCGATGGTCACGTTGTGGGCGACCATCACCTGATTGTCGATCTTGACGTTGCTTTTGATCCAAGTCCTGCCGAAGCGGGCCCGGTCGATGGTGGTGTTGGCGCCGATCTCCACGTCGTCGTCGATCTGGACGTAACCCGTCTGCGGCACCTTGACCAGCCCGTGCGGACCGGGGAAGAAGCCGAATCCGTCGGCTCCGATGACCACTCCGGGGTGGATGATCGCCTTGCGCCCGATGATGCAGCGGTACATGACGGTCACGTTGGGATAGAGCAGGGAATCGGCGCCGATCTTCACGTCGTGGCCGATGTAGCAGCCCGCGCCGATGACCGTGTTGTCGCCGATCTCGGCGCCCCGCTCGATGACGGCGTTGGCGTTGATGGAAACGTTGTTCCCCAGCTTCGCCTCGGGCGAGACCACCGCGGAGGGATGGACGCCCCGTTCGAAAGCCGGAGGCTCTTCGGCGTAGAGGGCCGTGATCGTGGCGAAGGCCAAGTCCACGCTGGCGCAGACGATGAGGGTGGATTCGGGCTTGGGGGTGTTGGCCAGATCGGCCGGGATCAGCACGATCCCCGCCCTGGAAGCGCGGAAAAGCTCCATCACCTTGCGGTTTCCGGCGAAACTGAGTTGATCGGGGCCGGCTTCCTTGAGTCCGGCGACGGCGGTGACCGTCTTCCCCGCATCACCGATGATCTTGCCCTTGACGATGCCGGCGATCTCGGCCGCGGTCATGGAAATGTGCTTCATTTGTTCTGGTTTCCTTTGTTCGCCGGAGCCTTGGTCTGATTGCGGTTGAGCTCCGTGATGACGTGATTGGTGAAATCCCGGCCCCGGGGATAGAGCAGGACCATGCCCTGTTCTCCCGGCACCCGGCCGGAGCAGTCCAGCACGAACCCGTACCCGAGGAGCGCCGCGCTCCGGGCGATTTGTTCCCGGATGTCTTTCAGGATCTCGCTGCGTTTGCGGTTCTGGAGGTCGCGCATATCCGCCGCCCGGTCGCGGGCGTACATTTCGGCCTCGGCCTTCTGGGCCGCCAGCGCACGGGTCGCGGCCACGGCTTTCGCCTCGGCCTTCTGCCGGTCCGCGGCGGAAAGGGCCACGTTCTGGGCCTCGGCCCGTGCGGTCCGGGCCGCCTCCGCCAGTTTGTTATGTTCGGCTTCCATCTTCTTCAGGTAGTTGCGATAGACCGTCGCCTGCTGACGGATCAGCTCTTCGGCGATCTTGCTCTTGTAGTACTCCCGGAAGATGCGTTCCAGATCGACCACGCCCGTGATCACTTCGGCTCCGAGGAACGAAGCGGCGAAGAGAACGAGAATGAGGAGTGTGTACTTTTTCATCAGTGGCTCGGTGTGTAGTTGGGGGCGTCCTTGGTGATGACCACATCGTGGGGATGGGCCTCGCGGAGTCCGGCCGAGGTGATGCGCACCAGTTTGGCCTTTTCCTGAAACTCCGCCAGATCCCGGGCCCCGCAGTAGCCGAAGCTGTAGCGGACGCCGCCGACGAACTGGTGGATGACATCCTTGACCGCGCCGCGGAAGGGCACCATGGCTTCGATGCCCTGCGGCACCAGCTTGTGGTCGTCGTCCACATCGGCCTGGCCGTAGCGTTCCCGGCTGCCGGCGTTGGCCTTCATGGCTTCGAGACTGCCCATGCCCCGGTAGGCCACGTAACTGCGGCCCTGGTGCAGGATCACTTCGCCGTTGCTTTCGCTGGTCCCCGCCAGCACGGAGCCCATCATCACGCAGTTGGCGCCCACGGCCAGAGCCTTGGCCACGTCGCCCGACTGCTTGATGCCGCCGTCGGCGATGACGGGCAGGTCCGAAGGCACATTGCTCACCGCGGCGTAGACGGCGGAGACCTGGGGCACACCCACCCCCGCCACCACCCGCGTGGTGCAGATGGAGCCGGGCCCGATGCCTACCTTGATCCCGTCCGCGCCCGCGTCGGCCAGAGCCCTGGCGGCTTCGCCCGTGGCGATGTTGCCGGCCACCACGTCGACCTGATCTCCGTAGGTCTTCTTGATGAGGGCGACGGTCTCGATGACGCCCTTGGAGTGACCGTGGGCGGTGTCGATGACGATGACGTCCACGCCGGCGTTGATCAACGCTTCGATGCGTTTTTCGTCGTAGGGGCCCACGGCGGCCGCGGCCCGGAGCCGGTGGTGTTCGTCCCGGTTGTAGTCGGGTTCGTCATGTTCGATGAGGGTGCGGACGTCGAGGAAGCTGTACAGTCCGGCCAGTTTCCCGTCCTTGTCCACGATGGGGAGTTTCCCCACCTTGTGCTCGATCATTTTCCTGTAGGCGTCGGCCATGGAGCCGCCGACGGGGGCGGTCACGGGCTTTGGCGTCATGACGTCGCGGATCTTCACGTTGAAGTCGGTGAGAAACTTGATGTCCCGGCTGGTGATGATGCCCACCAGACGGTTTTCGCCGTCCACGATGGGGAAGCCCGAGAAGGAGTATTTTTTGACCTGTTTTTCGCGCATCATCTCGGCCACGGTCTGGTCGGAATGGAACGTGACGGGATCGCTGATGACGCCGTTGAGATAACTCTTGACCTTGCGGACCTCTTCAGCCTGCCGTTCGGGGGGAAGATTCTTGTGGATCACCCCGATGCCTCCCAGCTTCGCCATGGCGATGGCCATGTTGCTTTCGGTCACCGTGTCCATGGCGGCGCTGACGAAGGGGATGTTCAGTTTGACGTTCCGCGAGAAGTGACAGGAAATATCCGTCTGGGCGGGCAGAAAGTCCGCGTACTGGGTCACCAGGGAAACGTCGTCGAAGGTCAATCCCTCGAAGGGAAAAGCCGCCATGAATTTGTCGATGTAGCGCATGATGTTATGGCCTTTCTTGGTAAAATTGCTTCTGTACGGTCTATAATATAGCGCGCGAAAGGCTTTTATTCAAGTTGGAACCGCGATTTTTCCGCGACAAAAGAGGGCGTTTCCCGCAGCCGGACGGAAGAAGCGTCGGTCGGGCCCTTGCGGCGAGTTGAAAAAAACGTTCCTGCGGGCTATATTATACGCCGTGTCTGCGGAAAACTTTTGATTCGTTACGGAAGAAAGGAAAACAAGATGGACTTCGGAAAATTGGATGCGCTCCTGGACAGGATCCTCGAGCACGATATCCCCGGGAACGACTGCGTCGTCTGCGTGAAGGGCGTCCCCGTCTACCGCCGGACCTCCGGCTTCGCCGACCGGACGAAGACCCTTCCGCTGAAAGGGAACGAAAGATACCAGATCTTTTCCTGTTCGAAGCTCGTCACCTGCACCGCCGCGCTCCAGCTCTTCGAAAAGGGGCTCTTCGGGCTCGACGACGAACTCTGGCATTATCTGCCCGAATTCAGGGAAATGACCGTCCGGACGCCCGAGGGGGAGATCCGCCCGGCGCAGCGGAAGATCACCATGCGGCACCTGTTCACCATGACCGCCGGATTTTCCTACGACCTCAACTCCAAGGCCTTCCGGAAGGCCTACGACGACACCTGCGGGGCCTGCCCCACCCGGAAGACCATCTCGTACCTGCCTCAGGAGCCGCTGCTTTTCGAGCCGGGGACCGGCTGGTACTACAGCCTCTGTCACGACGTGCTGGCTGCCGCGGTGGAGGTGATCTCGGGCGTCCCCTTCAACGACTACGTGAAACAGAACATCTTCGACGTGGTGGGGATGCCGCAGAGCACCTTTCTGCTTCCGGCGTCGGAGTTCGACACGCTTCTTCCTCTCTACCGGGAGGAAAAGGAATACCCCCTCACGCCCCTTTCCATGCTCGTCTGCGGCAACCTCTACCGTCCCGGCCCCCTCTACGCCAGCGGCGGCGCGGGCTGCGTCTCCACCCTCGAGGATTTCAACAAACTGCTGCAGGCCCTCTGCATCGGCGAAAAGCTGCTCAAGCGCGCCACCATCGACCTGATGCGGACCGACCAGCTGGACGACAAACTCCGCGAAGCCTACGGCCGCCCCGGATACGGTTACGGACTGGGCGTCCGCTGTCCTCCGGCGACGGGGCAGGGAGCTTCGGATTTCGGCTGGGGCGGGGCCGCCGGAGCCTATTTCGCCATCATCCCCGAACGGCACACCACCGTGCTCTACATGCAGCACGTCACCAACGCCGCGTCGGTGAAGCCCCTGAGGCTGGAGATCCCCAAGGTCGTTCTCGAGTGTCTCAATTGAAGAAGCGAACAGCAAAAGGAGAAAATCATGTTCTGTCGCGAAACCCCCGATTCGGTCGAAAAACTGGAAGCCTTTCTTTCGGTCCCCCACCCGGAACTCGTTGAGATGATGAAGCGTCTGCCCGGGGACATCATGATCCTGGGCATCGCCGGGAAGATGGGCGTCACCATGGGAATGCAGGCCGTCGCCGCCATCCGCGCCGCAGGCGTGGAAAAGACGGTCTACGGCGCGGCCCGCTTTTCCAACCCCGAAGAGCGGACCAAGCTGGAAAAGGCCGGGATCAGGACCCTTGTCTGCGACCTGCTCGATCCCGAACAGGTGAGATCCCTCCCGCAGATTCCCAACATCATCTTCATGGCCGGGCGCAAATTCGGCACCGACGGCAGCGAAGACCTGACCTGGGCCATGAACGTGCTCGCCCCCGCGCTGGTGGCGGAACACTTCAAAAACAGCCGCATCGTGGCCTTTTCCACCGGGTGCGTCTACCCCCTGCGCAGCGTGGCTCAGGGGGGCTGCGACGAGAGCGTCCCCCCGGCTCCCGTGGGGGAATACTCCCAGTCCTGCCTGGGGCGGGAACGGATCTTCCAGTATTACTCCCGGAAGAACGGGACATCCATGCTGCTCTTCCGCCTCAATTACTCCGTCGATCTGCGCTACGGAGTGCTCCACGACATCGGCCGGGCCATCTGGGAAGGCCGCGAAGTCAACAACACGGTGGGGTACTTCAACGTGATCTGGCAGGGTGACGCCAACGCCGCCGCATTGCGCTGCCTCGAACTGGCGGAAAGTCCCTGCACCGTCCTCAACGTCACCGGCCCCGAGACCGCCTCGGTGGAAAGGGCCGCCCGGCTCATGGGGGCGATCATGGGGAAGGAGGTGAAGTTTTCCGGCGCTCCCGGCGAGCTCAATTACCTCAACGACTCCGGGAAGATGTGCCGCCTTTTCGGCTATCCCCGCATGAGTCTGGACGAGATGATCCGCCACCAGGCCCGCTGGATCGCTTCGGGCGGCGTTTCCATCGGCAAGCCCACCCATTTCGAAGTCAACAACGGAAAGTTTTGAAAAATCATGAAGAAAATCGCCGATATCCATCCGGATGTGCTGAAAAAGGTCCGCCGGGGCACCGTCATCCCCGCTCAAGTACTGGCCCTCGACGAAAACCGCCGCTTCGCCCCCCGCTACCAGCGGGCGTTGACCCGCTACTTCATCGACGCCGGCGCCGGCGGCATCGCCGTGGGGGTCCACTCCACCCAGTTCGCCATCCGCAAGCCCGAAGTCGGGCTCTTCGAGCCCGTCTTGAGGGAGACTTCGCGCTTCATCGACGAGTGGTGCGCGAAGACGGGGAAGAAGGTCCTCAAGGTGGGGGGCGTCTGCGGACGCACCGACCAGGCGGTCGCCGAGGCGGAATTCGAGTGTTCCTGCGGTTTCGACGCGTGCCTGCTTTCCCTCGCCGCCATGAAGGAGGACTCCATCGACGCCCTTCTGGACCACTGCCGGGCGGTGGCTCGGGTCATGCCCCTCATCGGCTTCTACCTGCAGCCCAGTGTGGGCGGGCGGATCCTGCCTTATGAGTTCTGGCGCAAGTTCGCCGGGATCGACAATGTGCTGGCCATCAAGATGGCTCCCTTCAACCGTTACTGCACCTTGGACGTGGTCCGGGCGGTGGCAGAGTCGGGCCGGGACGACATCACCCTCTACACCGGGAACGACGACAATCTGCTCATCGATCTGCTCACGGAGTACGAGATCGGCGGACGGAAGCTCCGCATCAGGGGCGGTCTGCTGGGCCATTGGTCCGCGTGGACGAAAAAGGCGGTGGAGCTTCTGGACGAACTCCACGCTCTCATCGACAGCGGGAAGGACATCCCGCCGGAACTGCTGACGAGAGCGGTGAAGATCACCGACTGCAATGCGGCCTTCTTCGATCCCGCCCACGGCTTCGCCGGGTGCATCCCCGGACTTCACGAAGTGCTCCGCCGTCAGGGACTGCTGCCCGGCATCTGGTGCATCGACCCGAAGGAAACGCTTTCCCCCGGTCAGAGCGAGGAGATCACCAGGGTATACGAAGCCTATCCGGAACTCAACGACGACGATTTCGTGGCGGCCAATCTGGCCCGCTGGCTGGCGGACTGATCCGGGAAGAGGAGGACGGAAAAATGCTTTGCGAAAAAAGTTACCTCGATCTGATGGTCCCCTTCTACGACTTCGTGAAACGGGAGACGCGGGAAACTCCCGACGGTCTCGCCTATTACGGGACGGGCGAAGCGGGCCACTGGGCCGTTCAGAGCAACTTCAACGTGGCGGGGGCTCTGGCCGTGCTGGGCACGGCGGAAGGGACCGGGCTGGACCGGGAAGAGGTGATGGACCGGGCGCTCCGGTTCTTCCGGTACAATCTCCGCGCCCACGTGACGGGAACGGGGCGCTGTTCCTGCGGTTGTCAGTGGGGGCGGGAGTGGATCTCCATTCTCGGGCTCGAACGGATGGCCGAGGGCCAGCTGGCCATGGAGCCTTTCTTCACCGACGAGGACCGGGAATCCTTCCGGAAACTCCGGCTGGACGAGGCGGACTGGATGCTGGACAACGTGGAGACTGTGGCGGGCATGGAGGCCGAATCCAGGCGGAACAAGCCCGAGTCCCACTTCTGGAACGGCAGTTTCCTCTACCGGGCCGCGCTGGACTACCCCGACGCTCCCAACCGCGAAGCCTATCTCGACAAGAGCTGTTCGCTGCTCCTCAACGCCATCTCCCACCCCCTCGACGCCGCCTCCATGGAGCAGTTCCGGGGCAAGCCCCTCAAGGACTGGAACGTGGGATTCAACTTCACGCCCAACTATTCGCTCGACCATCACGGCTACATGAACGTGGGCTACAGCATGGTGACATTGTCCCACGCGGCCTACCTCCACTTCTACTGCAAGGCGAGGAAGAGCGAGATGCCCGATTTCGCCATGCACCACGTCTTCGACCTGTGGGATGTGGTCCGGAACTTCATCTTCCCCGACGGCCGGCTGCTGCGCATCGGCGGTGACACCCGTGCCCGCTACTGCTACTGCCAGATGTACCTGCTGCCCGTGCTGCTGATGATGGAAGACCTGCGGCACGAAAAGGAGTCCGCCGCGCTTGAACAGGGCCTGCTGGGACTGCTCGCAAAAGAGCAGTCCGGCAACCCCGACGGCTCCTTCTTCGGCACCCGGCTTGAGGACATGCGGTACGACAGCCGCTACTACTACACGCGTCTCGAATCCGACCCCTTCGCCGTGCTGGGCACGGGGGCGTGGGTCAGGCGCTCCATGGCGCTGGAACAGCCCCCGGAACCGGCCCCTGCGCCCCGGCCCTGCGAGTGGCACGACGACTTCCACTGCGCCGACATGGTCCGGACCGAAACCACCGTTCGCTCCGCCGTGCGTACGCGGGGGCCCCTCGTGCTGGCGCAGCCCCTTGCATCGAGCGATCTTGCCGAATGGTTCGAGAACGGCTTCACCCGCATCGGCGGCCACCGGATCGGCTCCGAGAGCATCAGAGCGTTCCACAAGGCCTTTCCGGGTGGATTCCTCAACTCCGGACTGAGCCAGCGGATCGAATCCGGCCCCTACGGGGAAGGGGAGCTTTATTACCCCGTGGCCTCCAGCGCCTCGGCCTGCGCCGCCTTGCCGGACGGCAAAACACTCCTCGTGCTGGAGTACGTGAAGTGCCTCAAGGAGCACAATCTTCTTTCGCTCCACACCATCTGCTGGCAGATCCCCAACGACGTCCACAACGACGGCCGCCGCGATTTCACGTGGCCGGGGGGCGGCTGCGTGCTCCGGCGTCTGGAGGGCGAAAAGGTCATCGACACCGGTTCGAAGCACGTGAACGTGGACGGCGAATTGGCCTTCGTCCTGGGCTACGGGGCGAAAGCGTGGAAGATCTGCGCCCCCCGTGAAAGCTGGGGCGAGATCAAGGTGAACCGCCTCATGCACACCCTCTACGTCGATGTCCTCTGCGGCGAGGTGAAGCTGGACCGGAGCTGCCGCTGCATGCCCGGGGAAGTCCTGGCCGACACGGGCTACGCCGTCGTGGCGGGCGTCGGCGCTTCCGAAGGGGAAAGGTACGCCCTCGAACAGTTGGCCTTGCCCGGAATGCTCCGGGGGGTGGAGTTCACCGCCCCCGGCGGGGAAAAGTGGCGTTTTGCCGCCAACTTCGGCGAAACGCCCGCCGAGTGGGAAGGGAAAACGCTTCAGCCCTTCGCCTGTGACCTCGAACGGATCTGAGTGGAGACGCCGTGAAGTGGCATGTCTGGGGCGGCACGGCGAAGTTCCGGGCCTTTCTCCGCGAGCTCTGCGTCGAGGGTGAGGAATTCACCGTCAGCCGGGACTTGGAGGAGCTCCTTTCCTGCTCCGGGCCGGAACACGTCTGCTTCCTTTTGCCCGACTACGAAGCGGGAGAGCGGAGCATCCCCTGCCGGAGCACCGCGTGGATAAACGCCGTGCGCTCTCTCATCGCATCGGGGACGCGCCTCTACGTGGAAAACTACGCCGCTCGGGATTATCTGCATGCGGAACTGATGCAGGCGCAGGTCATGGGGAATTTCCGCCACCTGTTTCAGGAGTACATCGTCCGCGACGGCGAGATCCTGCAGGCTCGGGACGGATTTTTCTTTCCCGGCGTCAAGCGGGGCGGGCGGCTCGAGGCGCTCCTCACCGACTGCGTCGGGACCAACCGGGTCGTCCGCGAAGGAAGTTACTCCTTCCCCGTCCTGCTGAAAAACGCCGAAGGGACGCTCCTTTCATCCCTGGCGGACCTTTCCCGCTTCGATCCCCTCTTCCGGCGGCCCTTCGGGCGCTGGGAAAAACTTTTTGCGGAGCTGTTTTCCGGCCTGACCGGAGTGCCGCCCGAAAGATGCCGGGTCGCGTTCGAAAAGGTTTTTCCCGATCCCGTCGCCCTGTCGCCGGGGAACACGCCGGAACGGCTCGTGCGCCGGGCGCTGGCGTGGCACTTCCGGGCGGGGCTGCTGCCCGCGCCGGAGGGGAGCGAAGGGATGTTCGAAATGATCCAGTCCGCCGATCTGACTTTGCGCCGGAATCTGCGGACCGATGCCACGCTCCTCACGGGGGCCTTTTTCGCCTCGGCGGGCACGTTCCTGCACGAGGAACGGCTGGTCCGGACCGGGTGCGCTCTCGCCGACTTTCTGCTGGACCGGGGCATCCAGCGCCCCGACGGCCTCTGCAAGTGGATGGACAACACTCCCTCAGTCTGGGCCTCCGACTGCGGCCGGGACGGCCTCGCCCTGTGGCAGCTTCACAAGGTGACGAAGGAAGAACGGTATCGCGACGCGGCTTTCCGCCTCGCCGACGGGCTCCTCGCCTGGCTGGCCGCCGACGGCCTCTGCTGCGGGACTTTTTCCGGGCCGCGCATCCCCGAAGGGGCGAAGTCCACCGACAACCCCGTCTTCTACGGCGAAATGGCGGCCTTCCTCTTCCAGCTCGGGGAGGAAAAATATACTCAAGCGGCTCTGCGCGCACTCCGGCGGATCGGGGAAAAGTTCCCCCAAGTGGCCCCCTTCGGTTTTTCCGGAAACTTCACCTTCGGCCGCTGGCTGCTGATGCTCGCCGCGGCCCAGTACCATTCGGGTGAGGATTTTTCGGGGAAGATCAACGATTCTCTCGCCTTTTTTGCCGCCTTGCAGGAGCCCTGCGGCGGCATCCGCGAAACGCCCATCCGGCTGGAAAAACACCCCGAAGCCGGGATCGCCATGGGCGATGGCTCCGACTGCATCGCCGATCTGCTCTACTGCAACAATTTCGTGCTGAATGCCCTGTCGATCCTGCGGAACTTGCCCTCCGCCCGGCGCGGGCGCATCGACTGCGGGGCCGTGGAAAAGATGTACGGGAAACTGCGCAGCTTCTGGCTGGAGCGCCAGATCTCCAGCCCCGACCCCCGCCTCGACGGCGGCTGGATGCGGGCCTTCGACATGGGCTCGGGGGAGTACTACGGGTTCGACAAGGATCTCGACTGGGGCGCCTACTGCATCATGGCGGGCTGGGTCATGGGTTTCGTGCCCATGGTCTTTCTGGAAGAGCGGGGCGCGCGTTCCTTCTTTTTCTGAGGGGCGGCGGTGCTCCGTTTCGGGGGCCGTTTGACGGGAGGCGTCCGAACGGCCTCCTGCTCGATGATCAGGCCCGGTTCCCGGACCTTGGCCGCCCACGTCCTGCCGTCCTTCGAGCAGGGGATCAGGCGGGTGAAGGTCCCCGGAGCGGGGGCCTTGCCCCGGCGGATGCTGAGGAACTGGAGACGGGGCAGTTTTTCCACCGCGCCGTATTCCCGGAGTTTCGGGCACTCCAGACTCAAGGTTTTGAGGGCGGCGGCTCCGCTCACCCCGTCGAGCTCGGTCAGCCGATCGGAGCGGAGCTGGAGCGCGACCAGATTTTTCAGGCCCTTGACGAAGGTCGCGTCCTCGAAATGGCCCGAAACGCTGAGGACTTCCAGCGAAGTGATCTTCCTCAGGCACGAAAGGTCCGTCGCGCCGGGGCATTCCAGGATCAGCTTCCGCAGGGGCAGTCCGGCCAGCGGGGAAAGATCGGTCAGATTGTTCGCCGAAAGATACATTTCCTTGAGGGGCATTTTCTTTACGCGGGAAATATCCCTCAGACGGCGGGCGCCGAAAAGGTCCAGCTCCCGGAGCCGGAGGTTTTTCAGCCCCTCGAGGGAGTTCGGCTGAAAGTTACCCACGGCCAGGACCCCGATCCGGAACTCGTCGAGGGGCGAAAAGTCCGCCAGGCCCCTGCCGTTGGAAATGACGAGAACGGACCCCAGAGGGCTTTCACGGGTCATGCACACCCCGTTCCAGGTGGGATTTTTCGCCCGCAGGGCCGAACGGAGCCGTTCTTCCGAGAGGACCGGATCCTTTTCGCCGTAGAAGGGGACGCCCGACATGTCGACATCCTCCTCCGCCGTTTCCTGAGGGGAAGTGCAGCCGGAAAGAAAGGAAATCAGCAGAACCGGGAGCAGCCAGCCGGGCAGAAACATTTTTTTCATAGTTGAAGGCCCTTTATCATGAATGTTTCCAAACATACCACGAAAACCCCGAAAAGTCAAGAAAAACCTTCAAAAAAAGCCGAAAAAGCCGCTTTTGTTCCCTGATTACGGCTCGACTAATTCGCACGGACGGAAATAGCCGCAGATGCATTGCGGATTGCGGACGCAGATCTGAACGTGAGTCCGTTCGAGGATGGCAGAACCGGGATAAATCGGATCGTCTTCCGGAAAAGCGCTGCGGATCGTGTCGAAGTTCTGCTTCAGCTCGGATTTTGAGGCTTCGACGGCGGCGTTGATGACGAGGCAGTCGAGGCGGTGAGACTTGCCTTTGTTGGCGGGGAGGGGCAACCCGCTGCGTTCGAAGATGTCGGCGCACTTCCCATAGGCATGACGCAACAGTTCGATATTGGCTGTATCGGCGAGATTGAGGCAATTCCCGAGGTTGATGATCGCGCCGAGGACGAAGGGCTCTTTGTATTGCGAAGCCCACTCCCGTGCCCGCTCCGGGGCATTCTCCCAGAAATAGACCCCGTGCCCGAGCCAGTCATAACTGTTGGTGCTGGGGTTGAGTTCGGACAGCTTTCCCGAAAGGATAGCCTCACCGATGCTTCTGCGGCAGCCGTGGTATCCGAACACGACCTGCGGAAACGTCCCGTTCATCAGAGGGGGCGCACTTTGACGGTGCCGTCAGGCTGGACTTCGACGCCGATTTTTCGGAGAAAGTTTCTGGCGGCAGCTTTGTTCCTCTGGGCCGGCCGGAAAAAACGGTCGATATCCGCGACGGTCAAACGGGTACTCTGCCGCCGCGCACGTGTTCCGGATGTCTTTCTGCGGCTTTTTTCTGCGATTGCGACCATGAAGCACCTCCTATATCCTGATATTTCCTGCGCATAATATACAGCCTGATGGCGATTTTTTCAAGTCACGATTGATAATTTTGTCAAAACCGGGCAACAGCTTCTCCAGAATTTCGATCACTTTTTTAAAATCTCCGCTTCCCGGGTGGCGGGAGGCATCAGCTCCAAGGCCGCCTTCACCGCTTTTTGCGCAGGGCCATTTTTCAATTCCACAACCAACCCCATATCTTGGTCGAATAGATCACATAGACCAACGCCCCCATGAGCGCCAGTGCCACGAGCACGATCTCGAAACACCCCCTGTCCGCCGCCGCATCGCACGGGCTGTCGTCCACCGGCGAGTCGAAACAATCATCGTCCATGTCACGGTATCCTTTTTTTTGCTTTCTGCGTAAGACCTTGAAAACAAGGCAAAAAAATGGCATCTCCGAGGGGAGTCGAACCCCTGTTGACGGGATGAGAACCCGTTGTCCTGGGCCACTAGACGACGGAGACGCGTGGTGCTTATGTTCTAAATATACACCCTCCTCGCGAAAAAGTCAAATCCCCCCGCGCAAAAAACTTGATTTTTTTTGCTGAAGGTGGTATATTATGAGTCAGGAAGACTACTTCAACAACAGGAATCGTGACTTATGGGCACCATACGCACCCGCTTCGCCCCCAGTCCCACGGGGTTCATGCACGTGGGAAACTTGCGCACCGCTCTCTACGCCTGGCTCCTCGCCCGCTCCGGAAACGGGAAGTTTATCCTCAGGATCGAGGACACCGATCAGAACCGCTACGTGGAAGGGGCCGTCGATATCATCTACTCCACGCTGAAACAGGCCGGGATCGACCACGACGAAGGACCGGACGTGGGCGGCGATTACGGGCCTTACATCCAGTCCGAACGCAAGGCCCTCTACCGGGAGTACGCCGAGAAGCTGGTCGCCCTTGGGGGCGCTTACTACTGCTTCTGCGAGAAGTGCGAGGAAAAGGAAGCGGCTCCGGGGGAAGAGGAGGAGACCCCAAGTTTTTCCGACGGCCGCTGTCCGGGGCACTGCGATGAACTCGATGCCGAAACGGTGAAGGCCAAACTGGCCGCGGGAGTTCCTTACGTGATCCGCCAGCGCATCGACCGCTCCGGGGTGACGCGCTTCACCGACTCCGTCTTCGGCGGGATCGAGATCGAGAACAAGGTGCTGGACGACCAGATCCTCCTCAAGCAGGACGGCATGCCCACCTACAACTTCGCCAACGTCATCGACGACCACCTGATGGGGATCACCCACGTGGTCCGGGGGTGTGAATATCTTTCCTCCACGCCCAAGTACAATCTGCTCTACAAAGCCTTCGGCTGGGAGATCCCCGTCTACGTCCATCTGCCCCTCATCATGGGGAAGGACGCCGACGGCAACGTCTCCAAACTTTCCAAGCGCCACGGTTCGGTGAGCTTCGAAAATCTGGTGGAAGAGGGCTTCCTGCCCGAAGCCATCGTCAACTACATCGCCTTTCTGGGGTGGAATCCCAAGAGCGACCGGGAGATATTCTCGCTTCGGGAGCTGGCCGAAGCCTTTACGCTTTCCGGGCTGAACAAGGCCCCCGCGGTCTTCGACTACGCCAAACTGCGCTGGATGAATTCCGAACACCTGAAGATGATGGCTCCCGAACGTTTCGCCGCGCTGGCCAAGCCCTTCGCCAAGGTCGAGGGGACGCCCCTCGAAGCCAAATGGCCCGTGCTGGCGGAACTGCTGCGTTCCCGCATCGAAACGCTGGCCGACATCCCCGAAAAGAGCGGATTCTTCCATAAGCTTCCCGAGTTCGGCATCGAGATGTTCAACAACAAGAAGAGCAAGTGTACGCCCGAGGTCGCCAAAGCCGTCCTCGAAGAGCTCATTCCCCGCTTCCGGGAGCTGCCCGAGCCGGGACCGGAGACGGTCACGCCCATCATCGAAGAGTATGCCGAAAAGCACGGCGTCAAGCTGGGCCAGCCCATGTGGGCCGTGCGCATCGCCCTGTCGGGGCTCCCCGCCACACCCGGCGGTCCCGGAGAGATCATGGCCGTGCTGGGCAAAGAGGAGTCGTTGCGCCGCCTCGACGCTGCTCTGGCCAGGCTCGCCTGAAAGGAAAAGGATATGGGAAACCGGGTCGCCGTCATCGCCATCATCGCCGAGAGCACCGAAAGTTCGGCGCAGATCAACGCACTGCTCCATGAATACGGCTCCTTCATCATCGGCCGCATGGGGCTGCCCTACCGCGCCCGGAGCGTGAACATCATCACCGTCGCCCTGGATGCGCCCCAGGACACCATCAACGCCCTGAGCGGCAAACTGGGGCGGATCCCCGGCGTCACCGCCAAGGCGGTCTGTTCCGGGGTGAAGGGCTGAAGAGGTTTTTCAGGGAATCGAAGAAAGGAAATCCCGCTTGAAGAAAAGATAAGAGCGAGTT
Source organism: Lentisphaeria bacterium (assembly GCA_017443585.1). Taxonomy (GTDB): domain Bacteria; phylum Verrucomicrobiota; class Lentisphaeria; order Victivallales; family Victivallaceae; genus UBA1784. The sequence goes on along the minus strand of JAFSYV010000016.1, from coordinate 1,843 downwards.
TGCACGAACAGCAGATCTGCCTGACGTCGAAATTGGGTTTGAGACGGAAGATTACGGATTCTTGCTTCCCCGGAATGTGATTTTCCGGTCCGGACAGCGGCTTTCCGTTCAGGCGGGAGGCCGCTGTCGTATTTCAAGCGGATCGTTGAAAAAAATGGAACGTTTCGGACAACTGCTCGATGAACTCGAGGAACGGGGGGGGCTCCCCCGCGAGAAGTGGCTTTATCTTCTTGCGCACCCGGAAAAGCCTTTCCGGGAGCTCGCGGCGGAAAAGGCCCGGACCCTGACGCTGGCCCGTTTCAGAGAAGGGGTATATGTCCGCGGTCTGGTGGAGTTTTCCAACTGTTGCGCCAACGACTGCTTCTACTGCGGCATCCGCCGTTCCAATCCGAAGCTGGAACGCTACCGGCTCGACGAAGAGGAGATGCTGGAGTGCTGCGAAAAGGGGTACCGTTACGGGTTCCGGACCTTCGTCTTCCAGAGCGGGGAAGATCCCCTCTGGGGCTGTGAGCGGCTCTGCGGGCTTGTCCGGCGCGTGAGAGAACGCTTCCCCGACTGCGCCGTCACCTTGTCGGTGGGTGAGCTTGCCGAAGAGGAGTACAAGCGCCTTTACGAGGCGGGGGCCGACCGCTATCTGCTCCGGCACGAGAGCGCCGACCCGGAGCATTACGCCATGATCCACCCCCCGCGGCAGAAGCTCGCGACCCGCATGGCCTGCCTCGAAGCGCTGAAGCGCATCGGCTTTCAGACGGGGTGCGGCTTCATGGTGGGAACTCCGGGGCAGGAGCTGAAGCACATCGCCTGCGACATGGAGTTCATGAGCCGTTTCCGGCCCCATATGATCGGCATCGGCCCCTTCATCCCCCACCGGGACACCCCTTTCGGGAAGGAAAAGTGCGGCAGCGGAGAATTGACCTTGCTCCTTCTGAGCCTGTGCCGCATCATGCAGCCCGAAGTGCTGCTCCCCGCCACCACCGCGCTGGGGACTTTGCTCCCCGACGGCCGGGAGCAGGGGGTGCTGGCCGGGGCCAACGTCATCATGCCCGACATCTCCCCGGCGGAGGTCCGGAAACTCTACAGCCTCTACGACAACAAGGCCGCCTGCGATCCGGGCACGGCGGGGATCCTTCATTCGGATCTGGCGAAAAAACTCGAAGCCATCGGCCGGCACGTGGTCATCGGCCGGGGCGATTTCGGAGAAAGATCATGCTGAAACTGGCGTTTTACGGCAAAGGGGGCATCGGCAAATCCACCACCGTTGCCAACATCGCCTTCGCTCTGGCGGAAAAGGGGCTCCGCGTGGTGCAGATCGGCTGCGACCCCAAGGCGGATTCCACTTCGCTCCTGCTCCGCGGCGAACGGGCGGTCCCCGTGCTGGATCTCGTCCGCCGGGGCGTTCCCTTCGACGTCGCGGAACTGGGCCGAGTTGGAGAAGGTGGCGTCATCTGCGTGGAGTCCGGCGGCCCCGCCCCCGGCGTGGGCTGTGCCGGGCGCGGCATCATCACCGCGCTGGAAACGCTGGAAAACAAGGGCGCCTTCGCGCTCTGGAACCCCGACGTCGTCCTCTACGACGTGCTGGGGGACGTGGTCTGCGGGGGCTTTTCCATGCCCATGCGCAGGGGATATGCCGATTATGTCTTTATCCTGACTTCGGGAGAGAAAATGGCTCTTTACGCGGCGGCCAACATCGCCATGGCCGTGGAACACTTCCGGGACCGGGACTACGCCCGGCTGGGGGGCTTCATCCTCAACTGCCGGAACGTGAAGGACGAGGAGTCCCGCGTCCGGGAGCTCTCCGCGGATTTCGGCAGTTCCGTCACGGGGATCCTGCCCTGGAGCCCCC
>JAFSYV010000180.1 GCA_017443585.1 Lentisphaeria bacterium | reverse complement strand
GCCACGATGGAGGGCGTGGTCCGCGCGCCTTCCGCATTGGGGATGATCTTGTACTCACCGTTTTCCATGACTGCCATGCAGCTGTTGGTGGTCCCCAGGTCGATTCCGAGAATTTTTCCCATAGTTCAAATCTCCTTCCTCTTCGGCGGCCCTTGCGGAACCGCCATTTTTTTGTTTTTGTTTTCGCCATCCCTTCATGCAAAAAGTGTGCCAACACCCGAAATCGGGGAAAAAACGCCCCGAGATCCCCTCAAGTGTGCCATTTTGTCACACCGTTTGTGCCATGACACGCCCGGTGGCACACCGGACCGGGCTTGAAAAAACGCCCGCGAGGCTGTAGATTATAGGGGGAATACAAAATCCTGAGCAAAGGAAAGCGCAATATGAAAAAGAGCATCATCGTCTCTCCGGAGGACTGCCGGAACACGGACTGGGTGAAAAAGGCCGCCGACGCGGGATTCGATACGCTGGCGCTCCACTCCGGAGGCCGCCGTCACGACCTGCTGGAAGCCCTGGCGGAGTTCCGGACGCCGGAGTTTCGCGCGCGCTGCACGGGCGCGGGCCTCTCCTTGGAATACGAGGAACACGCCGCCGAGGCGTTCCTGCCCTCGGAGCTCCGCGCCGCCCACCCGGAGTATTTCGCCTGCGGCGAAGACGGGATCCGGCAGTCGGGGGAACGGGCGGGCTGGTGTCCCAGCGCACCGGGCATGAGGGAACGGATCGCCGCCGGAGCGGAAAAGCTGGCCCGGGCCTTGCGTCCTTCTTCCCACAACTACTATTTCTGGGGCGCGGATTCGAAGGAGTGCATCTGCCGCTGTCCCGAATGCGCCAAATTTTCCCGAGCCGATCTCAACGTACTGAACGCCAACATGATCGCCGAAGGGGTCCTGCGGGCCGACCCGCAGGCCCGCGCGGCGCTCCTCGCCTACACACCGGGGACCTTCGAGCTCCCGGAGAAGGTCGTCCCCCACGCGGCCCTCTTTCTGGAATTCGCCCCCTTCCACCGTCACTACGACGTGCCCCTGACCGATCCTTCCGACGAGGTGAATTCCCGCTTCCGGGCCGATCTGCTGAAACTGCTGACGGTTTTTCCGGCGGAAAGGGTCCATGTCCTCGAATACTGGCTGGACGTCTCCTATTTCAGCAGCTGGCGTCGGCCACTCAGGAAGATCGGCTGTTCCCCGGAGGTCATGCGCCGGGACCTTGAGTTTTATTACTCATTGGGCATCAGGAATTTCGCCACCTTCGCCGTGATGATGAACGAAACCTATTCCGCCCAGTTCGGCGATGAGGAGCTTTACGCCTGCGGCGAAGCGCTGAACGAGCTCCTCTGAAAAGTTTTTCCTTCCGCCCTTCCTTGACAAACGGAAGAGAAGGTGCTATATTCCTCAGGAGCACCGAAAACAGCCAATTCTTACGGAGAGCCGAAAATGATGAAAGTCGATTTTTCCCGGGCGACCGGCCGTTTCAAACCCATGAACGGCGTCTCCCTCGCACCGCCCATGAACAACATCTTCGCCTGGGAACGGGGCTGGGACCTCTACCGCAAGCTGAACATCCAAGCCGTACGGCTCCACGACGTGCCCCCCAACAATCCCGGCATGCGTCTCGTTGACGTGCATCAGATCTTCGCCAACTTCGACGCCGACCCGGCCGATCCCGCCAACTACTACTTCGACCAGACCGACGACTACCTGCGCCCCTGCGTCGAACACGGGATGACGGTGGAATACCGGCTGGGGGAATCCATCGAGCACTCGCCGAAGCGCTACTTCACCCACCCGCCGAAGGATTACGGGAAGTGGGCCGAGATCTGCTGCCGGATCGCCGAACACTACACCAGGGGCTGGGCCGACGGATTTTCCTGGGGCGAAAGCATGAAATACTGGGAAGTCTGGTGCGAACCCAACGAGTGGAAGCTCTGGTCGGGCACCCCCGAGGAGTATTTTCATCTCTATGAGGTCACCGCCAAAAAATTCGCCGAGCGGGTCCCGGAGCTTCAGCTCGGCGGCCCCTGCTGGGGCGGCTGCAATCTGGAAATGATCGAAAAGTTCCTCATTTTCTGCCGCGAACGGGACTTGAAACTGGACTTCGTCACCTGGAACCAGTACGACCGGAGCGCCAAATCCCAGCGGGAGGCCCCGGAACGCGTCCGGGAGCTGACGGAAAAATACGGCTACGGGGAAACCGGGCTCCACCTGGGCGAGTGGCACTACTTCAACCGCAACTGGAACGAACTCAAGAATCCCGACACCGTTTCCGACGTGGACGATCCCGTCTACGGCATGAACGGCTTCGGCGCGGCGGGCTACACCGCCTGCTGCTGCGCGGCCTTTCAGGATTCGCCGCTCACGATGGAGTATTTCTACACCGGCGGCCGGAGCACCTTCGGCATCTGCGACGCCCGGGGCAACCCCAAGAAGACCGCCTATGCCCTCGAAGCCTGCGGCGCGGTGTTGGCCTGCCCGGAGCGGGTCTGGGCGGATCCGGGAGAAAACATCTCGCCGGAAATGCAAAAGCACACCAAATCCGACGGCGACATCAGGATCCTCGCCGGGCGCGACGGCAGGGGCGGCGGGGTCATCATGGTCTCCGCCTTCATGTGGATGGACCTGCAGTTCGAGCTCGAGATCGCCGGGCTCGGGCCCTTCGACGCGACCGTCTTCGTGACCGACAGGACCCGCGATCAGGAGCCCGCCGCCTTCACCCGGTCGGGCAACACACTGCGGATCCTGAAGCCCGGCTCCTCCGCCGTCTATTCCATCTTTCTGACTCCGAAGAACTGAGCCGGGATAACCGCAAATGAACCTCGCGCCGCCCTCATCCCCGACCCCCGATCTCCGGGAGATTCTGCAAACCTTTGACCGGACCTTCGCCGAAGTGTGCGATGCAGTTCCCCAGCCCAACTCCTTCGACATCGTCGGGAGCGAAAACTCCCCGTGGAAACCGCTGGTCGATGAAAAAGGCGTCGTCACCATCGAAAGCCAGTACGTCCCCCCGGACCGGGAAGTCGATGTCATCGGCGACCTGCGGCGGACGCTCCTCACCCTCTTCGATCCGGAAAAGGCGGGGTACGGCGCTTTCGTCAAGCCCCTTTCCCACACGTGCCTCGAGGGGTGGCTCCCCGTCTCCTGCGTCCGCTTCGCCACGACCCGGTTCCCTGAAGTCGAACTGCGCGTCTTCGTCGATGAATCGGACATGCTCCGGCTAAACGTGAGAACGCCCGGCAAAGAGCGCTTCTTCTCCGTTCCCCTGCCGGAACTCATGCCGCCCGGCGAACTGCTCCGACGGCCCGATCCCGCCCCGGCGGCGGCTGACGGCGGCGATTTCGGCCGGGCGCTGAAGCGCCTCACGGAACACTGGCATGAGAAATTCGCTCCGCTCCTCGCCTGGGACTTCCCCCACGCTTTTCTCAAGAAGGGGATCCTGGCCGGGTTGACAAAATCCCTCATCACCCAGTACGGCGGCGCCCTGCGCTACGGAGCGACGAGGTACTACTGCGACGAAGGGAAGTCGGCGGAGTCCTTCCCGCCCACGGTCCTCACCTTCTGCGAAGCGGCCCTCTTCTACGGCCTGGAGGAGGAGGCTCTGCGGTTTCTCGGGCGCTTCATCCGGGATTTCGTTTCGGAAGACGGAGCCATTCTGCACCGGAACAACGGGGCGGCGCTGTCGGAACACGGCATGCTCCTCGCCCTCTTCGCCCGCTGCCGGGATCAGCTCGACACCGCTGGCTTCTTCGCGGATCACGGCCCCGCCGTCGAAGCTGTGGCGCGGCGGCTCTTCGCGCTCACGGAAAGGGCGGGGGAAGGCCTCGTCGCGGGCTGTCCCGAAGACGATTTGCGGAACGCCCCCGCGCGCCAATGGTTTTCCGCCAATCTCTGGATCGCCCGCGGACTGCTGGAGTACGGCCGGACCTTCCCCGGAGTGCTCCCGGAAGAGAAGATAAAAGCTTTCGCCGGAAAAGCCGTCAGACGCTGCCGGGAGTCGGCGGTCCCCTGCGGCGGCGGGTCCGTTTTCATCCCGCCCTGTCCGGAATGGCGCGTTCCTTTCGCCGACATGAACGATTTCATCGAAGTCGCTCCCGGAGACGACATCCACAGTCTGGCCTCCTACACCAACTACCGGATCTACCCCGAAATGCTGTCGAGCACGCTCCTCCCCGCCGAAACGGCCCGGGAGATCGTGAACTTCCGCCGGGCCCGGGGCGGCGACTTCCACGGCGCCACGACGTTCCGGATCTTCCGGGATTTCCCGCCCCTCGCCCGCTGTCTGGACGACTGGCCCCTCTACAACATGCTGAAGGGCCTCGCCCATTACGGCGAGTACGGCGAATTCGTCAGGCTCCTCGCCGGGCACATGGCGCTCCACCAGTCCCGGGGGACCTTCTTCGCCCCCGAAATGAGTTTCCGGGACCGTCTGGACTCCACCTTCTGCACGCCCTCCCAGATGACCGTGCCCCTGGCGGTACGTTATCTTTTCGGCGATCTGCCCTCGATCATAAAAACAGGAAACAGCTGAATCATGAAAAACCGCGCACTTTTCGGCAGAAAGGACCTTGATCTTCAGATACGGGAACAGGAACTGCCCGCTCCCGGCCCCTCACAGGTGCTCGTGGAGATCCGAGCCTGCGGCGTCTGCGGCACCGATCTGAACTTCATCCGGGACTGGGAAGG
>JAFSYV010000179.1 GCA_017443585.1 Lentisphaeria bacterium | reverse complement strand
AGCCGCGAGAAGGAGCAGTCCAGCGTCTGGGCCAGCGTATTGACCGCCAGGGTCTTTGCCAGGCCGGGGACGCCTTCTAGTAGAACATTTCCGTCGGAGATCATGGAGAGGAGCATGCGGTCGATGAGTTTTTCCTGACCGGCGATGATCCTGCCCACCTCGGAGCGGATGAGCTGCAGGGGAGCGCAGCTGTTTCTGACCTCATCCTGAAGCTGCTGAATGTCTTTCTGTTCCATAGTCACTTCCTCCCTGATATTGAAAAAAACATGCGGGAATGAACAGAACTTTCACTCCCGCATACAAGATACACCGTCCAAGTGCAAAAATCAAATTTATTTCGGCACTCCGACGCTGTGAGTGAGCTGGATCCGTTCGGCATCGGTGAGCCGGAGTTCCAGGGCGAGGGCTTTGCTGTCGGGGATCCGGCCGATGGCGCAGGTCCCGAGTTTCAGGCCGGCGCAGGCGAGGTAGATGTTCTGGCTCACGTAACCCGTGTCGATGTCGGCGAAGTGGGTGGAGTCCAGAAGTTTCTTGTTGGTGACGATGACGATGTAGGCGGGAGCCGTGAATCTTCCGGCGAACTTGCGCAGGTCTTTGTTGCTGATGGAAACCATCTTGCCGGCCTTGGCCTCATAGATCCAGGCGCCCTTGGCGGTGAGGAGATAGAGGGTGATCTCCTGTCTGTTCCTCGCGGTGGGGGCGGTCCGTTTGCCGTCTTCGCGGTTGACGCCGAAGGCGCTCCAGAAGATCTGGGAGATCTGTTCCTTCGAAAGGGTCTGGGCGGTGTACTGGCGGCAGGTCCTGCGCAGATTCAGCGCCTCATTGAGGGAGATCCCGCCTTTTTTCTGCGGGGCGGGGAGCAGATACTCCTCGGCGGAGAGGGTGAATACGGCGGCGCACACGGCGGCGAGAACGAGAATACCTTTCATGAAAAACTCCTTCGAATAAAGTTGTCCGCGGCGGAGCCGAACCCAGGAAACACGCTCCTATTTCTCCTCTTCTCCGCTGTTCAAAGGATAATTTACACCCTTTTTCGGTAAATTTCAACCGGATTTCCGAAAAAACTTCTCCGTTGCTCTTGCAAAGAAAGCGAAGAGGGAATATATTAAAAGAGCGTCCGCAAGGGCTGCCAGCTTAGCTCAGTTGGCCAGAGCAGTTGACTTGTAATCAGCAGGTCGCGGGTTCGACTCCCGCAGCTGGCTCCATTTTTTTGCCTCGATCCCCCCCTTTCCGATTCCGGGCGTTTTCCGGAAAGGGCTGCGGGGCGAGTTCAGCGGGGCGTCACTTCGAAGGTATGGGCAGTCTTTCGGCCGCTCAGAGCGTCGCGCGCGGTCATGGTCCATTTGCCGGGGAGATCGTTGAGGGCCGTCCGGAACGAGCCCGTGTATTTTCCTCCCTTGCCGCGGACGACTCCCGAGTAAAGTCTCCGGCTTTCTCCGTCGGGGCCCGTGGTGACGAGCTCGAAGGCGTTTTCCAGTTTCGAACCGGGGATTTGCACCGTGAAGGAGAAAACTTCTCCCTGCTTCACCGCTGCGGGCGCGGCGATCTCAGGCTGCTGCAGCCGTTCCGGCAGGACCGCCAGAAAACAGGCTTCACCCGGCTTCAGGACGACCTTTTCCGAAGCGCGTTTCGTCGGAGAAAACGTGCCTTTGCGCATGTCGTAAACGAATCCCGGACGGCGGAATCTGAAGGTGACTTGCGACGGCCCGGAGGCGGTGTGTTCACGCACCATGCCGACGAAGAGGGCCTCCTTCGCCCCTTTCTGGCGGTAGGTGAAAAGCCGCCCGCCCTCGGGCAGTCCGCCCGAGAAGGAGGCCGTACAGCCGCCCATCTGTTTGCCGCCGACGGTCTTCAGGAAGAAACGCTGAACAGCGGCCAGCTCCTCACGGCCTTGGGCGCTGCTCCGCAATGAACGGTAGTTGTTGACGGTGTAATTGAAAAAGACCCCCGTCCCCTTGCCGAAAGCGTGCCTGAAATTGCAGAACTGCTTGCCGGCCCGGGCGGCGCCCACCTGACGGGTGAACGACTGTTTTTCTCCCAGTCGGACCGGTTCGTTGCTGCTTTTGCCCATGTCGCTGCGGGTCAGGCCGAAAAGATCGTCGAGCGCTCCCTTTTTCAGGCGGCGGCAGTGGCCGTCCATCACGCCCGCGTAACGGTCGGCGACCACGATCCCGCCTTTGGCCGCGAAGGCCTTGATTTCGCGGCACTCCTCTGCCGAGATCGCCCACGAACAGGGCAGGACCAGCACCCTCGCGGGAGCTTTGCGCAAAGCCCCCGCTTCGATCTCCTGACCGGCGATGAATTTGAAGTTGAATCCCAGATCGCTCAGAAGCGAGATCCATGCCATGCGGGAATCCCGGTAGGTCCCCATGCTCCGGAGGATCTGGGCGGCATAGAGGGATGGCTGGGAGAAATGGACCAGCACTTCCGCATCTTCCTCATCCAGCGTGGCCCGCAGGGCTCCGAGACCCTTGCGGAGGTCGTGCGTGGCGTCGACGTAATCCTTCGTCCCCGGCTGGAGGGTGTAGTCGGGGAAGAGCATGTTCCGCGAGGCGTAGAAGGAAGCTCCCCCCTGCTTGAAGCAGAAGAAATCCAGCCACACATGGTGGAAAACGAGAGCCCCGGCATTGCTGTAGCCGGAGTTCCAAGGACAGACTCTCGTCGGCCCGAAGGAGCGGATGAACTCCAGGATCCCCGACCCCCGGTATGGCGCGCACTGCTGCAGCGCCCGGCTGAAGCGGAACCACTGCATGCCGTTGTAGGCGTTGCCCCCTTCGCAGCCGGAAAGATCCATGTCCAGATCCCAGCCGGCCTTGCGGACGACCTGCGCGGAATTCGCGTAGTAACCGGAAAAGGCTCCGTCCATGAAGTCCCGGAAATCCGCCCACGCGGAGTAATTGCCGTCCTTCGCCGCCTTTTTGCGGATCTCGTCGGTGGTGGGGGGCATGACCTCTTCCCACGAGGCAAAGGAGCTGCCCCACTGGGCGTTGAGAGCCTGCAGTGACGGGTAGAGTTTTTTCAGATGTTCCCGGAAGGCATTGAGGGAGTGGGCCGAGAAGCAGAAATCCAGTTCCCGGCTGAAGAGGGTCAGACTGTGTTCGTCGCCGAAGGAAAGCTGGCTCGGAGAGAACTTTTCCAGCTTTTTCAGCCGGGTGAGGATCTCCTTCTCGTTTTTGGCGATGAAGGCCGGGTCATGGTAGCAGGGCTTCCGGGCGAGATACTTCTTGTCTCCGGTCTCGTTGAAGGGCTTCTGGTGGTCGTCCACGAAGTTGCGCAGTTTCTGGTTGCCCGTGACGGGCAGGATGAGTTCGAAGCCGTAGCGCAGGTAGTCCTCGTAGGCCGGGCCGCCCCGGTCGGGGGTGAGGAGCGTCCACAGCCGCATGACGTCGAATCCGGTGGATTTCCGCAGCTCCCGGAAGAAATTTTCCCGGAACTTCCGGTTGTGTCCCCACATCCACTCGTGCTCCGAGGCCGTTATCATGTAGTCGGGGAGTCTGGGCTTGACCTTGATGAAAATGTTGATCTTCTTCTCGTCCTGAAGCTGCCCCTTGAGGAATGAGGCCGCCCGGAGCGTCATCAGCCGGGTGGAGCCTTCGGTGACGGGCAGGGCAAAGGCTCCGTCGGGGCCTGCCGTTCCTTCTGAGATCAGCCGGTTTTCCGAATCGGTCAACGTGACCCTGATCTCCCCGCCGGGAACCGTCCTGACCTTGCCCCGGATGAGTTCGCCCGCGGCGTACAGATTCCGTTCCGGAAGGACAGCAAAAACCGGGATCTCCGGAGCCCGGCGCAGCACGGCACAGCCGAAGTCCACGCTTTTTCCGCCGGAGCGGAGGATATATTCGGCGGTGTTGAGCCCGGGAGCGGTCTCGACCGGGACCGAAACGCGGCAGGGGGCGCCCTTTTTCGGCGTCGGCAGAGAAATCTTGCGGGTGACGGCGGTATTCCGCAGAAGATTGCGCACGGTCACTTCGAGCACGGCTTCAGGGGGAATGGGCCCCGTGACGGTGAATTCAGCCGTTTTTTCCGCGAGTTCGCCGCGAACCACCGTTTCGGGCAGGCGGCCGGAGACGGCGAGAATTGCCTTGATGAGGGGAATGAACTGGTAATCGGGATAGTTCCAGTCGGGGATCCGTCTCACCGTAATGGGCAGTTCGGGGAGCAGGCTCCCCTGAGCATAATAGGAAAAGTGGGCGGTACGGATCCCGGCGGGGCGCCCCAGGGCCAGCACGGGGCCGTTAAGCGAGGTGATGACGGGCGTCGCTCCCGGTTTGAGGCGGGAGTTGAAGATCCTGCCCGGCAGGGTCAGTTCGCCGGGGAATCCCGCCGCCGCGGGGTGGGCGAGGGGAAAGAATTCCCCACGCAGGTCCGCCGGGGCGTTCCCTCCCGTCATCAGCAGCAGGTCCTGCACGGAACGGGGAAGTTCCCGGGGGGTGATCATGACCAGCCCCGCGCCCTGTTCCAGTTTCCCGCGGATGGTGCGGAGATTGTCGGCTTCGAAGTATTTCCACAGATTGCCCGAAACGATGATGCAGTCGTAGGGCCGCTTCAGCGTCTTGCGCAATGCGGCATTGGCGTCCTTGTAGGTGAAGGAGCCGAAACGCTCCACCATGCCCCAGCTCATCTGGGAGCTGATGTGAGAAATGCGGATCACGTCGAAGGTGCATTCCAGACGCTGGGCCAGTTCCACCGCTTCGCGCTGGTGCTGGTAGTCGCAGAGGACCAGCAGCTTCACCGGCCCCTTGATGTGGGGGCGGGCCCAGGGGGTATGGGGCGTGACGATCCGGGTGGAAAGTTTGAGCTCCCGCACCTCGGCCTGAGCCGGAGGAATTTTGGCACATTCCGTGGGAACACCCACGCCTTTGGCCAGCGGGATGAACATCTTGAACACGCTTTTTTTCTGCCGGAAAAGCTCCAGCACTGCGGACTTGCCCTTCAGAGCGGAATCGGGCAGGGCGAGGGAGAAATTTTTCCCGGCTTCGAGACGTTTCGTCCCGACGTTCCGGCCGTTGACGGCAACGGCGTATTCGCCGGAGATCGCGGAGGAAAGGCTGACATTTTTGCCGTCGAAGCCGCCGACGATGCCGTTCTTGGCCGCGAGGGGAACGCCCGTTTTGCGGAACGGGAAGAAATTGCAGCGCGTGACAAAACTTTTTCCGGCGTCGATCCGGACCGGGACGAAGACCCACTCCAAGGTGGAGCGGTCGGTCCCCGCCACCCAGTTGTAGATGTAGTCCAGATAGCGGTAATCGAAATCCAGTGCCAGGCCGTTGCCGGCTTCATCCGCCACGGCGGCATAGCCTGCCGAGGGGTTGCGGAAGAAGACGTTTCCCTTGTTTTCACCCCCTTTGGTGTTGGAGCGCATTTCCACCCCCCTGACGGTGGGGGTGTAGAAGCAGGTGGTCTTGGAGGGGACGCTGAGGCCGTGGCGGAAATAGGGCGTCACCACCGTGGGGGCCATGGAGGCTTCCGCATTGTGGAAACTGTAGATCACCTCGACCAGCGCCGAATCCCGGGTCAGGGTGATGCGGCGGGAAAAGGTGAGGTACTGGAATCCGGGAGCGCCCTCCTTGGAGAACTCCACGGAGATCTTTCCCGGCGTCTCGGTTATTATTTTATAGGCGTAGGGCAATTCCGGGAGGAGCGTCCGCGAAAGCTCAAGCAGACGGTCGCTGAAAATGCGCAGGCCCTGTTCCCCGGTGGTGAAGTTGGTATTGGTCAGTTTGTCCAGAAACTGGAGACAGCCCGCGCCCCGGCCCGGTTCGATGAGGAGCCGGACGAAATGGTTTTCCATCAGGATGCCGCTGCCTCCCGAGGGCAGGGGGATGTTCGTCCGGAGCCGGCAGGGCTCCAGCGCGCAGAGAGATCCGGCGGCGAGAAGGAGGATGAGGAAGAAGCACTTTTTCATTTCGTCTTTTCCTTTGCTTTATTGCCGGAGGAGATGTCGGCCATGAGCAGCCGGACTTTTCTCGCCAGTTTCCAGTTGACTTTGGGAATGGCGAGGGCTTTTTTGCAGATCTCCAGTGCGGAAGCCGTTTTCCCCGCGCCCGCCAGCACATCGGCTTCGGTCAGGTAAAGGAGCCCCCCAGCATTGGATTGCCGTTTTTCCGGCGGGAGCATCGCGGCAGCCTGCCGAAAAGCCTCTCCGGCCTCGGAGTGTCTGCCCAGACGGACCAGTGCGGCCGCCTTGCCGCAGAGACTGCTGAAGCGTTCTCCTCCCAGTTTCGGATTGTCCGCCGCCTGAGCGAAGACGGCGACTGCCTTGTCGAAGAACCCGAGGTCCATGTAGATTTCCCCCAGTTCCCGGCATGAGACCGCTTCGGACCACTTGCCGCTCCGGCAGGCGCAGGCCCGGTGATAGAGTTCGATGGCTTCGGATGTCCGCAGCTGTTCCATGCGGCACTGGGCAGCTGCCCGGAATGCGCAGGCGCTTTCGTGCCGGGGCACCCCCTTCACGCAAGGGATCTTCAGAAGGTAAAAAACGGCTTCGTCGAAGCGTTTCAGCTCCTTGAACTCCCCTGCCGCCTTGAAGAGCGCGCCTGCGATCTCGACGGGCTTTTTGGCGGCTTCGGCTTTTTGGAGGAAGACTGCCGCCGCTTTTTCCCGGGCGGCGGTCCGGGCCGCCGGGTCGGGGGCACCTTCGGACGGGGAGATGAAAAGGAGTCCGGGAAGAAACGACAGAAAGAGCTTTTTCATTTCGCCGTCAGCTCCGTTTGAATTTCAGCAGCTGGACCGAAGGTTTGGTGCCGATGGGCACGATGATCCGGCGGTCGAAGGTCACCTTCTTGCCGCCGATGGGCACCACCGTGGAATTGCCGAGGAATTTCGCTTCGACCGGATCCAGGTCGTTGGCGATGTCCACGCTGTAGAGACGGACGTCGGCGGGATCGAAGTCGAGGAGCAGAGTCACGTTGCTGCCCATGATGGGATAGACGCTCATCAGGACGGCGATCTCACCGGCGTCGTTTTCCCCGGCGAGGGCGATGACGGCCGGATCCTGGGAAATTTCCAGCCGGTGGGGATACCGGTTCATCTCTCCGACGGCCTTGAGGGCGCAATAGGCCTTGGTGATGCCGCCGTAGGCGTCGAAGATGCCGAAACCCCGGGAAACGCCCGTGTAGTGGCAGGCCATATCCAGCGGGGTGTCCTGCCAGAGGATGTTGACGGCGGCGATGAAGGCGGCGCTGTCCAGATGCTTCATGAAGTGGTCATAGACCATGGGCTTCCTCTCTTTTGGCGTTCTGGACCAGGAGCAGGGGGCATAGTGCCACTCGTTGAGGTGGAGCTCCGCCTTGGTGTAGCCGTAGGAGTCCACCAGATCCCGGACGAACTGCACCTGATCGCGGAAGAACTCGAGATTGCAGCCGTAGCAGTGCCACGAATAGAAATCCAGCGGCGCTCCGGCTTTCTGACAGGCTTTCAGGAAGGTGTGCACCGGGGCCAGATCGTCGCCGATGTGGCCGGGGCCGCCGATCTTGATATCGGGGAAGCGTTTTTTGAGTGTTGTCGCGGCGGTGATGTAGAGCTCCGCGAACTGTTCCTGCGTTCCGGTCCACAGTCCGGCGGCGTCGGGTTCGTTCCAGATCTCCCAGTACTTGATGCCGAAATGGAACCCGTCGGCCCAGCCTTCGTTGTAGTGCATGATGATGTGGGCGCAGATGTCGGCCCATTTTGCGAAGTCCGCCGGGGGGTGAATCCGATATTTTATGGGGGCGTGTTCGATGCTCTCCCCTAATCGGTAGTAGACCGGGGTGCCGCCTTCGACGCACTGTTTCAGGTAGTCGTCCGTTTCCCTGAAACGGTAGTTTTTCGGGTCCGCCGGATCCAGATGGAAGAGGGGGAAGATCCGGGAAATGTCGATCAGATCCCTCCCGGCGCTGTTGTAGGGCGCGTCGTGCATCCGGGCGCAGGCGGCGTGCAGTTCGTTGAACTCCTCCACGTAAGGAGTACCGATATCGGGGGAAAGGTTGACGCCGTTCAGGGGGCGGATGGTGCCGATGCGATGGTCGGCATTCAGACGCAGTTCGGGCAGATGCATGATGAAAACTCCTCGGAACAAAGGGAAATGACGGAGTGAAAACTTACCAGGAAACCTGACTGTTCAGATCCCAGAAGACGGTGATCTTGTCGGGGTAGGCGCCCTTGGCGGGATAGCCCTTCAGCGAGGCGATGTGGCTGTCGAGATAGGCCGCGTTCCAGCGCTCGTTGTGACGTTCCCCGGGAAAGTAGTACATGGCCCGGATGCTCCCCTTGGGCAGATAGCCCCCCGCGACCGAGGAGTACCCGGCCCAATACCACGAGTCTCCCGCCCAGCAGGTGGAGGCGGGACGGCGGGCGGCGGAGTTCTTGTAGCCGTTGTTGTAGCTGTTGAAGCCGTAGTGGGTCCCCTTGAAGGCGTTCCAGTGGACTTCGGTGGCTCCGGTGGTGGAGACCACCTTCTTCCGCTGCTCGGCGGGGCAGTTCAGGATCCCTCTGGGGATCCCTCCGTTCGTGGAGGAGTTGATGACCGTATCGGAAGGCAGCAGCTTGATGTTGACGAAAACAGGTACCCAGTAGGCGCCGTAGTACCACTTGTCCGGATAGCCGGATTTTGGGTAGAAGCCGTTGTAGGTGTCGGCGTAGGTCCCGGCCAGCCGGACCACTTCTTTCAGATTGTTGATGCACTTGGTGCTCTGGGCCTTGTTCCGGGCCTGCTGCAACGCGGGCAGCAGCATGGCGGCCAATATGGCGATGATGGCGATGACGACCAGAAGTTCGATGAGGGTGAAGATCACTGCGGGGCGCCGTTCAAAACCGTTTTTCATTTATTACCTCCTTGGATGGATCGATGCAGAACGCATCGGGTATAAGTTAACACCTGAAATCTCTTTTGTCAATAGCCGGTGCGGGGAAAAACGAAAAATTCCGGACACCTTGACATTGACGGTCCGGGGAGTTATATTATGCGGAACGACTTTCTCAAACTTTTAAGGAGACTGCATGATGTCGGAAAACATCGACTTCACCATCCCGGCGGAACGTCCTGCCTTTCCGGGGCCCCTCAAGAACGGCAAACTGGACCTTCCCGCGGTAAAACGGGGCGTCGTGAGCTTCACTTTCGACGACGGCGTCTACAAGACCTGGCTGCCGCAGATGCCGCTTTTCGCCCGGTACGGCGCCCGGGCCACCTTCTTTTACAGCGGCGAGATCACGCCCGAAAAGGCGGAATCCATGAAGGTCCTGCGGGGGTACGGCCACAGCGTGGGACTCCACACGCTCCGGCACAGGGACACCGTCGATGTGGAGATGAACGCCTATTTCGATGAGCAGATCCGGCCCCAGATCGACGCGGCCGCCGCCTGCGGCGTGACCGATCTGCGCTACTTCGCCTATCCGAACAACCGGCACTCCGACGAGACCGATGCATACTTGAGCCGTTATTTCCGCCGTTTCCGGGCCGGGGCCGGGATCACGCTCCCCAAGGGCTTCTGGATCGCGGATCAGGACAAAGCCTATATTCCCTACGCCGACCTGCCGGGCCGCCGGGTCATGGGGGGATGCGGCATCGGGGCCTATTACGACTCCACCGTCGAAAATCTCGATGCGGCCCTGACGAGAGCCGCGGAGGGAAATCTGCTCATCGTCTTCTTTTCCCACGGAATCTATTCCGGGGCCAAGTCGGTGGACATGCCGACGGAACTTCTGGAATACCTGCTGGAAAAGTGCTCCGAACTGGGGCTTCTGATTGCGGGCTTCGACGAACTGCCGGAGTGATCCTTTTTTTCGGAAAGGCCGTTTTCCGGGACGTACATTATCCTGAGCATCACAACATATTGAAAGGAATACATCATGTCGATCCATCTTTCGATCTCAAGCTACGCCGCGGGGGGCTCTCCGGAAATCGCCGTCAAGCGGCTGGTCAAGGCGGGATTCCGCTACTCCGAACTGGGCGGATTCCACAGCTCCGTGCTCCTCGAACGCAGCGAGGAGGAGTGGAAGAAGTTCCGCGCTTACGCCGAAGGGCAGGGGCTGCTCTTCCGTCAGGGCCATCTGCCGCTGCACAACGACATCACGCTCGCCGACGAAACTTCGCGCCGCGCCAACGTGGCGATCCACCGGGCCTACTGCCGGATGTACCACGCTCTGGGCATCACCTCGGCGGTGCTCCATTGCGGCGGCTACGGCGTCATCCTGCGGAAGGAGGAGACGCCCGAAGCGGTCCGCGCCCGCCGGATCAAATCGCTGGAAGAACTTCTTTCGGACCTGCCCGAGGGCATGACGATCTGTCTGGAAAATCTCCCCTACGAGACCTTCGAAGACGTGAACGCCAACCTGGCCGACATGGGCTACCCTGAAAATCTCGGCTTCTGTCTGGACACCGGCCACCTGCACTTCTGCCCCAAGCCCGACCATGTGGACTACATCCTCCGGGCGGGCAAGCGATTGAAGGCGCTCCACATGCACGACAACGTGGGCCCCATGGCTCCCGGCGGTGTGCTGCAGTATTCGGGCTGGCTGGGATCGGACAAACACATGTTCCCCGGCTTCTTCACCGGGTCCATCAACTGGTACGGCGTGGTCGGGGCTCTCCGTGAGATCGGCTACAGCGACCTCTGGAACCTGGAGATCGGCGCCGACGTGGGCGGCGACGTCCCCAATCTGGAGTGGCGCGAAATGGTCCTGCGTCAGGACCGGGAACGGGCGGAACTGCTCTTCAACTACGATCCCGACGCCCCCGATCCCGAGGACCCCGTCAACGATTACGCGGGCATCGCGACCGTCTCTTCGGGAGAGGTCACCGCCGCCGTCGACAAGTACGCGCTCAAGGTCACGACGCCCGTCTACGAACTTCGTGTGGACACCGTCCACGGCGGCCGGATCGTCAAGTTCCGGGCCTTCGGGCGCGAGCTGGTGACCCCCGACCGCTTCCTCGGCTGGGCCGTTCCCAGCAGCTGGGCGCCCCCCAGCGCCTCCTTCGTCCTGAAGAAAGGTCTGAAGATCGACGGCGTCAAGGCCACACCCTCCGGCGTGGAGATCACCCAGCACCGGCAGCTCGCCGAGGCGGACAACGTCGCCGTGGCCGGGCTGGTCTGCTCTTTCACCGACACCTTCACGAAAGAGGGATTTCTCCGGAAGATCCGCATCACCAATCCCGGTTCGAAAGAGTCCGCGCCCTTCGCCTTCCGGTTCCACAGCATGCCCGCCATTCTGGGCGGCAAGAACCTGGAGTTGGGCGAGATCCGTTTCAAGGGCTGCGACCCCGTCGTGCGGAATAACAATCCCTTCTTCGTCCGGATCGGCGGCTTTTCCGATCCCCTTCTGGAGCGGCCCCTCGAGAACAAGAGCGCGTTCGTCGAGTCCGGCACGGCGGATGTGGCCTTTTCCGCGCCGGGCACTCCGGGAGAGCTCCTGATGAGCTGTCCCGGCGAGGCCCCCGCTGCCGTCTGCTTCTGGGACACGGTCTCGGGGAGCAGTTCCTACGAGCCCATCTGGAAGGTCAGGACTCTCGCTCCCGGCGAAAGCTGCGAATTCGCTCTTGAGGTGAAACTCCGCAGCTGCTGAGCGGGGCCTCTTTCACATAAACTGTCCGGGTGGGGAAGGCGAACTCTATCCCCGCCTTCCCGAATTCGCGGAGTATGGCGAAGTTCACTTCGTTCAGCAGTTTTTCCTCTTCTTCGAAGGACTCCGTCTTGAAAAAGAGGATGCACCGCAGATCGAGGGAGAAACTGCCGAAGGAGGAAAAGAAGATCCGGGGGGCGAACTCCGGCAGGTCCCGGCCGTGGAAGTCGTCCATGATGTGGTGGAGTATCTTCACCGCCTCTTCCATCTTTTCCGCTGTGGTGTCGTAGGTGATCGCAAGATCGATGACCCGCTTCAGGTGTCCCCTCCGGTTGCGTTGGAAGACCGCCGCGTTGGTGAGCGTGCTGTTGGGAACGGTGCAGCGGGTGCCGTCGTCGGTGACGATCCGGCTGCTGCGCATGCCCACGTTCTGGACGATGCCGCAGACGCTCCCGCACTCGATCCGGTCCCCGATGCGGAAGGGTGTGTCCGCCACGATGACCAGAGTCCCGAAGAAGTTGGAAACGGTGTCTTTGGCCGCAAGGGCGAGTGCAAGACCGATGACGCCCGCGCTGGCAAGAAGGGCGGAAATGTTGATGTCGAAGATGTTCTGCCCCACGAAAAGCGCCGTGATGAAGATGATGGCCACCTTGAGGACGCTCCCCGCGATCCCCACCGTCAGGTTGTCGAGCGTGTTGTTCCGTTTTTCCGCAAGTGTCCGGATGTGGCCGTCGAGGACCCGGACCAGCCGGACGAGGCTCCATGCGGCGACGGCGGCGAAGGCGGTGTAAAAAAGCCGGAGCGTCCACAGTGCCGGTTCGGGGGGAAAACTCCGGATGAGAGGCAGGGCGCAAACAAGGATCGTCACGCCGCACCCCATCCAGACGAAGGGGAGGAACAAGGCCCCGGCCAGCTGGTGTTTCCAGTTGAGTTTCCGGCAGGGGAGACGTTTCAGGAGCATTTTGGCGCCCCAGAGAAGGAGCAGGGCGGCGGCGATGCCGACCGCGGTCCCCGCCCCCGCCCGGAACAGTTCTTTTTCATGGGCGGCAAAATAGTTTCCCGAGGCGGCGATCTCCTCTTTCAGATGCAGCACGGCTTCCCCCGGATCGGAAACGGGGACGGCGGTCGACGGATGTTCCGGCATTTTTTTCTCCTCTCTTCCGTACCATTATAAGCGGAAAGAGGGATTTTTCAAGAATTTTTCCATGAATACTATGAATACTATGAATACTGACCCGCGCTGACGCAGGTTTGCGGTAGTGAAAGGGCCGCAGACCAAAACTGCCGCAAGCCCCATGCAGGCGCCGCGGGCGCTCGGCATAACCGCCGGGCCGGTTGCCGGTCTGCGGGCAAGTCGCTGACTTACACGCCCCGCGTGTATCGTGCGGTGGTGAAAGATTCCGCCCCCTGGGGCCTGTCAAAACCAATGGCTCACGCCGCCCCGGCGAAGGCGCTTAGCGCCGAGCGCGCAGGAGACGAACGAAGCGAACCGCCGCCGCATCGGGCGGCGGACGCGGCCGAAGGCCGGCGGGCGAAGTGGCGACGAGCAGTAAGGGGATATGGGATCAGCCGGAGGCTGGCCCATGCCCCCGCTGTAATCGAGAAATGAGGCTTCTCACAAACACCGGTCGGAGCCCCAAACGATCCAAAAAATCGGCGGTCATTGCACGGCTCAGCCGGGGCGCTCTGCGGAAAAGATGGGGGGCGAAGGGGAAGAAAAACGCGTATGCGGTTTGCTTCCCCCCCCGCTCCCCACGCGCAAAAAACGTGGCAGAGCGTCTGTCAGACAGGTCCGGCAAGTCCGGCAAATCCGACAAAAGAGGGGAGGGCAGGGACTTTCCCTGTCCTCCCGCGGTGAGCCGCTATGCGTTACTTCTTCCGCAGTTCCGCCGCCCGGCGGAGCATCAGCAGAAACTCCGCCCGTTCGCCGCTTGCGTCGTCGCCCAAATACTTCTGAGCTTCCGCCGCCGCGTGTTCGATGGAGGCGCGGGGGGCGAAGCGGGAATCGCGCAGCGCCAGGGCGAACTCCGCCGCCGCCGCCCAGCCCCAGTTGGCGGAGCGGGGCTGTTCCGGCTTGACCGCTTCGGAAGTCTCCTTCGCTTCTTCGCCGCCCTGGGGCTCGTGCCAGCGCATCCGGAAGGTCAGCATTTCGTCGCTGTCGGTCGCCGCGGCGGTCAGGTATTTGAGGGGCGGCATTTCCGGCACGGCCGCGTTCCTGACCTCGTCGGGCGCGTCGGCCGGGATGATCTCGTAGAGGGCGGTCATCTGCTGGCCCAGCCCCACGGTGCCGGACTCCTTGCCGTCGTCGCGGAAGTCCCGGTCGGTCATTTCCCGCAGTTCGTACCCGAGAAGGCGGTAGGCGAAGACCAGTCCGGGATTGAATTCGATCTGGAACTTCACGTCTTTCGCCAGTGCGTACATGTTGCCTGTCAGGCCGTGGACGAAGACCCGCTTCGCCTCGCGCACGCTGTCGAGGTAGAAGGCGTTGCCGTTGCCCTGATTGGCCAGCATCTTGAGCTTGTTGTCCTTGTAGTTGCCCATGCCGCACCCGGCGATGCTGAGGTAGATCCCCGTGTCGCGTTTGGCCTTGACCATCTCGACCAGCTCGGCCTCGCTGGAAGCGCCCACGTTGAAATCCCCGTCGGTGATCAGTACGATGCGGTTGTTGCCGCCCTCGATGAAGTGTTTCTCGGCGAGGGCGTAGGCCGTTTGGATCCCCTCTCCGCCGGAGGTGTACCCCTCGGGGTCGAGTTTGCGGACAGCCTTGCAGACCTTTT
>JAFSYV010000178.1 GCA_017443585.1 Lentisphaeria bacterium | reverse complement strand
GTCCGGGGCGGGCCGCCGGGTCCTTGCGGGGCGCCGGGGCGGGCCGCTGCGCCGGAGCCGGCTGGGGCGGCTCCGGAGGCTGGGAAAAGATGTCGAAAGCGAGTTTCACCGGGATCGCGCAAAGCGAAAGCGCGGCGTATTCGTTCAGGTCGCAAGGAGAGTACTCCTCGAAGAGAAAGCCGTCGGGCAGGCGTTTGAGGATCCCCAGCGAGGGACGTTTGATTCTTCGCGCGGGGCCGCTCAAGCTCGGATCGATGTTGCCGGCATTGCTGTTGTAGATGAATCCCACGCCGTCGACGACGAAGCTCTTTTTCTCAGCCGGACGGGCGGCCGGGAACCCGGCGCCGTCATCCGAAGGAGCGGACCCGTTGTCGGAACGTTGGACCTTTTTCCGCGCGGTCCGCATGACGGCCTCGGGCGAGTTGTAGAACGTGACGGTCCCCTCGCCCCTTCTGATCTGCACCGCACCGATCTTCCCCGGCAGCGGGGGCAGGTGGATGGAACCGGAATTCCTGTCCACCCGTGCCCCCGTGAGAAGTTTCGCTTTTGCGCAGAGGGCGTCGAAGAGCTTGCCTTTCCGGTCGGGCAGGGTCAGGGATCCGTAAAGTCCGTCGAAGGTGTCGACGTTGCACTCCTCGTCGGCGGTGAGGAGAAACTCCCATACGCCGGAAAGTCCGGCGAGAAGCTCCTTCGCGGGGAGCCCGAGAAACATCCGGCAGAGGCGATCCGCCGCAGTCGAGACCCTCTTGTCGGCGTCGAGGAGCCGCCCGAGCGCTTCGGCGTTGACGCAGAACATCCCCGCCGTGAGGGTGTCCGGGGGGAGTTCCCCCGAGACAAGACGCCGGTTCTGCGCCGGTATCTGCCAGAAGACCCCTTTTGCTTCGGGCGCCAGCAGCAGCCGGAGCCGGTTGCGGAAAACTCCCTCCGGAAGCCTTTTCGAACTTCCGCCCCAGCCTTCCACTTCGGGCAGCCCGGAGAGCCGGAAAAAGAGTTCGATCCCGGAAACGAGGCTCTGCAGCTTCGTCCGTTCCTCGGGGGGGAGGGGAGAGTTCCAGAGTTTCTGCTCCACGTCCCGGCGGACCCGGTCGACGGCGGGACCGACCTGAACGGCGGAACCGATGAAAAAGGCGGTCCCTTCAGGTTCCAACGAAGCGGCGATCCGATCGAAGCGCTGCCGTTCCGGGTCGGGAGCGGGCGACGAGCAGCCGCACAGGCCGAATACCAGTGCGGCCAAAGCAATGCAGAACACCTGTTTCATCGGAAAAACCCCTTCGTTTTTCGTTTATCCGTTCGGTTTCAGAGCAGTTCGGCGATCTGGACCGCGTTCAGGGCGGCCCCTTTGAGGACCTGGTCTCCGGAAACGAAGATCTCAAGCCCCCTGCGGTCGCTGCGGGAGATATCCTGCCGGATCCGGCCGACGCGGACGTCGTACTGTTCGGCGGCCTCGACGGGCATGGGATAGAGCTTCGCCGCGGGGTCGTCCATGACCTGCACACCGGGGGCGGCGTCGAGGATGGCCCGGGCTTCTTCGGGGGTGATCTCCTCCTCGAATTCCAGATTCAACGATTCGGAATGGGCCCGCAGCACGGGGACCCGCACACAGGTGCAGGTGATGCGCAGCGAATCGTCGTGGAGCATCTTCCGCGTCTCGTTGACCATCTTCAGCTCTTCCTTGGTGTAGCCGTTGTCGTAGAAGATGTCGATGTGGGGGATCAGGTTGAAGGCGATCCGGTGGGCGAAAGCTTTGGGGGCGATGGGCTGACCGTCCAGGATCTGCCGGGTCTGTTCCAGCAGTTCGGCCATGCCCTTGGCGCCCGCGCCGCTGGTGGCCTGATAGGTGGAGGCGACCATGCGGCGGAGCTTTTTCGCCCGGTGGAGCGGAGCCACCGCCACCAGCATGATGATGGTGGAGCAGTTGGGGTTGGCGATGACGCCGTGATGGAGCTTCACGTCTTCGGGATTGACCTCGGGCACCACCAGAGGCACGTCGGGCTCCATGCGGAAGGCGCTGGAGTTGTCGATCATCACCGCGCCGGACTTCACCACGTCGGCCCGGAATTCACGGGAAATGTCGGCGCCCGCGCTGAACAGCGCGATGTCGATCCCCTCGAAGGAGTCGTGCTTCAGCTCTTCGATGGTGACCTTTTCGCCCTTGAAAAGCGCGGTCTTGCCGGCGGAACGGGAGGAGGCGAGAAGTTTCAGATTCGCCACCGGGAAATTGCGCTTTTCGAGGGTCTTGATCATCTCGACCCCGACAGCTCCGGTGGCTCCGGCCACAGCGACATTGTAATTACGGCTCATTTTTCTTTTTCCTTATCTTGATGAAGATCAGATGTTCAAAAGCATAATATAGCCTCACCGGGTGAAAATTACAAAGGAAAATCCCCGCCGGATACGACATTTATGCCAAAAAAAGCCGGAACGGCGCAAAAAAAAGCCGGAAACGCTCCTGCCGCGGAACGTTCCCGGCGGGAAACGCTCTTCCTGACTACCGGGCCGGATATCCCGCGTCGGCGAGGACCTTCGCGGCTTCGCCGAAGTTCCGCGCCACGTGGGCGGGAGCGTGGGCGTCGGCGTTGATGACCACCGGGATCTTCCGGGCGCAGGCCTCTTTCAGGATGGAGCCTGCGGGGTACTGCTCCCTGCAGGGCTTGAACCAACCCGAGGTGTTGAGTTCGATGGCGCCGCGGGTCTTCCGGACCGCGTCGAGGAGCCGGATCGCGTGGGGCAGGTACTTCCCCTCGGGAACATACCCGAACTTCTTGGGCAGGTCGGGATGACCGATGAAGGTGTAGCGGCCGCAGAGCGCCGCCCCCTCCAGTTTCCGCCAGTACTCCTCGCAGATCGTTTCGATCTCGCCGGGGCTCAGGGGAGCCCAGTCCGAAGCGTCGTGGTCCACGGGGAAGATGCCTGCGTAGTGGACCGAGCCGATGAGGTAGTCGAAGGGCCACTTCTCAAGTTCCGCGAGCACGTCGGAGGCGTTTTCGAAGAAGAAATCCACCTCGAGGCCGATCCGGAGCGTGAAACTTTCGGAATCCAGCTCCCGCTTCAGTTTCTGCAGCTCGGTCACATAGTGCTCCAGCTTTCCGGGATCCATGCGCCAGTTGACGTCTTTGATCTCCGGCGGCGGGATGACCCAGTGGTCCGACATGCCGAACTCCCGGAGCCCGGCGGCCTTGGCCGCGCGGCACATCGCTTCGAGTGAAGCCGCGCCGTCGCTCAGATCGCTGTGGTTGTGATAGGAAACATCTTTCCCCGGACCGGGAAAATCGAAGTGAAGCATTTTTCCGCTCCTGTCTTTCTTCGAAGCCCCGGCGGGGTCACTCGATCTCTTCCATGCTCAGATCGTCCACCCAGGCCGTGCCGGTGCAGTTCATGAGCCGGGCGCCGATGTAGGAGACCTTGGCGTTGGCGACCTTGGCACTGGTCTTGTGGATGAAGCTCATATAGGTCCAGTCCATGGTCCCGTCGAGCCAGCGGCCCCTGGGGAACCAGCGGTTGGCATCGTCCCACATATTGACGCAGAAGCCGGCGGCACTGTTCTTCATCTTGACCACGTTCTGGAGCTTGACCTTGAAACTCACCCGGTAGGTGGTGTTGGGTTTGAGCTTGCCCGAGAGGAACTGATTGACCGTGGCGCCCTTGGCGGGATCGCCGGAAACCAGCTTCATGGAGCAGGGGGCGCTGAAGAACTCCGTGTTGTCGAGCTTGTTGAAGTTCGTCGCGGTGGGGGTATTGGCATACCATCCGGTGTATTTCCCGCCCTTGCTGTTGAAGCCCCAGTGGCGGTTGCCGAGAAGTTTCACCTTGTCGAATCCGGGATCGTAGAGCAGTTCCTTCTTGCAGGGGACCAGCATGCCGTAGTTTTCCAGATCGTGGAACCCCTTGGCGTAGCGGCTCCAGGTGTAGAGCACCTGCGCCTTGCCCTGGACCTGGAGGACCCGGTTGCGGCCGAAGTTGGCGGGGAAGCCCGTCCGCTTGAGGCCGGGGAGCGAAGAGACGGGGATCGCCGCCTTGATCCGGAATCCGCCCTTGATCGGGGCCACGGAAACCGCGGCGTTGGAGTTCCAGGAGCCGTCATGCTGCGAGGACTTGCCCGGACGGTACCACTTGCTGTCGGTCAACGTGCCTTTGGTGTTGATGATGAACTGATAGTAGTTCTTCCGGTCGCCGGTGGGGTTGAGGAAGATCTCCACGGAGTTGTCCTTCCAGGTGTCGGGATCGTCGAATTTCCGCTTTGCGGCGCAGGTCTCGCCGAAACGGGGCTCCTCGCACTCGAAGGTGATCTCAAGGGCCTTTTCGGTCAGGTTGACGAAAACCTTGGTGTCCACCAGTTCCGGCTTGACGCCCTTGGCCGTGCGGAAGGGGATCAGGTGGATGGGATCTCCGCCGAAGCGGGCGAAGACGCCGCCCACGGCGTTGGTCCTGGCCAGATAGTCCTTCGCCGCCTGATTCAGGGGATCGAGCAGTTCCCGGCGGAACATTTCGATGCGGCGGGCTTCGAGGGAGCCCTTCTTCACCAGTTTCGCCGCCTGATCGAAGTCGGCGGTGATCTGCGCGATGACGGCGGGAGAGTAGACCTTGTGCCACAGATCGTAGTCCGAGGGCACGGCGCTGATGGGGCCGACGGCGGTGTCCACGGTGCGGCCGTAGATCTGCTTGAGCCAGATGTCTTCGAAGCGTTCCATGACCTTCTGCATGACGGCGGAGGCCGGGCCGAACATCAGCTTGTAGTGCTCATCGAGCATGCCCTTCCAGTCGCACTGGTTGTTCCACGCGACCTTCGAGAAGATGTAGAAGTTCAGGTAGAAGTAGAGGAACCGGTCGCATTCGGACTCCATGAAGGCACCGAAGATGTAGGGGGCAACCCGCGTGTAGTAGCGGGCCACCGCGCGGGGCGTGGGGGCGGGGACCCCCTTGATGGCGAGGGAGCTGTGCTTGTTGGCGTAGTTCCAGAGCCACACCTTGCGGCCGAGCTTCTTCACCCACGCCTTGATCTCGCCGTCCTGTTCGGCGATCTTCGCGGGATCCTGGACCCAGGGGCCGCTTTCGGCCACCATCACGTTCACGTTGCGGGGGATCTCCACCTTGGGGATGCCCCGGTAGGGGGGATAGGCCATCATATTAAGCTGGCCCTCGATGCCCTCTTTCGTCAGGCGGTTGGCCCAGGTGACCACGTTGCCCCAGACCAGTTCCGTGGCGTAGTATTTGCCTTCGTTGTAGGCCGCTTCGCAGTTCTTGCAGTGGCAGCGCAGGAAGCTGTCCTGGGGCATGATGTCCACGTAGGGCTTGCGGAAGAAGGGGAAGGCCCAGGTGTGCCGGTTGTTCCACCACATGCCCCGTTCCTCCGGGGGCCGGCCGGTGAAATAGGATTTCAGGTCCTGATAGAGTTCCTCGCGGATGTTGCTCGTCCAGCAGATCTGGCCGGGGACCTGCAGATTGGGGTCGTTGTAGCGCCGGTTGTTGGAGGTCAGCGCGAAGTACTCCGGATGGCTCTTGCCGAAGCGGTGCACGAAGCCGAATCCCTGCACGCCGTGGCAGCAGGGCATGTACCGGGTCTGGTAGCGGTAGCGGTAGATGTTGAGATTTTTCCGGGGGTTGATGATGGCGTCCCGCTTTTCGCCTTCGAAATAGGTGCCGTCGTTGTGGGGCGAGAAGCTCCGGACGGTGAAGTCGGGCCGGTCGATGATGTCGATGGCGGGGATCGCCAGGGCCTTGGCGCGGGGAGCGATGGTGCCCAGTTCGCCGGGGAAGTAGAACCGGACGCCCGCGAAGCGTTCGAGGAAGTCATAGACGCCGTAGACGGTCCCTTTCTCATAGAGCATGGACCAGCCGCCGCCCCGTTTGATCTCCAGCGGGGGATTGACCTTGGGGTCGTCGATGCCGCCGATGAAGACGTCTTTGCCCGCGGTCTTGATGTAGAAGCCGTCCCGTGCGAGTTTCGCCGGGTCGAGACCGGCCTTTTTCGCCTCGGGGGTGAGGCCCAGACGCAGGTGGCTTTTCCCGGCTTGGGGCGCGGTGACCACGGGGATCTGGCGGTCGAAGACCCGCGACAGCTGTTCCTGCAGCTCCTGAGCGGCGAATTTCACCACCTTGCAGGCGTCGGCGGGGATGAGGATGACGCAGTTGTCTTTGGTCAGCTGGAAGACCGGCTTCGAGCCGATGGTCACGCTCCGGGGCACGGGCGCACCGGAAATGACCGCCCCTGCCAGAAGCAGGAGGAAAAGAAGGGAAAGTTTTTTCATTTGCAGTGATTCCTTTATGTTGTTCGTTGAACCGGAAAGGGCATGTTTTTCATGTCACGGCAGGAAGAGCCTTGCGAATTCCTCCTGCGGCACCTGGAAGGAGTAGTCCGACTGTTCGAAGACCTCCGCGGTGCGGATCGACGCCGCCCGGTCGCCGTAGATCTGGCGCAGGGTCTCCCGGCCCAGTTCCGCCGCTTTTTCGAAGCGTTTGAGCCAGCGGTCCAGATGGGCGCAGCGGGCGGGCCAGTCCATGGCGTCGAAGTCGGGCAGCTCCAGGCCGTCGCCGTAGGGGAGCCATTCGAAGAACTGGGAGCGGTGGCAGGCGAGAGCCCGGCATTTGATCTCCCGGACCGAATCCATCTCCACCGCCGCGTCCGCCCGGATCGGCGCGGGCCGGGTGAAGCGGTCGAAGGTGTAGGCGAAGATGGGCAGATTGTCGGGGACGGGGGTTTCCGGACAGGTCAGCGGCACGGAAAGCAAGTAGGCCGCATCCAGCACCAGCTGTCCCGCCGCCCGGTGGTCCGGATGGTAGTCGCAGGTCCGGTGCGAGATGACCACGTCGGGCCGGAACTTCCGGATGCAGCGGATGACCCGTTTCCGGTTTTCCACCGTGGGTTCCAGTTCCCCGTCGTTCAGGGGGAATATCTCGTACTCCGAAATGCCGAGGATCTTCGCGGAAGCCTGCGCCTCCCCGGCCCGCCGGACCGCGAGGGCCTCCTTGTCCATGCTGTAGTGGCCGCTGTTGCCGTTGGTCATGGAAACGAACTTCACCGCGTGGCCCGCCTGGGCGAGCCGGTACGCGGTCCCGCCGAAGAGGAGGTCGGGATCGTCGGGGTGGGCCCCGAAGATCAGAAAACGTTTCTGTTTGTCGCTCATAACACACTTCTCCGTTGATTGCAAACCTTGCATAGTATACACCCGAAAGAGCTTTTTTTCAAGGCTTCCGGAACGCGGATCCGCGGATTTTGCCCTTCCCGGCGCCTTTCCGGCGGCGGAGGATCCGTTTGAAAATTCCCCCGGATGGAGCTATATTATAGGTAGGGAAAAGAGAAGAGGAGTTTTCGAAAATCATGCTGTTCGCCCTTTCCGTGATCTTGCTGGGGCTTCTGGTGTGGCGGGTGATTTGGCCCCTGAAGGTGAAGTGGTACTTCAAGGTACTGCCGGCTCTGCCGCTGGCGGCGGGGGCGCTCAAGTTCCAGTGGTTCCTGGTCCTGGGCGGCCACTTCTTCGCTCCCGATCTGCCCGACGCGGTCATCCTCGGCGGCGCGTGGCTCCACGGGGCTTTTTACTTCCTTGTCGGTTTCTGGCTCATCTGCGAGGCCGTGCGGCTCTTCTTCCGGAAAAAGGCGCAGTCCTTCTGGAACAGGATCAACCTCGGGCTCTGCGTTGCCGCCGGGATCCTGAGCGCGCTGGCGCTGGCCGGCGGAGCCGCCGAGCCCCGGCTGACCCGGTACACGGTCGAGCTCAAGAACTTGCCTCCCGCGGCGGAGGGGATGACGATCGTTTTTCTCACCGATCTCCACGTGGATCACACGGTGAAGCCCGAAAAGATCGCCCGCCTCGTGAAGCGGGTCAACGCCCTGAAACCCCATCTCATCGCCCTCGGGGGCGACCTGATGGACGGCTCCCCCGCCCGGTGCGGAAAGGCTCTGGCGGAGCTGGACAAACTCGACGCCCCCCTCGGCGTTTTCGGGGTGCCGGGCAATCACGAATTCTATTCCGGGCTGGAGCCGTGGCTCGCCTTTTTCCGCCGTTCGAAGGTGCGGCTCCTCTTCAACGAATCGGTCCGGCTGCCCAACGGCGTTTATCTGGCGGGAACGGGAGACAAGGCGGCGGAACACTTCTTCGACGATCCCCGGTTGCAGGAAACCTACGGGGAAAACGTTCCGAAAGCGCTGGCCGGGATCCCGGAGGGGAGCTGCACGGTCCTCCTCGCCCACCGGCCCAAGACGGCTCTGAACAGCGCCGGAACGGGGGTGGGGCTGCAGATTTCCGGCCACACCCACGGAGGCATGGTCCTGGGGCTCGATCTCCTTGTGGCCCTCTTCAACGGCGGCTGGGTTTCCGGACGCTACGAGGCGCAGGGCATGACGCTCCTCGTTTCCAACGGCACCTGGCTCTGGCGGGGCTTCCCCCTGCGGCTGGGGCGGCCGGGGGAGATCCTCCTCATCACATTGAAGCGCCCTTGAAGTTCACCACCATGTGGAGCGTGGCCGCGACTTTGCCCGGATTGGAGATGCGGTGGCTCGTGTCGCACTGGTAGTCGAGCACGTCCCCCGACTCCAGCTTGGCCGAATTCCTCCCGGCTCCGACTTCCACCGTGCCCGAAATGACGGTGATGAGTTCGCAGCTTCCCGGTTCGTGGGCCTCGGAGGCCAGCACCGCCCCCGGTTCGAGGGTGAGAAAATAGAGTTCCAGTTTCCCCGCCATGGTGATGGGCGACAGCACCTTGATCTCCACCCCGGTGGTGCCGGTGAGCCGCGGCAAATCGCCGCTCCGGGTCACGGTGAAGGTGCGGGAGATCTCCCCGTCGTTCCGGATCAGCTGGCTCAGCTCCGTTTCCAGACTCTGGGCGATCTTCCACAGCGTCGCCACGGTGGGATTCACCCGGCCCGATTCGATCTGCGACAGCGTCGCCTTGGAAACGCCGCTGGAGTCGGCCAGCTCATCCAGCGACCAGTGCCGTTCGTGACGTTTCTTCCGGACATTGCCGCCGATGACCTTCGGCGTCGCGATCTCTTCTGTCTTCATGTTTGCTTTTCTGAAAAATTTGTTGAATATATTAAACAACGGCCTTGACATTGCGCCTTTTTGATAATATAGTATGTGTTGTGCAGCTTTTCAAATCATCCAACGAGGAAGGATATGCGGAAATGAAGAAAATGATGAAGGCGATCATCAAGGCCCGGCCCGGCGTCGGACTGGAGATGGTGGAAAAACCCGTTCCGGAGTACGGCATCAACGACGTGCTCATCAAGATCAAGAAAACCTCCATCTGCGGCACGGACGTCCACATCCACAACTGGGACGCCTGGGCGCAGGCCACCATCAAGCCCCCCATGACCATCGGCCACGAGTTCGTGGGGACCGTGGCGGCCTTCGGGAGCAACGTCCACGACGTGACCGAGGGCGAACTTGTCTCCGGCGAGGGCCACATCGTCTGCGGCCGCTGCCGGAACTGTCTGGCGGGACGCCGCCACCTCTGCCCCAACACCTCCGGCGTGGGGGTCAACCGGGACGGGGCCTTCGCCGAATATCTGGTGATCCCCGTCACCAACGTGTGGCACTGCAACCCCGCCTTGAGCACCGACGTGCTGAGCTGTTTCGATCCCCTGGGCAACGCCACCCACACGGCCCTGAGTTTCCGGGTCCTGGGCGAGGACGTGCTCATCACGGGGGCGGGCCCCATCGGCATCATGGCCGCGGCCATCGTCCGCCACGCGGGCGCGAGGTTCGTGGTCATCACCGACGTCAACGACTACCGGCTGGAACTGGCGAGGAAAATGGGGGTGGATCTCGCGGTGAATACGAAGGAGACCTCCCTCGCCGAAGTCATAAAGAAGCTCGGCATGAAGGAAGGCTTCGACATCGGCCTCGAAATGTCCGGCAACGCCGCCGCCCTCAACGGCATGATCGACTCCATGAGCCACGGCGGCAAGATCGCCCAGCTGGGGATCCTGCCCCCCGGTACGGAGGTGGACTGGAGCAAGATCATCTTCAACGGTCTCACCATCAAGGGCATCTACGGCAGGGAAATGTTCGAGACCTGGTACATGATGACCAGCATGCTGGAGTCGGGACTCGACATCGGCCCCGTCATCACCCACCGCTTCCATTATACCGAATTCCAGAAGGGATTCGACGCCATGAACTCCGGCAAGTCCGGCAAAGTCGTGCTCAACTGGGAGGATTGACACCATGTACGGCAAATTTCAGGAGTATCTCGCTTCCACCATCGGAACGATCCGGGCCGACAAGCTCTACAAGGCCGAAAGGATCATCTCTTCGCCCCAGAAGCCCCGGCTCACCCTGGCCGACGGCCGGGAACTGCTCAACATGTGCGCCAACAACTACCTGGGGCTGGCGGACAACCCCGAGATCATCGCCGCGGCGGCCGCCGCCATGGAGCGTTACGGCTTCGGCCTCGGCTCGGTGCGCTTCATCTGCGGCACCCAGGAGCTCCACAAGGAGCTGGAGTCCAAGGTCGCCGAATTCAGCGGCATGGACGACGCCATCTTGTACAGCTCCTGCTTCGACGCCAACGGCGGGCTCTTCGAAACGCTCCTCGGCCCCGAGGACGCCGTCATCAGCGACGCGCTGAACCACGCCAGCATCATCGACGGGATCCGGCTCTGCAAGGCCCAGCGGCTCCGCTACGCCAACGGCGATATGGCCGACCTGGAGCGGCAGCTGCAGGCGGCTTCCGGGGCCCGGTTCCGGCTCATCGCCACCGACGGCGTCTTTTCCATGGACGGCACCATCGCGCCTTTGAAGGAGATCTGCGATCTGGCCGACCGCTACGAGGCGCTGGTCATGGTGGACGACTCCCACGCCGCGGGCTTCATGGGCCCCAACGGCCGGGGCTCCCTGGAGTACCGGGGCGTCATGGGCCGGGTGGACGTGGTCACGGGGACCTTCGGCAAGGCCCTGGGCGGCGCCGGGGGCGGCTACACCGCGGGCCGGAAGGAGATCGTCGAGATCCTGCGCCAGCGGTCGCGGCCCTACCTTTTCAGCAACTCCCTTTCCCCCGCCGTGGCGGGCGCGGCGCTGAAAGCCCTCGAGATCGTCAAGCGCGAGCCGGAAAGAAGGCTTCATATCGCCGCTTTGGCCGCCCGGTTCCGCAAGGGGCTGGAGGAGGCCGGGTTCACCCTCAAGCCGGGTGAACATCCCATCATTCCCGTCATGATCGGCGACGCGGGCCGGGCGGGGGCCATGGCCGAAGCGCTCCTCAAATACGGGGTCTACGCCATCGGATTTTCCTTCCCCGTGGTGCCGAAGGAACAGGCCCGGATCCGGACCCAGCTTTCCGCCGCCCACACCGAAGAGGACATCGATTTCGCCATCGAAGCCTTCAGCAAGGCCGGGCGGGACACGGGCGTCATCTGATCCCGGAAAGGAGTTTTTTTCTCATGCTGGTCAATATGCGCGAAATGTTGGCGGACGCCCGGAAGAACGGCTACGCCGTGGGCATGTTCGATGTTTCCGATCTGGAAATGATCCGGGCCGTGGTGGGCGAGGCCGAAGCCTTGAACTCCCCCGTCATTCTGGGGGCGCTGTGGCCCGATCTCGAAAACGGCCGTCTGCCCTATTGGGCCGTGCTGGCGAGGAAGGCCGCGGAAGAGGCGCGCGTCCCCGTGTGCCTGCATCTGGACCACGCCCTGAAAATCGAACAGGTCCGGGCCGCCATTGAGGCGGGGTTCACCTCGGTGATGCTCGACGCTTCCGCCGCGCCTTTCGGGGAAAATATCCGCCTTTCCGCCGAAGTGGTCCAAAGCGTCCGGGGCAAAAACATCACCGTTGAGGCCGAACTGGGCCACGTGGGCAACGGCTGGGTGGGCTCCGGGGAGGGGGCCGCGGGCCCCGACGCCCTGACCGAACCCGGCAGTGTGCGGGAGTTTCTGGAAAAAACGCGTGTGGACGCCCTCGCCGTTTCCATCGGCACCGCCCACGGGGTCTACATCAAGGCCCCCCGGCTGGACATCCCCCGGCTCCGGGAGATCGCCGCGGCGGCGGGGGAGGTCCCGCTGGTCCTTCACGGCGGCTCCGGCACCCCGGCGGACCAGCTCCGGGAGGCCATCACCAACGGTATCACCAAGGTGAATATCTATTCGGAACTCCTCACGGCGTGGAACACCGCGCTTGCGGAGGAGCTGAAAAAGCAGCCTCATATGGCGGTCTGGCCCGCCGTGCTCCGCAAAAATCCCGACGCCGCCATGCGCGAGGTCATCCGGCAGAAGATCCGCTTCTTCGGCTCTTCCGGCCGGGCGTGAGAGGTTTTTCCCCCGCGGCTCCCGTATCGTCGGGGGCCGTATTTTTTTGGTCCTTTTTTCCCCGCCCGGCCTTGACAAGGTCCGATGGGACGCCTATATTATAGGACCGCACGGAGTTCCGTTCCGGAGTGCGGAGGAAAGGACAGGGAATGAAACAGCCGGATGAAGCGGCTCTGGCCCGGCAGCGGGAAGGCCACCGGGCGAGATTGCGCGAGCGTTTTCTCAGGGGCGGCCTGGACTCTTTTCCTCCCTACGAAACGGTGGAGCTGATGCTCTCCTTTCTCATGCCCCGCAGGGATATGAAGCCGCTGGCCAAACACCTCATGGAGCGGTTTTCCACCGTCAGCGCCCTGCTGGATGCGGAACTCCCCGAACTCGAGGCCTGCGGCTTATCCAACCGGGCGGCGGTGTTCATCCGCTTTCTCCGGAGCATGATCACCTTGTACCGCACGGAAAAGGTTTCGGACCGTCCTCTCCTTCAGAACAACGACGAGGTGGCGGCCTTTCTGCAGACCAAACTGGGAGGATTGAAGAAGGAGACGCTGCACGTTCTCTATCTGGACGCCGGCCGTCGGCTCCTCGGCACTTCCGAATGGGCCGGAACGGTGAATCGGGCCGCCGTCCCGCCGCGCGAGATCGTGGAACGGGCGCTTCTTCTGCGGGCCTCGAGCATCCTTCTCGCCCACAACCATCCTTCGGGCGACTGCCGCCCCTCGGCGGCGGATCTGCAGTTCACGAAGGAGATGCTCGCCGCAGTCGATCTCTTCGGCATCAGACTGCTCGATCACATCATCATCACCCGGAACTCCTGCCTGAGTCTGCTGGAGTGAGGTCCGCCGGGACGAAAGGGTTTTGCGGAAAAGCACTGGAAATTACGGCACGGCGGTGCTAAATTATGCATCGTTCGCGTCATGAGGAAAATAAGGAGGTTATCGCGATGAGAAAATTGCCTGTCATGCTCGGCCTTGCGGTCTCGGCCCTGTTGTTGGCTGAAGGCTGCCTGACACCCGGACAGCAGTTCGGAAACGGGGAGCGTTATGACGACGTCGGAAATTACGCCGAGGCGGCGAAATGGTACCGGAAGGCGGCGGAACGGGGCCATGTCAAAGCCCAGTTCGAACTCGGCCGCCGCTGTCATGGGGGCATCGGCGTCGAGAAGGATTACGCCGAAGCGGTGAAATGGTATCACCGGGCGGCGGAACAGGGCTGCGCCGAAGCCTGGCAGGCTCTCGGGCGGCTTTACGGAAAAGGCGAGGGCACGGCGAAGGATCTCGCCGAAGCGGCCAAATGTTTTCGTCAGGCGGCGGAGCTGGGCCGTGCCGAGTCGCAGTTCCTGCTCGGCCGCTGCTGCCATGACGGCGAAGGTGTGGCGAAGGATCCCGCCGAAGCGGCGAAATGGTACCGCAAGGCGGCGGAACAGGGCTGGAGCGCGGCTCAATACGAACTCGCCCGGCTCTGCGTCCGCGGTGAAGGCGTGACGAAGGATCCCGCCGAAGCGGTGAAGTGGTACCGCAAGGCGGCGGAACAGGGCCATCTCCAGGCCCGGTACGAACTCGGCGTGATCCTCTGCCGCGGCGAAGGCGTCGCCAGGGACATGACCGAGGGCGCGTACTGGCTTTGCAAGGCGGCCAAGCAGGGCCACCGGCAGGCCAGGGAAATGTGCCGGAAACTGAACGCGAAGTGGGAATAAGGCCCTGCTGCGCACAAACGGTATCGCAAACGCAAAACAGGAGAGTTTTCCCATGAAAGAAGTGCTTTTCACCGGCGTTCGGCTTTACGACGGCACGGGCCGGACGCCCTTCATGGCCGATGTGGCCGTGCGGGGGGATAAGGTCGCCGCCGTGGCGGAGTCCGGGACCCTGAAAAAGACCGGGGCGGAGGTCGTCGAGGGCCGGGGACTGGCTCTGACGCCCGGATTCATCGACGTGCACACCCACTCCGATTTCGCCGTGGCCCGGGTGCCCTCGGGGGATTCCAAGATCTCCCAGGGGGTGACCACCGGCATCACCGGCAACTGCGGATTTTCTTCTTATCTCACCGAAGCGAAGAACGACACCGGTCTCTTTGCGGGGACCTGGTGTGATTTCGACGCCTACGCCGACGCGGTGGAAAAGGCGCGCCCCGCGGGGAACTCCGCCCACCTCTGCGGCCACAACGGCCTGCGGGTCCGGGTCCTGGGCTACGAAGACCGGCCCGCGACGAAGGAGGAGCTGCGGCAGATGAAGGAGCTCCTCGCCGAGGCCCTCGAACACGGGGCGGCGGGATTTTCCTCCGGCCTCTACTACCTGCCCGGTAAATTCGCCCCCACGGAAGAAGTGAAAGAGCTCGCTTCGCTCCTCAAGGGCACGGGGAAGCCCTACGCCACCCACATGCGCAACGAAAGCGACCGGCTCCTCGAGGCCGTGGACGAGGCCATGGAGATCGCCAACGCGGGCTCCGGGAACCTCGAGATCAGCCATCTCAAGACCTCCGGCGCGAAGAACTGGAGCAAGATCGACGCGCTCCTCGAAAAAATCGAGAAGGCCCGTGCCGCAGGGATGAACGTCCACGCCGACCGCTATCCCTACATCCACTCCAGCACCACCTTGCGCATGGTCGTGCCGCCGCCCTTCGACGTGGTGGACACGGCCACCTTGAACGCCAAGCTCCGGGACTCCGCCGAATACCGGGCGGAGCTCATCGCCGCCATGAAGGAAAAAGGCGTGGACCGGCCCTTCGACCGGGACCTGCTCGTGTGGACCTCAGTCCCCGAACACCGGCGCTTCTTCGGCAAGTCCATGGTGGAGATCGGCGCCGAACTGGGCATTTCTCCCGAGGAGGCGACGGTGCTTCTGCTCTCGCAGGGCGTCACGCCCCGTGCGGCTTTCGGCACCATGTGCGAGGAAAACCTGGAACGGATCCTCGCGAAGGATTGGGTCATGCCCGGCAGTGACGGGAACATCCGCAGTTTCGACGACAACGGCACCCACCCGAGAGCTTTCGGCACCTGCCCGAGGTTTTTCCGCATCGCCTCCAAATCGGTCCCGGCCGCCGAGGTGATCCGCCGCATGACTTCGCTCCCCGCGGCCAAGTTCAATCTGGAGGGCAGGGGCCTCGTCGCTCCGGGGTGCTTCGCCGACCTTGTGCTGCTGGATCTGGAAAGATTCGACAGCGCCGCCGACTATGCCCGTCCCAACGTCCGGGCCGAAGGGGTCCACGCGGTGTACGTCAACGGGGAACTGGCCTACTCCCCCGACCCGGAGGTGAAGACCGCCCGGCCGGGCCGGATGCTCAGGATCAAGTGAAAAGGAGGAAGTCATGAACGAACTCTTGTTCACCGGATTTCAGCTCTACGACGGCACGGGGAACGCTCCCTTCGCCGCCGACGTGGCCGTCAGGGAGGACAGGATCGCCGAAGTGGCCCCCGCGGGGACGATCAAGCGGACCGGGGCGGCCGTCATCGAGGGGAAGGGCCTCGCCCTTACTCCCGGATTCGTGGATGTGCACACCCACTCCGACGGCAAGGTGGTGCAGGTCCCCACGGCGGATTCCAAGATCTCGCAGGGGGTGACCACCGGGATTTCCGGCAACTGCGGGTTTTCCGACTATCTGGACGCCGTCAAGGACAACGACCTGGGGGAACACATCCTCGAGGTCCGGGGCAATTTCGACGCTTACGCGACGCTGGTGGAAAACACCCATCCGGCGGTGAACATGGTCCACATGTGCGGCCACAACACCCTGCGCG
Organism: Lentisphaeria bacterium; assembly: GCA_017443585.1. Lineage (GTDB taxonomy): Bacteria > Verrucomicrobiota > Lentisphaeria > Victivallales > Victivallaceae > UBA1784. The sequence goes on along the minus strand of JAFSYV010000178.1, from coordinate 19,093 downwards.
CTTTCGTCATGGGCTACGAGAACCGCCACGCCACCAGGGAGGAGCTGCGGCGGATGAAAGAGCTCCTCGCCGAGGCTCTGGAGCACGGGGCGGGAGGATTTTCCGGCGGGCCCTACTACCTGCCCGGCAAGTTCGCCCCCACCGGGGAGCTCAAGGAGCTGGCCTCGCTCCTGAAAGGCACGGGCAAACCCTACGCCACCCACATGCGCAGCGAGGGCGACGGGCTCTTCGAGGGCATCGAAGAGGCCATCGAGATCGCCAGGGCGGGCGACGGCAATCTGGAGATCAGCCACCTCAAGGCTTCGCCCCGGCGGAACTGGTCCAAGATCGACCACGCCTTCGAACTCATCGAAAACGCGCAAAGAGCGGGGCTCAAGGTCCTCGCCGACCGCTACCCCTACACCTACTGCAGCACGAGTCTCCTCACCATCATGCCGCCCCCCTTCAACGTCATCAGTTCGACCGAACTCTGCGGCAAACTCAGGGAGTCGGCGGCGGAACGCGCGGCGCTGCTGGAAGCCTTCCGGCTCCACCCCTATCCCACCTGGGACCGGGTGATACTGGTCAACTCCCTCGAACCGTCGCACCGGCAGTATTACGGGAAGACCATGACGGAGATCGCCGGTTCCATGGGCTGCACGCCCGACGAGGCGGCGGTGAACCTGCTCGCTTCGGGGCGCTGTCCCAGCGCCGCCTTCGGCAGCATGTGCGAGGAAAATCTGCATAAGATCCTGGCCAAGCCCTGGGTCATGGCGGGGAGCGACGGGAACATCCGGCGTTTCGACGACACCTCCACCCACCCCCGCGCCTTCGGGACCCACCCGAGGTTTTTCCGCATCGCCGTCAAATACGCGCCCCCGGAGCAGGTGATCCGCCGCATGACGGCGCTGCCCGCGGCCAAGTTCAACCTCGCGGGCCGGGGGATCGTGGCGCCGGGATACTTCGCCGATCTGGCCGTGCTGGACCTGGAGAAGTACGACAGTTTTGCGGATTACGCCCATCCCAACGTCCGGGCCGAGGGTGTCCATGCCGTGTACGTCAACGGCGGCCTTGCCTACTCTCCCGACCCTGAGGTGAGGACCGCCCGCCCCGGCCGGATGCTCCGGATCCCGCAGAAGCGCTGAATGTTCAATCCCTGAGAAGGTGCGTCTTCCGGTACTCCGTGGGAGAAACACCCGCGTGTTTTCTGAAGGCCGCCGAAAAGTAGAGCTGGTCGCAGTAGCCCAGTTCTTCGGAAATTTCCTTGAGGGAACGCATGGTGGTCCGAAGCAGCTGGCAGGCCCGTTCGTAGCGCAGCTGTTCCCGGTAGGCCGCGGGCGTGGTGCCCAGATGACGGTGGAAGAGCCGCATCAGCGTGTGGACCCCGCAGCCGTTCTGCCGGGCGAAGTCGGCGATGGTGAGGCGGTGGTTCCGGTCCTTTCCCATGGCCTGCAGGATCTGTTCCAGCAGGGGAGGGCGGTCGCCGTTCCGGTAGGACTCCGCGGCGATCTCCGACAGCAGACGGCAGGTGAGCGCCATGATCTCCGCCCCGGAGTCGTTCCGGGGCGCGTTCATCAGGTCGATGATCTGCCGGAACAATGCGGCGGATCGTTCCGGATCGGTCAGGGGAATGACCCGTTTGCCCGTCAGCCGGAGCGAATCCCGGAAGGCGGTGACGAGACTGCCCCGGAGCATGAGCCTCAGCCGGTGCATGCGGTCGCCGCTTTTCTGCTCGAAAAGCGTGTCGGAACCCTTGTGGATGATGTAGAGCTCCCCCGGATGGACGATTTCCGCGATGCCGTCCTGAGTGTAGCGCATGATGCCGTCCAGCAGGAGTTCCAGAGTCATTTCCGCGGCGCATTGAAAATGGAACCAGGCGGGTACGTCGGAACGCCTGATCTCGGAGCCGTATCCGGGAAAAAGCGCGGTGCAGAAGGGGGCATTCCCGGCGGGACGCAGAAAGCTCCGCCGGATCACTTCATTGTGCCGCAGCCAGTTGCGGGAGTAACGCTCCGTGCAGCCGTCGCGGGCGATTATGTATTCCACCGTCTGCATGGTCCGGAATATACCTCCGGTCCGGGAAAAATGCAAGCGCCTTCACATAAAAAATATATTTTTGCTCAAAAAACACATATCGGTCCTCTTGCTTTTGCGCGGAAGTGATGATATAGTATCGCAAACACGGTCGGGAAGTGTTCCGGAAGTTTTGCACAAATAGCAAATAAAACTTCTTCCGGCGGCCCTTCCCGTCCGGGGAAGGATGAAGAGCCCTGTAAACACGGAAAGGTGACAAGGAGGTTCCCGTGAAAATTCGTTTGTTCGTATCGTTGTGGGTGCTTGTTTCCGCGACGCTGTTGACCGCGGCGGAGCGTTTTCAGGTGTCCTTCGTGCCGCAGGAAGGGGAGCCGGTCGTTTCCAAGGCCTGCCGCGGCGAGACCGTGGCGGAGCGTTTCGCCAAACGCCTTTCCCTGCTGGTGAAGCGGGAAGTTCCCGTGACGCCCTTCGAAAAGGCCGACGCCGACGTGCTCTTCGTCATCGCCAACGAGAACGCCGCGGGGCCCGAATACGCGAAAGTTCTCGCCGGCAAGCCCAGGGACAGCTTCATCATCCGCTATCCCGTGACCTTCAGGGGGAAGAAGAACATCTGCCTGCTCATGAGCCGGGACGGCTGGGCCTACAGCTATCCCGCCAACTGGTTTTTGCGTGAATTCCTCGGCTTCGACATCGTGGGGCTGGGTCCCGACGGTCTGGTGGTCCCGGACTGCTCGAAATGGAAGATGCCAGGCTCGATCGCCATCACTCAGATCCCTTCGTTCAACACCCGGCGCTGGACCATGAGCAAGCTTGTGGACAAGGACATCCAGAGGATGTACATGGCCGAAAGCGGCCGCAATATCGCGTGGCATTTCCTCGGGCGGGTGATCAACCCGGCGAAGTACGGCAAGACCCATCCCGAATATTTCCCGCTGGTCAAGGGAAAACGTCATAACAACCCTCATAAGCAGCTGTGCGACTGGGCTCCCTGTCTGGGCAATCCCGACGTCCAGAAACTCTGCGCCGAACATCTGCTGAAGAAGCCCTACTCCTTCGGCGGCGATGCGGCGAGTCTTGCGGTCAACGACGGCGGCGGCAACGTCTGCGAATGCGGCCTCTGCAAGGCCATGGACGAGCCCGGCGGCGTGACCCCGGACAACTACTCCAACCGTTTCTTCCGCTTCTACGCGAAAGTTCTGGATCTGGCCCGGCAGAAGGACCCGGAGGTCAAGGTCCTCATCCTGCTCTATCAGGCCAGCACGAGAAAGGTGCCCAGCCATGCGAAGATCCATCCCGGCATCATCGGCATGGGCACGAATCCTGCGAACTTCGACGACTTCGCCGCCCACGGGCTGAAACAGAGCGGGCTCTGGGACCACCATCTGGACTACCGTTATCCCCTGATCCCCCATTATCCGAAGAGACTCGCGGCCAATCTCCGGCACCTGCACAAGATCGGGCTGCGGGAATATTTCGGCGAAGTCTACATGATCCACGCCGCCAACGGCCCGAAACAGTACATTCTGGGGCGGCTGCTGTGGGACATCAACTGCGATGTGGACAAGGCAATGACGGAGTACTGCACCAAGGCCTTCGGCAAGGAGGCCGCCCCCTTCGTCAAAGCCTATTACGACCTGTGGGAGGTCGTCGACGACCGGATGCGCCAACAGGTGGAAAAGCCGGATCCGGAAGCTCCCCCCGTTCCCGAAGGCGCCCGCCGGAAAGCCTGGCCCCCCACCTATCATATCAACGCCTTCTGCGGGCTCCGGGCAGGCGACACCGACAGGATGGCGGAACTGCTGAAGAAGGCCAAAGCCGCTCCCAAGACCGACGTCGAACGCCGCCGGCTCGAGATCGTCGCCAACTATTTCGAATACGTCCGGTGCATGGCGGACCGTTATCTCATTTCCGAGCGGCTGCGCAATGACCGCACTCTCACCATCGGTCAGATCCGGGATCTCGCCGGACAGGCGGCCGGGCTGGGCAAAAAATTCCAGCGGATGTGGGACGAGCTGGTCGGCAAGGACAACCTCGGCAACTACCGCTACATAACGACGCCCCGCGCCGGGAAGAACCCGAGAATGAACCGGATCTTCTACAACTTCGGCGACGTGGTCTCCGGATATCTGTACGAATCGGTGGACATCGCCCTCAAGAATCTGGAGGAGCGCCAATGCAGGGGGATGAAGCGCAAGGAGAAAACGGCGTTCTGGGAAAAGATGAGGAAAGAGTGTCCCGGAATGACTCAGATCTCCCTGCGGCTGAACGAGATCTCCGGCAAGCGCCCCCAGAACATGATCAAGAACGGCAACTTCAAGAAATTCAAGTCCCCCGGCGATCCCAACGTTCCCGGCGCTCATCCCCAGCTCGAGGACTGGTTTTTCTACGAACAGGTGGGCAGCATCCGGTCCGACGAATACAAGAGCCGCTGGGGCCTCGTTCAGGCGAAGTCCGCGAACAACCACCTGCGCATCGGCGAAGGAAAGTATGCCGAACTGCGGCACTACGTCTACCTGCCCGCCGGAGTCTACCGCTTCTCCGCGACCTGCCTGACCATCCGCAATCCCATCCACTTCAGTTTCTACCAGATCCCGCAGTTCGACCCGGCGGCCCTGAAGGATGTGGAGCTGCTCCGGAAACAGAAGTTCCGCACGCCGGAACTCGTCAACTTTTCCTGCAAGCCCGCTCCCGGTCAGCTCACGGTCAAACAGGTCATCACCATCCCCGCCGACTCCTGGTACGCGCTCCTCATCAGCATGAACAATCAGCCGAAGAACGCCTGGTGCCGGCTGTGGGGCGTGAAAATGGAAAGGCTCCCCTGATGAAGAAAGAGCCTCTTTACCGCCTGCGGCGGTTTTTCACGCTGATCGAATTGCTGGTGGTCATCGCCATCATCGCCATTCTGGCCGCCATGCTGCTGCCTGCGCTCCAGAACGCCCGGATGTCCGCCCAGACCGTCAACTGCCTCAACAATTTCGGCACCGTCGGCAAGTATGTGGCCTTTTACCAGGCGGACAACAACGACTGGTATCCCGTGGCCGGGCTGAAGACCACCTACGCCACCCGGCCCTGGTACTGGTTCGAACGGCGCTGGACCGGCCTCAAGGCCTACATGCCCTGGCAGCACGACGAGGAGTACTGGGGCGGCGTCTGCAAGACTGAAAGCGGCGAGATCCACCGCAGCAAGCTGGCCTGTCCCGCCATGCCGGGAGTTCCCCAGTGCTTCGTCACCAACGAAAGCGTCTCACCGGGGATCCCCTGCTTCCCGACCAACTCCGACACGGTCTACCTTTCCTTCGCCTTCAATGCAAACTTCCACGGCGGCAGCGGGACGTCGACGCTGAAACTCCGGCAGGTGGTCCGGCCTTCGGTGACCGTTTATCTCGCCGACGGCAACGGCTGGGGCAACACCGACTACCGCTGCATCTACAAGGACTCCTACTCTCTGGACGGTCGGCGCAAGGCTGTGCCGCCCCGGCACAACGGCAAGGCGAACTTCATGTGGGCCGATCTCCACGTGAAGACCCTGACCTTCAGCGAATTCCCCGATTCCTCCCACGTCTCCTACAACGGGCAGACCTGGTCCCCGACCGCGCTCAAACTCTGAAGGCCCGGCCTTCCGTTGTGGCGCCCGAGGCCCGTCGCACGGGCGCCCTTTTTGTAAAAAAAAGAGGGGATTTTCCGGAAAGCGGTGGAAAAACCCGCATACAGGTGCTATATTATCACGTGTTTTGTTGGATTTCACTTGCAACAGGGTGTTTTCAGGATATGGCAAAGTTAAACGATGGGGCCGTCATGACCGGCCTCGATTCATACGATACTCCCGCCGATGCCCCCCAGTCCCGGCTTTTCCGGCTGATGCTGTGCAGCCGCTGGTACTTTTACGCGGTGAACTTCGGCGTCTTCTGCCGCAGCGGCCGGCTGGGCCAGCTGGGGAAACTGGACGGCGACGCCCAGATCCGCATGTCGAGCATCAATTTCAGGCTCACCGAGAGCTGCGGGAGCCCCGTCCACGTCCGGGGCCGGGAGCACCTCCGCGCGTTGAACGGCCGCCCCGTGGTCCTCATGGGCAATCACATGAGTTTGCTCGAAACGGGGCTCTTCCACGCCGTGGCCAGGGAGTACGTGGACTTCGCTTTCGTGGTCAAGGATTCCCTGATGCGCGTCCCCTATTTCAAGGACATCCTTTCCGCCATCGGGAACATCCCGGTGGAGCGGAAAAATCCTCGGGATGACCTGAAGACCGTGCTTACCGAAGGGAAAAGACTGCTGACTTCGGGCAAATCCCTCATCGTCTTTCCCCAGTCCACCAGATCCCCCTTCCTGGATCCGGAAAAGTTCAATTCGCTGGGCGTCAAAATCGCCAAGAGCGCGGGGGTCCCCGTGGTCCCCTTTGCCCTCAAGACCGACTTTCTCACCCAGGGCAGGGGGCCTTTCCGCGATCTGGGCCCGGTCCATCCCGGACGTCACACCTGGTTCGAGTTCGGCCCGGCCATGGAGATCACCGGGAACGGGCAGGAACAGCTGCAGTGGACCATCGACTTCATCCAAAGCCGCCTCAAGCGCTGGTTCGAGGCGGAATCCAGGGAGCCCGGCGCATGAAAAAGATATGTGGGATCCTCTTGCTCTTCTGTGCGTGTCTTCTGGGCTTCGCCGCCGAAGATGCCCGTAATTCCCGGACCTCCGCTTCGGGTTCGGAGGAGGGGGACCGGCTCCCCGTCGCCGATGCGCCGAAACCGAAGCGTTCCGCTTCGGTTTCCAGGGAAGGGGATAGGGGCCCTCTCGCCGATGCGGCGAAGTCCAGGCGTCCGGCTCCCGCTTCGAAGAAAAAGGCCAAGCCCGCCGTCCCCGACACGCTGAAGGCGCTCCGGCGGATCCAGGCCGATTCCTGGAGCGTTTCGGGCGGCAACTACATCCTGAGCGGTCATGTGGCCATCAGGTACAAGAACATTACCATCAGCTGCGATAAGGCGATCTTCAATCCGGACCTTCAGGACCTGGAGGCTGTGGGCAACTGCAAACTCCAGCGGCGCAAGGTCGTCTACCGGACGGTCACGGTCAAGGAGCTGGCCGAACTCGAAAAGGATACCCGCTACACCGTCGAGGTGCTGGGGCTTGCCGGAGACGTCTTCGGCGAGAAGAAGATCACGATCGCCGTCGACGGCATCACGGAGTCGATCAGCTGCCAGCGGGTGGCGGGCAATTTGAAGACGGGATATTTCCGCTTCGACCGTCTGCGGCTGCGGAGCGGGAATCTGGTCTGCCGGGCCGATTCCGGCGAGCGTTTCGTGAGCGGCGTGATCGAACTGGTCAACGGCGAGATCAGCTCCTGTCCCTATCTGGAGTCCGACAACGCCCACTTCTCCATCGGCGCCTCGAAATTGCGCCTGACCCCCAACAAGAGCGAGTTCCAGGGCACGGCGGGCCTCGAGCGGGATACCGATGAATACATGGTCACCTTGTGGCACGGGGTGGGCAAGATCTACGGACTGCCCGTCTTCTACTTCCCCGTCATCTGCAAGCCGCGGGACGAGGACCCCGGACTTTTCGGCTTCCAGATCGGCAAAAAGAGCAAGTGGGGATATTTCTTCTCCGGTTACAAGCGCTTCAACCTTTCGGAGTATCCCTACTCCTCGGTGAAACTCCGGGGCGACTGGTATTCGCTTCGCGGCATCGGGTACGGGGCCGAGGGACGGTTCGTCACCGAGAACAGCCGGACCGATCTGTTCGCCTACGGGCTCTACGACATCCGGCCCTATGAGACCGATGACTACGACAAGTACCGGCTCAAGGTGCCCCATGCCCGTTTCGATCTCCGGCTTTCCAACGTGACCCACATAACCCCCTACCTGGATTTCCGCGGGGTGATCGAATACTCGAGCGATCCTTACTTCACCCGCGACTTTTTCAGCACCCGTTTCAACACCGACGCCGAGCCCGCCACCTTTGCGGCTCTGGAACAGCAGTTCGACTACCTGACGGCGGCCCTCTATTTCCGGCCCCGGATCATGACCGCCTATACCACGGTGGAAAAACTCCCCGAAGTGCTCTTTTCGGCCCAGCGCCAGCGGATCTTCGACTCGCCCTTCTACTATCAGGGCGACCTCACCGCGGGGTACTACCGGATGAAGTGGATCCAGTTCGACGAGAAGCTCCCGTCGTGGGCATCGTGGGGATCGAAGCTCAAGGATTATGACTCCTTCCGGCTGGACACCACCCATTTCCTCTACCTGCCTCTGCGGACTCCCTACTTCGTCTTCGTGCCTCGGGCCGGCGTCAAGGTGACCGCCTACTCCAAGACCTCCAAAGAGAGCGTGAGCGAGGACGATCTCATCAAGATGTTCGCCGCGGCCTCGCCCACCAACATGACCGGCTACTATTTCCGCAATTACGACGGCAAGGGCGGCTCCAAGGTCCGCCTGGCCTCGGAATTGGGTGCGGAACTTTCGACCAAGATCCACGGGACCTGGTCCGACGTCAGGAACCGGATCATGCTGATCGACGGCCTGCGCCACGTGATCCGCCCCTACATCAACTATACCTTCATCGGTGTCTCCAATCTGGGCCGCAATCACATCTACTACTTCGACGAGATCGACCGGATCGAAGGACAGAGTTTCTTCCGGATCGGCGTGGAGAACCGCCTTGAGACCCGTGCCGGAGACGACCTGCGCGAACTGCTGCGGTTGGAAAACTTCATCGACATCCACACCACGAGGAAGAACGGCATGAATCCCGTGGGCGATTTCTGCACGTTGCTGAGTTTGAACCCCATCAAGGGGCTGACGCTCAGCACCGAGATCTCCATCGACGCGGGGGGCAACAACGACAAGATGCCCGACGACTACCGGCGCAACCGCAACGTGGGACGGACGGGGATCGATCTCAAGTGGCTCAACCGCTGGAACCTCTCGCTGAGATATTCGCCCGTGGAGCACGTCGTCTTCTTCTTCAGCTACGACTACATCCGCCCCTACAACGGACGCAATCCCTACTCCATGGGCTCCACCCTCACCATGCTCGAAAGCACCCGCTGGTTCCGCAAGGACTGGTATAAGCACAGCGAAACCTTCACCGTGGGCGTCAGCGTCCCGGTGACGCCGGACTACCGGACTTTCGCCAGCTTCGCCCTGGGATACGACTTCATCGAAGGCCACATCAGCAGCTGCAAGTTCATGCTCAGGCGGCTCATGCACTGCGTCGAGGTGGCGGGCATCCTTTCCTTCGACTACGATTCCGATGAGCACAAAAAGCGCTGGGACACCTCTTTTTCCATTTCGGCCCGCCTGACCGGACTGGATTCCCCCATCATGGGGAACAAGAACGCGGTCCTGAGCAGCCTGGGCGGCGGTTCCGGCGGTTTCGGACTTTAACTTGAACAGGGGAGTTTGACCATGTACATCGTGACCGGCGGGGCCGGCTTGATCGGCAGTGCCGTCGTTGCGGCGCTGAATGCAAGAGGCATCGACGATATCCTCATCGTCGACCATCTGGGGAACTCCGACAAGTGGAAGAACCTCGTCCCTCTTGCCTACAACGACTATCTGGAAAAGGAGGTCTTCCGCGCCAGACTTCAGCAGGGTGACTTCGCCGGGGGCGTGGAGGGCGTCTTCCACCTGGGCGCCTGCTCCTCGACCACCGAGAGGAATGCAAGCTACCTCATCGACAACAACTTCCGTTACACGGCGGAGCTGGCTGAGTTCTGCGTTTCCAAGGGGATCCGCATGGTTTACGCCTCCAGCTGCGCCACCTACGGCGACGGCTCCCGCGGCTACGTGGACGACGACGACAGGATCGAGGAGCTCCGGCCCCTGAACATGTACGGATACTCCAAGCAGATGTTCGACCTCTACGCCCGGCGCCGGGGCTGGCTCAAGCGCCTGGTGGGGTGCAAATTTTCCAACGTCTACGGTCCCAACGAGCGGCACAAGGGCGAAATGCGCAGTGTGGTGCTCCGGGCTTTCGAACAGATCACGGCCGACGGCAAACTGCGGCTGTTCCGCTCTTACAATCCTCAGTATGCCCACGGCGAATTCAAGCGGGATTTCCTCTATGTGAAGCCCGCCGTGGACATGGTCCTCTATCTTTTCGGCAACTCCCGCGCCTGCGGGCTCTACAACATCGGCAGCGGCCGGGCGGAAACCTGGAACGCTCTGGGCCGGGCGGTCTTTTCCGCCCTCGGGCGTGAAGTCAACATCGAGTATATCGAGATGCCGGAGCATCTGCGGGACCGCTACCAGTACTACACCAAGGCCGAAAGGGGCAAACTTTTCGGCCTCGGCTACGACAAGGCCGTTCCCTCCCTCGAAGAGTCGATCCGGGACTACGTGGTGAATTACCTTCTCCCCGGCAAGTACCTGGGGGACTGATGCACGATTCCGGCAGGATCTTGAGCGGCGGCGCCCGAGTGATCGCGGCCGTCGATTCCGGGCGCGCCGTCCTGGATGAGGAACTGGATGCCGCGGATCCCCGGTTTCGCCGGAGCATCAGCCATCTGGTGCTCACCTTTTACCGTCGCCGCAAGCAGATCGACGCGCTTCTGAAACCTCTCGTCGCCCGGCCGCCCCATCCGGCGGTGCGGGCGCTTCTGCAGGCGGCGGCGACCCAGATCTTTTTCCAGACGGGGATCGCGCCCGAATCGGCGGTCAACGTGGCCGTCGACGAGGCGAAATCCCGGAAGGCGGACAAATTCGTCAACGCCGTCTTGAGACAGCTTTGCCGGGAACAGCCTGTTTTTTCGGACGAGCCCGAAAAGGTCCTGCCCGGCTTCTTTCTGGAACGCCGCCGGCACGGTGCGGAACTGCCGCAGCTTACCCGCGCCTTTCTGGCCGGGGCGGATTTCACCTTCCGCCTCGAGCGGGACTGGCCTCTGGAGGGGCTGAACGCCGAGGCGATAACGAGCCCCGCCTTCCGCTTTTTCCGGGGAAACCCCGGCGAAGTCCTGGCCAGCGCCCCCTTCCGGAAACACCATATCTACGTGCAGGATCCCGCCGCCTCGCTGTTTTTTCAGGAGGCGGACCTGACCGGAGCTTCCCGTGCGCTCGACCTCTGCGCCGCCCCCGGCGGCAAGACGCTGATGCTGGCCGAACTGCTGCCCCCCGGCGCGCTGCTCATCGCCGCCGACCGCTCCCGGAACCGTCAGCGCCTGACCGGGGAAAATCTTGAAGCACGGGGCGTCGAAGCCGAGATCATCACCGCGTTGCCGGAAGAGATCACCGGCGTCTACGACGTCGTTCTGGCCGACGTTCCCTGTTCCAACACTGGGGTTTTCCGCCGCCGGCCCGACGCCCTGTGGCACTTCACCCGGTCGAAACTGGCGAAGCTCGCCGAGCTCCAGTCTCAGCTTCTCGATCAGGCGGCGCGCCTCACCGCTCCGGGCGGGAAACTCATTTACGGCACCTGCTCCATCGAGGAGGAGGAAAACTCCCGGCAGGTCGAAGCCTTTCTGGCGCGGCACGAGGAGTTTTCCCTCAAATCCATGCGTCAGCTCCTCCCCGATCTGCACATCGACGGCGCCTTCGCCGCCGTGCTGGAAAAAAGGAATTCTTGACAAGGAGTCTTTCCTATGATGTTCGAAAACGACGAAGTGAATCTGCACACTCATACCTATTATTGCCGTCACGGCTCCGGAAATCCGGCGGATTACCTGGCGTGGGCCGAAAAGGCGGGGCTCCGGGTGCTGGGCTTCAGCGAACACGTGCCGCTGCCGGGGGGACTTCTCTCCGGGACCCGGATGGACATCCGGCTTCAGCCCTTCTTCTGGCGCGAGGTCGAGCAGGCCGCGGCCGCCTTTCCGGGGATCCGGGTCCTCCGGGCCTACGAGGGGGAGTACATCCCCGAACTCATGAACTATCAGCAGGAGCTGAAGGAAGAGCGGCATCTGGATTACATGATCCTTTCCAACCACTTTCTCTGGGAAAACGGCCAGTCCCGGCCCTATCCGGAGACGGCTTCGCCCGCGGAGCTCCGCGAAGTCGTCCGTCAGATTACCGCCAACATCGAAAGCGGTCTGGGGCTCTTTCTGGCTCACCCCGATCTCTTCTTCCAGTTCGGCTGCCCCTGGTGCGCCGAAAGCCGCGCCGCTTCCAAAGACATCATCGAGTGTGCGAAAGCGCATCATATCCCTTTGGAAATAAATGCCTACGGGATGCGGAAAAAAACGCTGACCGACGGGAACGGGGTGTACCGGCTGACCTATCCCATGCGTCAATTCTGGGAGCTTGCGGGCGAGATCGGCGGCGTGGAGGTGGTGTGCAACTCCGATGCCCACGTGCCGGGGGCGATCATGAGGAAGGTCCCCGAGTGTCTGGCGTGGGCCCGTGAGTCCGGCCTGACCGTGGTCAACGGGAAACTGGCAGCGGAGCTGCTGAAGAAGTGAGGACCTGCGCTTCCGGGTGCTGGTGGCGGAACCAGGTGCGCTGACGCCGGGCGTACTGCCTCGTGGCGGTGATGAGTTTTTCCTTCAGCTCTTCGCGGGAAAATCCTCCCTCGAGGAACCTTGCGATGATCCTGTACCCCAGCGCCTGATGGGCGGTGGGGGTTTCGAGGAGCCCCCGCGAGATGGCCTTTTCCGCTTCATCGATCCAGCCCTGCCGGAGCATTTTTTCCGTTCTCGCGGCGATCCGGGCATTGAGTTCGTCGGGGGGGAGCTCCAGCTTGAAGGCCCGTACGCCGGGCCGGAGGAGCCGGGGGGAATTTCCCTGAAGTTCGAGGATGGATCTCCCCGAGAGCAGTTTCACTTCCAGCGCCCGGATGAGGCGGCGGCGGCAGGAGCCCCATTTTTCCAGAGCCTCAGGATCCAGTTCCCGCATCCTTTCATGGAGTTGCGGCTCCTTTTCGGGGGCGTCGTAAAGTCCGTCCAGCTCGGCGCGGAGCTGCCGGTCTCCGGGCATGTCGTCCATGCCGTAGAGAAAGGTCCGCAGATAGAGGCCCGTGCCCCCGGCGAGAATGGGGATCTTCCCCCGTGAAAGGATATCCCGCACCGCCTCTTCCGCGAGGGCGGTGAAACTGCACACGTCGACCCTCTTCTCCAAGTCGAAGATCCCCGTCAGGTGGTGGGGGATCAGACGCTTTTCCTCGGCCGTGGGCTGGGCCGTGCCGATCTCCAGGCCCCGGTAGACCTGCATGGAGTCGAAAGAGACGATCTCCCCGCCCAGGCGGCGGGCCGTTTCCAGCGCGAGGGCGCTTTTCCCCGAGGCGGTGGGGCCCATGATGACCACGATCATGGGGTGTAGCTCCACACCTGATGGTTGTCGTTGGCGAACTCCCGTTTCCAGTTCCCCGGGAAGCGCTTCCGGAGCGCTTCGGCGGACTCCTTCGCATTGAGGATGACCGTTGTGTCCGCGGGCAGTGCCGCCACTTGGCCGCGGGGGCCGTCGAAGAGGAATTTCGTCCCGGAATTTTCCACCCCGTTGAGGAGCAAATAGAACATGAGGGGCCAGGGATCGGCGTCGAAGGTCAGGTAAAAGGCGTTGGCGTTTTTCAGCTTCTCATTGCAGACCAGGGACTTCGCCGTGGCGTCGGGCATGTGGGAAAACCGCAGGTAATAGGGCAGGTAGAAGTCGTCCCGCCCGGCGCCGCCGCAGCGCCTGGAAAAATGGAGTTTGATGTTTTCATGCTGCTGGATGCTGCACCACGACACCGCCAGCACCAGCAATCCCCCGATCCACGCGGCGTAATTGAAGCGGCGCTTCAGCCGGCAGTAGATGGCGGTGAAGTCCCGGACCCCGGAAGCGGCCAGCAGAGCGAAGAGGGGAAAGAGCGGGAAGAACACCCGCGGAAAGGGGGGCGCGGGGAAAAGCAGGATGGGGACGAGGGGCAGAAGCCAGATCCCCGCCCGGCAGGTCCGCAGGTAATTGAAGCGCTTTCTGCGGAAGCACAGCAGCGCGGCGGAGCCGGGCAGGAGCAGCATGGCGTAGGTGAAAAGCTGGGGCAGATAGACCGCCTGAAGCACCCCCGGCAGATCCTTCCAGGTCTCGTTGCTCCCCACGCGGATGACCTGACGCAGCAGGGGGAAAATGGGCAGATAAAAGAGAAATGCGGCGCAGAGGGGCGTCAGGGCGAGGATCCAGAAGCGTCTGCGGCGCAGAAAATGCTCCCCGCAGCCGGGCAGGGCGTAGAGGACCACGCCCCCCAGAGCCAGCAGGTCGGAGGGAACGACGCCCGCGGAGCAGAAGGAAAAGAGGAAGTAGCGGAACCAGGGCCACTTTTTCCCCGTGGCGGTGAAATCCAGCGCCGCGCCCAGGGCGAGGACGGTGAAGAAGGCTCCGGCCATATAGCCCCGGAGCGCGGTGGCGTGGAGCAGAAAGGGGGGCGAACAGGAGAAGGTGAGCAGGACCACCGCCAGCACTCCCGTGCCGCAGGCGGTCCGGAACCGGCGAAAGGTGTAGAGGAGCGTCCCCGCCGCGAAGAGCAGCGTGAGCAGCCGGAACCAGTCGTCGAAAGCGGTGAAGCCCGTATAGAGTTTCGCCCAGAAGTGAAGACAAACTGTGTAGAGCAGCTGGTTGTTGGGGATGACGTAGTTGCGGAAAATGCTCCGGACCGAATCGAGGAAGGCGAAGTTCTGGAGCGTCAGGGCTTCGTCGAACCACAGGGGACGGGAGAGATAGCTCCCGGCGGCAAAAAAGACCAGAGCGCAGAGCAGCGCTCCGGAAAAGATCCTCTTTTCAGTGCCGGCTTTCATCTTCGATAAAGAAAAAACCGGGTTTCACGCGCCGCTTCCGGCAGCTGCGAAACCCGGCAGATCGAAACCGTTCGCGGCGGAATTACTTCGCTCCGGGAACCATCATGTTGGGGGCCGGCTGGGGAACCAGGTTTTTGGCCTTGGCGGCCTTTTCCAGGTTCTCCATGTACTTGACGAAAAGTTCCTGCTCCTTCTGCTGGGTGAGCATGGTGACCAGGTCGTCCTTGACGGCGGCGTAGGGCTTGACTTCGGCCTTCCGGAGAGCGTCGCGGCGGATGATGTGCCAGCCGAACTGGGTCTTGACGGGCTGGGAGATCTCTCCCGGCTTGAGGGCGAGGACCGCCTTCTCGAATTCGGGGACCATCTGTCCCTTCTGGAAGGCGCCCAGAGAACCCTGAGCCTGCTTCCCGGAGGGGCAGGTGCTCTTTTCATAAGCGATCTTGCCGAAGTCGGCGGGGGTCTTCTTCACCCGGGCATAGATATCCTGAGCCTTCTTGAGTTCGGCCTTGCCGTCGGTCCCCTCCTTGACGGCGATGAGGATGTGAGAAGCGCGGAGCGTTTCGGGCGTATCGGCGGGAACGGTGAACTGCGCCTTGTTGGCGTCATAATATTTCTTCGCATCGGCTTCGGTGGCCTTGGCGCCCTTGATGATGTTCTTGCGGGCGAAGGATTCGATGATGATCTGCTCGCGCATGGCGGGGTTGGCGGCCAGCTCGGAAATGTACTGCTGCAGGGTCTTCTTCTGGGCGCTCAGCTGGGTGACCAGCATCTTCCGGAGCTCTTCGGGCATCTTCTCGAACTGAGCGGAAACGGCCTTTTCGATCTCCTGCCTGGTCATGGTGAACTTCGCCCTGGCGATGGCCTGGTCCAGCAGGGTCTTGCTGATGTAGGCGTGGACGAGCTCATGGCCGCCGGACTTGACCATCTCGGCAGTGAGCTGGGGCGGGATCTTGCCGTCGGGGGCAAGTTTCTTCACGAAATTGACGATGTCCTGCCGGGTGACCTTCTTGCCGTTCATCTCGGCGACCACGGGGGGCAGAGCGCTGAAGGGATCCGCGGGTTTTGCCGCGGGGGCGGCGGGTTTTGCCGCGGGTTTGGCGGCAGGCTTGGCGGCGTCGGCGGCGAAGCCGGAAACCGTCACGAGCGCGGCGGCGGCGCCGGCGGCGAAAAGTTTCGTGTAGTTCATGAACATTTCTCCTTCATCTGATTTGAAAACACTCCCACGATGGGGAAACTTACATAGACGTCTAATAAGATATATCTTTTTGTGTCGTTTTGCAAGTGAAATTCCGTTTTTTTTCGAAAAAAAACTCATTTTCCGATGCAGAACGAGCGGAATATTTCCTCCAGCACGTCGGGATCGGCGGTCTTCCCGATGATCTTGCCGACGGCGTGGAGCGCACGGCGCAGATCGCTCGCCGCAAGCTCGAATTCGCCGGAAGCGAACCGGGCCGATGCCTGTTCCAGACCTTCGGCGCTTTCGGTGAGCAGCGCGGCGGTGCGGGCGTTGACGGCGACTTCGGGCACACGGGCGTTTTCCCCTTCGCCGTAAATCAGTTTCGCGAAAAGCCCGAGCAGTTCGTCGACGCCGAGGTTTTCGGTCGCCGAGATCCGCACGGCGGGGCAGGGGAGGGGGGGCAGGGCCCGATCCGGAGCCAGATCGGACTTGTTCCACACGGCGATGGTGAAGGGAGTCACCTCCATGCCCGAAGTCTCCTCCGTCAGATCGGGGGCGGAGCTGTCCAGCACCCAGAAGACCGCCTTGGCCGCGGCGATGGCCCGGCGGCTCCGGGCCACGCCCAGCTGTTCCACCGGGTCGGGACTTTCCCGCAGGCCCGCCGTATCGGTCAGCGTGACGGGCAGATCGCAGAGGACGATGTGACTGGTCACCGTGTCCCTGGTGGTCCCCGGAATGGGGGTGACGATGGCCCGGTCCTGGCCCGAGAGCAGGTTGAAGAGGCTGGATTTGCCCGCATTGGTTTTGCCCGCGAGGACCACGTCGATGCCGTCCCGGAGCAGCGCCCCGGTCCGGGCGGAGTCGAGCAGGCCGCGCGTCTCCTTCCGCAGCGCCTCGATCTTCGCCCCGTCCGCCGGGTCGAAATCAAGCTCCTCGTCGGGAAAGTCCAGCCGGGCTTCGCATTCCGAAATGAGACCGGAAATGCCGTCGTAAAGGGCGTTCAGCTTCGTGCTCAGGGCTCCCGCCAGCTGGCGGCCCGCCAGCTTGAAGGCGGCATCGCTCCCGGCGGAGATCAGGTCCGCCACCGCTTCGGCCTGCGTCAGGTCCAGTTTGCCGTTGAGAAAGGCCCGGCAGGTGAACTCTCCCGGCTCCGCCATGCGGGCCCCCGCGCCGAGCAGGGCGTTCATGGCGTTGGCGGCGGCCGCCGCGCCCCCGTGGCAGTGGATCTCGCCCACGTCGTCCCCGGTGTAGCTCCGGGGACCGGGCATGAAGACCGCCAGCGCATGGTCGAACCCCACCCGGCCCAGGAGCATCTTCCGGTGATTGTTTTCCGCACCGGGATCGCTTCTGCCGCACCACACCTTTTTCAGCACCTTCAGGGCCTCGGGCCCCGAAATGCGGATGACGGTGACGGCTCCCCCCACGGCGCTGGCGGGGGCGGCGATGGTGTCGGCGGTGTTCATTTGTCCATTCTCCGGTAGAGTTGTTCCGGCGTGAGTTCGATGAGCATTTTCAGTTCCAGCTTCATCAGGCTCGAGAGGAGCGTCCCCGTTTCCGCGTCGAGGGCGGACTGCATCTCGTCGAAGCCCGTGTCCCCGTTTTTCAGCAGCTCGAGGATCCGGCGCGAAAGGTCGTCGAGGTCCGAATCCGGAGGCAGGGCGGAAGCGTTTTCCCCCACGGGGACCCGGCGGCCCATGCCCATGGCTTCGGCGGCGTCATCGAAACATTCGATCAGCCCCGCGCCGTCCCGGATCAGGGCGTTGCAGCCCCGTGCGGAAGGATTGTCCGCATTGCCGGGCAGCGCGAAGACTTCGCGGTTGTTTTCGATGGCCATTCTGGCCGTGATCAATGCGCCCGAATCGACGCCTGCCTCGGTGACGATGGTCGCCCGGCACAGCCCCGCCACGATCCGGTTCCGCCGGGGGAAGTTCTGCCGCGAAGGGGGCATGTCGATGGGAAACTCCGAGATGAGGGCACCGCCGTTTTCCACGATGGACCGGGCGAGAGGGATGTTTTCACGCGGGTGGATATGGGCCAGCCCCGCCCCCAGGACCGCCACGGTTGTCCCCCGTGCGTCCAGCGCCGCCTGATGGGCGGCAGTGTCCACCCCCATGGCCAGGCCGGAAACCACGACGAAGCCCATGGCGGCGGCGTCTCCGGCGATGCGCTGGCTCATCCGGCGGCCGTAGGCGCTGATGCGCCGGGTGCCCACCACCGCCACGGCCTTGTCGGGGAATTCGGGCAGTGTGCCCCGGACGTAAAGGCACAGGGGCGGATCGTAGAGCTCCCGGAGCACGGCGGGATAGGCGCTGTCGAACAAGGTGAGGATCCGGATCCCCGCCCGGTCGGCCAGATCGGTTTCGGCGGCCACGGCTCCGGAAGCGTCGAAGGCCGCCAGCCGGGCGCTCAGCTGGGGACCGATGGTCCGGAGCTGAGCGTAGTCCTCTTCCTTGTGGCCGAAAACCTGCTCCGGAGAGCCGAAATGGCCGGTGAGGAGCTTGTATCGCGTGTAGCCGATGCCGGAGATCAGATTGAGGGCGATGCACCCTTCTCGGTCAGTCATGACAAGCCTCCAGCGCCCGGCGCATCAGGGAAAGGGGAACGCCGGAAACGGTCTTTGCCGCGCCCAGACGCTCCGGCAGGACCAAGCGGATCCCCGAGCGGTCGTTTTTCTTGTCGGTGCCCATGATCTCGATGATCTTTTCCGGCGCGAAGGCGCGGGGGAGAACCGTGGGCAGTCCGAGGGCTTCGAGCAGATGCTGCTGGCGCGCGAACTCCTCTTTCGTCCACATGCCCAGAAGCAGCGCCGTCATCCCGGCGGCGGTCATGCCCATGGCGACCCCTTCGCCGTGAGGGATGGTGAAGGAGCTCAACTGTTCCACCGCGTGGCCGTAGGTGTGGCCGTAGTTGAGGATGGCCCGGAGCCCCTGCTCCTTTTCGTCGGCTTCCACCACCGAGGCCTTGAGTTCGCAGCAGCGTCCGATGAGTTCGGGGAAGACGCAATCGTAATCGGGGGCGGTGACGGGGCCGCTCCCCAGGGCTTCGAGCCGGTCGAAGAAAGCGCCGTCGAGGATGACCGCCGTCTTGACCACTTCGGCCATGCCGCAGATCAGCTCCTTCCGGGGCAGAGTCCGCAGGAAGCCGGGGTCGATGAAGACCGCGTCGGGCTGATGGAAGGCGCCGATGAGATTCGTCCCTTCCGGCAGGTCGGCGGCGGTCTT
>JAFSYV010000015.1 GCA_017443585.1 Lentisphaeria bacterium | reverse complement strand
GGCGTCATGAAGAGCTACCTGCTCACGCCCGAGACCGAGTATGAATTCCACGGCGTCGTTCCCGACACCGTTTTCACCACCGGGGCGGTGGTGGACTGGAAGACCCGCACGCTCCGGGTCTACTACGGTGCGGCCGACACCAGTATCGGGCTGGCGCAGGGAAACATCGACGAGATTGTGGACGGATGTCTGAATGGAATATGACAACACTACCCAACAGAAAGGAAGTTTTTAAAATGAAACAGATGAAAAAATTCACGCTTATCGAACTCCTGGTAGTTATAGCCATCATCGCCATTCTGGCTGCGATGCTCATGCCCGCCCTGCAGCAGGCCCGGGAGACGGCGAAACAGGCCACCTGTCTCAACAATCTGAAGCAGCAGGGCAACGGCATGAATTTCTACACCGCCCAGTACGATTATTTCCCCTGCGGCGGCGTCGGGGTCCCCCACGGCTCCACGGTCACGGGAGCCTACCACTTTTCCTGGAAACTCCAGATCGCCATCATGCTGGGGTTGCCCGGCGGCACGACCAAAAACCTCGACGACCAGCAGCGGAAGGCACTGTCTTCCGGCGCATTCCTCTGCCCCAACTACACCGCGTTCGACAGGGTGCCATCCAGTGTGAACCGCGCTTCACTGGGTGGCTACGGCTATGCCTACACCGGTGGCCAGAGCGGGACCGGCAAGATCGCCAGAAATCTGGGCTTCGGCGGCATCTACGTCAAGGCCAACGAGGTGAGACGACCCTCCACCACCATTGCCGTCGGAGAAAACAACGACACGGTGGATCTCTCCAACGAGCAGAAGAACGCCTTCTTCTACGGCGCCTCCGACACCACGCCCGTGCTGGGCCGCCACGCCGGTTACAGCAAGATGGGGCTGCTCTGGGTCGACGGCCACACCAGTGCCATGCCCAACAGCGAGATCCAACAGGGGAAACCCATCCCCGGGTGGAGCGCGGACTACAACAAATTCTATTACTTCACGCTGTTAGCCAAATGAGGCGACATTTTTCCGTTCCCCCCTGTCGGGGAGCGGCGTCTTTTGGGAAAAACAAAAAAATGAGTGATTTCATTTGAAAAAAGTTCGTTTTCGCTGAGAACATCTGCTCGAACAGGAGGAAGATCAATGAGACCAAATCAAGTAATAAGGAAAGAGCGGCGGCACGAGGACGGCCAATGTGCTCTATATCGACGGACATGTCGAAAACAAGGGGATCCGCGATCTTCCGTCGAAGTCGAGCATGTATGCGGCGTTCACAAGTTTCGCTGTCACCGACTGCAGTTTCGACCGCAACAATTGTGTTATTCTCAAACCGTGAATATCTTCGAGGGGGAATCTTTGTGAAAAAGCTTATTTTGCTGTCGTGTTGTGCCTTTGCTCTCGCCGCACAGGAAATCGAAATTTCCTCCGATCTTGCGGGCTGGACCCTTTCGAACAAAAACAAGATCCGTTTCGACGCGGCGGGGAAGGTGCCGGGAACCGGTTCGATCCGGCTCGACGGGGCGGTTCAGGCCGTCAAAAAAATCACGCTTGAAAAGAGCGGTCAGTACAAACTGACCTTCTCCGTCAAGGGCAAGGATCTTGACAAGGGAACGCGGATCGTGCTCAATTCGCCCGGCGTCAAACGCTGGTATCCGGTCTCTTCCCTGCCGAAGAACGAGAAGGAGACGGGCACTTTCGACTGGCATACCGGAACGGGGTACATCGACACCGAAATTATCGGCGGCGAAACGGTGACCCTGACCTTCTACAATTACGGCTCCGGAACGGCCTGGTACGGCGATATAAAAATCACCCCGCTGGACCGGCTGCCGGATGGCTGGCGAGTCCGCAATCCGCCGGTCTTCATGGACGACGCGGTCAAACTCTCCGACCGCTCCTTCCGGCTGGAAAACTACTCCCAGGCGGAGAAGCTCTTCGAACTCGAGGACGGCGCGGAATACGAGCTGACTTTTTATATCCGGGGGAAGGACATCGCCGCCGATCCGAAAAAAGGCGCACAGATCCTGATCTGCGGCGAGGATCGCAAACGCTGGGCGCGGGCCGCGACCAACCCCGCCGGAAATCCGGAAACGGGGACTTTCGAATGGAAGAAGGGCAGCCGCCGATTCACGGGAAAATACTTCAAGAGCAATAAAATCTACGTTCTGCCGACGCTGAACTGCAACGGGACGGCGTGGTTCGACAGGATCGAACTCAAAAAGATCGACCGGGGAACGGGCAAGACCTCCTTCCGGCAGCTGGACGGCAAAACGGTCCGCGAGGCGGCGTTTTATCCGCTGGGCGTGGCCGGATTCTTCGATCCGGGAGAGAAGATCACTCTTCACCTCGATCTTGACGGAGAGGGCGAGTTCTCTTACGTCGTCCGGCTCCGGGATTACGGCGGCAAAGAAGTCGCGCCCCAACTTGCGGGACAGGGGAAAATGCCGGGCCGGACGGTCCTGACCCTGCCCGGACAGAAAAACGGATACTACGTCGCCGAAGCGGAACTGCTCCAGCGCAAAAAAAAAATCGGGCGCATTCAGTGCGGCGTAGCCGTTGCGCCTGAACCGTCGCGGCGGGATCCCTTTTTCCAGTTCGGCTTCGGCGTCTATCCCGAACTTCATGACGCTTACCGGCGCGTGGGCGCAAAAACGATCGCCCTCAAGCTCACATCCACGGGGATGGCGTCCAGCGCCGGTCCCGAAAAGTACGTGGACCGCATGCTGTCCGCCAACCGGAAATTTCTGGAGTCCGGCGATTTCAAGGTCATTCTCTCCGTCGGCGCCACCATGCGCCGGAGCGCCGATCCCGAAGCCTTCGCCGCGGGAAGACCCATCCTGACCGACAAGGCCGTCGACAACATCCTCCGGGGACTGAAGCACGTCGCTTCCCGGACCAAAGGCCGCATCAAAGAGTGGAGCGTCGGCAGCGAGATCCCCTCCGGAGCCACCATGCCGCGTTATGCGGGAACGTGGTGCGAATCCATGTTCAACTGCATGACCATCGTCCGCATGGCTTCGCGGATCGCCAAAAAGGCCGATCCCGAAATCAAAATTTTCTGGGGCGGCAACAACGTTCAGCGTTACACGCGGACCGTGGAACCCATCGTCTTCGGAGATCTGGTCAGGGAGGTGGACGGTTACTTCATCGACGCCTACACAGGCAACTGGAATATGACGCTGGGCGGGTATTCCGTCCCGGAGAGCACACTTCTCTCGTTCTACAAGGAGGCCTCCGAACTCTCCGAGAACATGGGGAAGGGG
>JAFSYV010000177.1 GCA_017443585.1 Lentisphaeria bacterium | reverse complement strand
GTATAGGTTGACCGACATTGCTTTCCTCCTATCGTTTTTTTTGGTCAATAAACAATAGGTGCAATGCCGGTCTTTTTCAAGCCCGTCTTTGACTTCTTTCCGTTTTTCTGCCCGTTTCCGTCACAAACCGTCGAAGAACCAGTTTTTTGCTTTCTCCCCTGCCCCGCCCCGGAAGACGTTCAGGCAAAACTTTTCTCCCTGGCGGAGAGTTCCCTTTTGAGTTTGCGCAGTCCGAAGAAGAGGACGATGAGATTGACCGCCGAAACGAGGACCCACGACACGGGGTAGGAGATGAAGAGCCCGAAAAAGGTCCGGTAGTGGGGCAGGATGGTGAAGATCCACCAGATCCGGAAGATGCAGGCGAAAAAGAGGGTGATGAACATGGAGCTCAAGGCGTAGCCGAGGGCGCGCATGGTCCCGTTCAGCGTCTCCATGATGCCGAGGAGCATGTAGGTGGTGAACATGATCGCGGCCCGCTGCATGGCCCAGTCGATGACCTGGGCATCGGAATTGAAAACACACAATATCCGCGGTCCCAGCAGATAAAAGGTCCATCCCACGATGGTGCTGAGGACCGTCGCGCAGAGGGCGCACTCCTGAATGCTTTTCACCACCCGCTTGTAGTCGCCCGCCCCCCGGTTCTGGGAAATGAAGGCGATGGCGGCGTGGTAGAAGGAGGTGGAACAGACGTGGAGAATCGACTCCACCCCCAGCTCCGCAGTGCTCCCCGCCATGGCGTAGGAGCCGAAGGAGTTGATGGAGGACTGGATGATCATGTTGGAAACGGAGAAGAAGGAGCTCTGGACGCCAGAGGGGACGCCGATCTTCAGGATGTCCTTCATGATACGCCCGTCGATGCGCATCCTGTGCCAGCTGAACCGGGTCCTGGGTTCGTTTTTCATCAGCGCCCGCAGGAGCAGTCCGGCGGAAAGAGCGTGGGCGATGGCGGTGGCGATGGCCACGCCGGCCACATCCATGCCGCACACCACCACGAAAAAGAGGTTCAGCAGCACGTTGACCACGCCCGCGACGGTGAGGAAATAGAATGGACGTTTCGTGTCTCCCACGGCGCGCATGATGCCGCTGCCGATGTTGAACAAGAGCGAAAAAGGCAGCCCCGCGAAACAGATCCACTGGTAGAGGCAGGCCTTGGGCAGCACATCCGCGGGCGTCTCCATCCACACGAGGAGCGGCCTGACGATCAGCAGCCCGAGGAGCATGGCGATGAGGCCGCCGTAGACGCCGAGGGCGATGGAGGTGTGGATGGAGCGGCTCAATCGCTTGCGGTCGTCCGCGCCGAAAAAGCGCCCCGTGAAGACGCTCGTCCCCACGGCAAGGCCGCCGAAGACATTGATCATCAGGGAATTTATCGGAGCCGTCGAGCCCACGGCGGCCATGGCTTCATGGGGAGAGAAGTGGCCGATGACCACCAGGTCCATGGCGTGGAAGATCAGCTGAAGGCCCATGGAAAGCATCAGCGGGATGGCGAAGACCACGATCTTGCTGAAAAGCGGACCGTGGCACATATCCACCTGATATTTTCCCGTCGCGCCCATAGACACGCCGTATTCCCCTTCCCTTTTCGAAAACGCGTAAAATCAAAAACTCCGGAAGCCGGAAAACTTTTTCGGTTTTCCACTCCCGGAGTTCATCGGACCGGACTTCAGAATCCGATCTTCTTTTCCAGATAGTCCCGGAGCTGAGTGATCCCGATCCGCTCCTGAAGCATGGTGTCCCGGTCCCGGACCGTGACCGCGTTGTCGTTCAGGGAGTCGAAGTCGAAGGTGATGCAGTAGGGAGTGCCGATCTCGTCCTGACGGCGGTAGCGCTTGCCGATGCTGCCCGTATCGTCGTATTCGGAACGGAAATAGCGCGAAATGTCCTTGTACAGCGCTTCGGCGTTTTCCTTGAGCTTCTTGGACTGGGGCAGGACCGCCGCCTGGATGGGAGCGACCAGCGGAGGCAGATGGAGCACCACCCGCACGTCCTCTTCCATGCCTTCTTTCTTGGTGGCGGCGGTGTCTTCGTCGTAGGCCCGGCTCAACAACGCGAGGATGGTCCGGTCCAGTCCCACACTGGTCTCGATGACCGTGGGCATGAGGGTCCGGTGGTTGTCGTGGTCCATGTAGCTCAGATCGACGCCGGAAAACTTGCTGTGCTGCGAGAGATCCCAGGTGCCCCGGTGGTGGACGCCTTCCAGCTCGCCCCAGCCGAAGGGGAACTGCACTTCGATGTCGATGGCCGCCTTGGCGTAGTGGGCCAGCTTGTCGTGGACGTGGATGCGCATGAACTCCTCGGGGAACTGGAGCTTGTTGCGGTAATAGTTGATCCGCTGTTCCTTCCAGTACTCGAACCACTTCATTCCCTCTTCGCCGTCGCAGAAGAACTCCATTTCCATCTGGGTGAACTCCCGGCTGCGGAAGGTGAAGTTGCGGGGGTTGATCTCGTTGCGGAAGGCCTTCCCGATCTGGGCCACGCCGAAGGGGAGCTTCTGCCGCGTCGCCACGCGGACGCTGTGGAAGTTCACGAAGATGGGCTGGCAGGTCTCGGCCCGCAGGTAGGCCACGTGCTCGTCGTCGAAGACGGGGCCCACGAAGGTCTTCATCATCAGATTGAATTCCTTGGGCTCGGTCAGGTCCTTGCTGCCGCAGACGGGACAGGTGGTGGGGTCTTCCATCTGGTCCACCCGGTGCCGGGCCTTGCAGTTCTTGCAGTCGGTCATCAGGTCGCTGAACTGGTCGATGTGGCCGGAAGCCTTCCAGATGGTGGGGTTGGCGATGATGGTGGAGTCGAGCCCTTCCACGTTGTCGCGGGTCTCGACCATTTCACGCCACCAGAGAGACTCCACCGCCCGTTTCATGCGGCAGCCGTAGGGACCGTAGTCCCAGAAGCCGTTGAAGCCGCCGTAGATCTCGGAACTCGGGAAAATGAATCCGCGCCGTTTGCACAAGCTGACCAGTTTGTCCATCAGCTCCTGGCCTTTGACATCGTCCGCCATGATAAAACTCCTTGTTTGATTGCGGTTATCCGTCGTAAACTGTATTCCGGATAATATAGCACAAACTCGGGGGATTTTCAAGGTTCGAGGATGACAAAAGCGGGAAAACCGGGCACCTTCCACTCTTTCAGCAAAGGCGCGATAAGGGGATCCCCCGGCTTTTCGGCCTGAAATTCGACGAATTCGTATTTTTCAAGGGCCTTGAGCACTTCGGGATCACTGAGCACAGTGCGCTTCATGGCCGTGCAGTTCTTGCACCAGGTGGCCCAGAAGTCCACCACAAGGCGTTTTTTCGCGGCATGCGCCCGGTCCCCCGCTTCTGCCAGTTTGGTCAGCTCCGCCTGCGGTGAAAAATTTCCCGGCAGCAGGGAGAACCCCAGATAAGCGTAATAGACCGCCCCCAGAAGAATAACTCCGGCGAAGACGTATTTCACCGTCAGCATGAAGCGTCCCGGTTTGGGCAGCACCGCGAGGCCCGCGGCGGCGAAGGGCCAGGGCAGCCCCATGCCGACGCCCAGCAGCAGCCCCATGAAGGGGGCCAGCATGTTCCCCTGCGCGTAGAGTCCGGCGGCGAAGATCATGAGCCCGGCGGCCACGGGGGCGACGCAGGCTCCGGCCAGCAGGGCGGAAACGATCCCCATGAAAAAGGCCGCCGCCTCACAGGAACCGGGGAGCTTCCCCGGAGAAAAGCGGGCGAAGCGCGAAAGATCCAGGTCGAAGAGCCCCGACATGGCCGCCGCCAGCACGAAGAAGACCGCCGCCACGCCGAAGTTGAACCAGCTCGAGGAGTTGAGAGACCCGAAGGTGGCCCCCGTGAAGACCACCGCCGCGCCCAGCACCCCGTAGGCGAGGGCCATGCCGCAGGCGTAGCAGAGCCCCCGGCGGAATCCGGCGCTCCGGCCGGCTCCGCCGGAAATGACCGCCAGATTGACGGGGATCATGGGGAGCACGCAGGGCGTCAGGTTCAGCCCCGCCCCGCCCAGCAGGGTGAGCAGCAGGATCAGGAACAGGGAAGCGCCGTCGAAGAGGTTTTCCTGAGAGCGGACGGCCTCCCCTCCCCCGGCGGGATCGAGAAATTTCAGGAATTCCGCCTTGTTCATGGCGCCGGAAAAGCTTTTCACCACCTTCCACGGCCGGTAAAAGGCGCCGCGTTCCTTTTCCGCGGGGCGCGGGGCGGGGACAGTCTGCCCCATAAGCTGCAGTTCCTGCGGCATCAGGCAGACGGCGGGCTCTCCGGGCCCGGCCTTGCGGCACCCCTGAAAGGAGACCTTCACCCGGTAGGGGGGCTTCCCGCCGCAGGACCAGCGCCAGACGCCTTCGCCCAGGATGGGGATCTTCCCCTGATCCGGGTCGTCGATCGTTATTTTCGGCGGAGAAGAAAGGAAGGGCGGCGTCTGTCCTTCAGCGTCGCGGATCTCGATCCGGAGCATGTCGCAATTGAGATAATGCCCCTCGGCGACGCGGACCGATATCACCAGTTTTCCCCTCTCGGCGTCGGCGCGCCACGTGAACGGATCGGCTTCCGCGGCAAGACCGCAGCAGAGCCCGAAGACAAGGAAGAACAGCAGTTTTTTCATGAAAGCAAGGTCTCTCCTCTTTTCTCTTTACCGTGTGTACTCTCCATAAGATAGAGGGAAAACGGAAAAAATCAAGCAAAAAAAGAGTTTTTTCTTTCGCCGAACTTGAAAAAACGGAAAAAAAGGTTATTTTAATCCCCGGAAGAGATGGAAAGGAGTTTCGGCATTTTCGATGAAAACGGCTTTTTTCGGCGGCAGTTTCGATCCCCCGCATGCGGGGCATCTGGGCGTTGCCCGGGGAGCGCTGGCGTCACACCGCTGCGACCGGGTGATGTGGGTCCCCTCCTTCAGTCCGCCCCACAAGGCCGGGAGGGAGCAGGCGGGTTTCGAGCACCGGATGAACATGCTCCGGCTGCTGACGGCCGCCGAGCCGGGAAACTTCGCCTCGGACGTGGAAATGAGGCGGCAGAAAAGCCCTTCGTACACTTTCGAGCTTCTGGAGGAACTCAACTCCCGCGGGGAGGAGGAGTTTCTGCTGCTCATCGGGGCGGATTCCCTGCTGGAGCTGCACACCTGGTACCGGGGCGTGGAACTGGCGGAGCGCTTCGGGGTGCTGACCTATCCCCGGCCGGGGGCGGAGGTGACGCTGGAGATTTTGGAGCGGCATTTCCCAGTGAAAACGGCGGAAAAACTCTTTTCCGGGCTGCTGTCGGGAAAATTTTTCGAAAATTCATCGACAAACTTGCGTTCCGCTATGGCAAAATCGGCAAATTGGAGCGATATTATATCACGGACGCCCGCACCGGTGGCGGAATACTGTCGTCGGCACGGGCTGTACAAGATCAGAGTGAAGGGAAAAATGGAAAATGAGTGAGAAAAAAGTGACGCCCGGTCCCGAAGAACTGGCCTCGTTCTGCGCCAGGTGCGCCGAAGACAAGAAGGCGGAAGAGGTGAAGATCGTCAACGTAAGCGAGCTTTCCTCCATCGCCGACTGCTACGTGATCGCCACGGCCACTTCGGAGCCTCAGCTCAACGCCCTTTCCTCCGAGATCGAACGGCGGGTCCGCGAGACCTGGAAGCTCCACCCCACCCGGATCGACGGCGTGGGCACCGGCAGCTGGCAGATCATCGACTACAACACCGTGCTCGTCCACCTGATGACGCCGGAAGCGAGGGCGCGCTACGCGCTCGAAGAGCTCTGGTCCGGAGCCCCCTCCCCCGACGCCGTGTCGAAACTCGAGGCCGCCGCCCGCAGCAAACAATGAGCCGTTCTCCGTCAAACCGCCCCGCCGCGTGGGATGAATCCCGGTGGGAAGAAGAGATCCGCCGCGACGAGCTCCGGATCAACTGCTATTTCCAGACTTTGCCCCAGTGTCTCGACCTGCCCGGCGAAGAGGATATGCTGGCGGAAACCATCTCCGCCCGTCCCGAACTGAAGTCCGGAGTGCCCGGCATGAACGCCATGAGCAGCGCCTGGAGCTACCTTTCGGGCGACTTCCTCCGCGGCCCGGAGCCGGATGACGACGAAGAGGGCGAGGATCCCGCTTTCCCGCCCCGGCGGCCCGGAGAGAACGTCGTCGAGACCATCGACGCCCTCGCTTCCGCCTGGAACAGCCGCTGCGCTCTCGACATGAACCCCTTCTGCGGCCCCCTGGGCGCGGGGTGCGCCTACGCCCGGCTCCTGGCCCGGACGGCGGACTTTCTGGATGTCCCCGACAACAACCCCGCCCTGAAGCGCTGTCTCGGGAAACGGGCTCTGGCCGACCTGGACGAGACGGTCGGGGCCTTCGAAGTACTGCAGGAGGCCGACCCGGAACGGAAACTGGTGTTCGAATTCCATCTGCGGCGGCTTGCGGGAGTGCGGGAACAGCTGAACGCCCTTCTCGACAGGGTCAAATGAGCAAGGCGAAGCACCTCTGCGTCTTCTGCCGTTATGCGGAAAACGGCGCCTCCAGCCGCCTGCGTTTTTTCCGATACCGCCCGTTCTTCGAGGCGGCGGGGATAGAAGTCGACTTTTTTTCTTTTTTCGACGCGGCCTATCTGGAGCGCCTCTACGCCGGGAAAGCCCGGCAGCCGGGGAGCTTCTGCCGCGCCTTCGCCCGCCGGATGCGCGATATCGCCCGATGCGCTCCGGAAAAGGTATTCTTCATCGAATATGAACTGTTCCCCCTGCTGCCCGCATGGGCCGAGAGGGCTTTTTTTCTGAAGAAGCACCCCTATTTTCTCGGTTTCGACGATCCGGTGTGGGAAAAGTATGCCCGGATCCCGGGACTTGCCGGCAAATACGACGCCCTCGCCCGCGGGGCTTCCGGCATCATCGCCGCCAACCGCCTGATCGAAGAGCGGTTCGGGAAACTCAACTCCGCCGTACTCGAAGTCCCCACCGCCATCGATCTGGACCGTTACGACCGGGCGGCGGAGACGGCGGAAAAATTCCCCCGCTTCACCGTGGCGTGGATCGGCAGCCCCGCCACCTTCCCCTATCTGCGGAACTTTCTCCCCGTATTGCGGAAACTGGCCGCCCGCTGCGATTTCGAACTGCTCATGATCGGCAAAGCCGCCTGGGGCCCGCTTCCCGGCGTTCCTTCCCGCAGCGTGGAGTGGAGCGAAGCCGAAGAAGCTGGTCTTCTCGCCCGCTGTCACGCGGGGATCATGCCGCTCCCCGACGAGCCCTTCGCCCGCGGCAAGTCGGCCTACAAGCTCATCCAGTACGCCGGGGCCGGACTGCCCTCCCTGGCCTCTCCCGTAGGCGAGAACACCCGCGTGGTCGTCCCCGGCGGGACCGGGTTCCTCTGCGCCTCGCCCGAGGAGTGGGCGGAGGCCCTCGAAACGCTGACCCGAAACGAAGAACTCCGGAACTCCATGGGGCGCAAGGCCCGCGAAAAAGCCGAAACGTGGTCGCTTAAGCGTCACGCCGCCCGCCTGATCGACTTTCTCTTCCCCGAAGATGCGGAAGGAGCCGGAAAATGAAACTTGCCGACAAGATTTCCCTGCTGACCGACCTCCTCCGTTGGCGTCTGCGGCCTGCTCCGCAGGGCGACCGGTCGGGCTCGCTGCTCATCCGGCTGGACCGGATCGGGGATTTTCTGCTCTTCGCCCCCTTCATCCCCGCCTTCACCGCGCCGGGGGAACACTGCACCATGCTGGCCAACGCGCTGTGGGCGGAGAGCTGTCAAAAGCTCTTCCCCGCCCTTCAGGTGATCCCGGTGGCTCCGCACCGATTCCTCCGGGAGCCGAAACTCCGGCGGCATCTCCTCGACCTCGTTTCCGCGCTCCGGCCGGAACGGCTCTTTCAGGCGAGGTTCTACCGGGAACTGCTGGTGGAGGAGCTGCTCCATGCCGCTTCCGGAGCACGGGAGTGCTGCCGCTTCGAGGCGACCCCGCTCCACCTTCAGCCCCGGCTGCTGAAACTTCTCGCCCCGGCGGCCCGGAGCGAGATTCCCTTTCTCCCCGATGAACACGAGCTGGAACGCAATGCCCGCTTCGCCGAGTTCTGCTCTCCCGGATTCCGGCCGGAAAATCCCTGGGCGGCCCGCCCCTTCACCCCGGCGGAGCTGCCGGTGAAGGAGTACTTCTGCGTCTTCCCCGGAAGCGGCAAGGGGCCTTCCTGCTGCTGGCCGGCGGAAAAATGGGGCGAACTCCTCAAAAGGATGGACCTGCCCCATTACGTCATCACCGGGACTCCCGCCGAGAGGGGACTGCTCGAGGCCATAGCCGCTTTTCTGCCCGAAAAGCGGACGACGGTCCTTTCGGGACTCACCGTCGAACGTTTCATCGGCACGGTCTCACGGGCCAAAGGGGCGCTGGGAGTGGACACGGGGGGGATCCATGCCGCCGCCATGTCGGGAGTCCCCTCCGTCGTTCTGGCGGGGCGCGGCCAGCCGGGCTGGTTCCTGCCCTACCCGGAGCACTGCCTCGTGCCGGGCGTCGTCCCGCCCGTCGTGGTGAGTTGCGGCATGCCCTGCGAAAACTGCTTCTGGCGCTGCCGGGATCTGGTCGGCGGCATCTGCCGCTGCATCGCGGAAATCACCCCGGATCAGGTGTTGGAAGTCGCGGGGAAGAGCAGTTTTTCCGCGTTTTTGTGAAAGATCATCTCTTCCTGTTCGGGCGTGAGGCCCAGTGACTTCAGGTCGGCGATGGCCTGCTTGTGCCGGGTGCCGGGATAGTCGCTCCCCCAGAGGACCCGTTCGCAGCCGTGGGCGAGGATGATGCTTTTCGCCTCTTCGGGCGTGATGAAGCCGATGGAGCTCGAGGTGTCCAGCATGATGTCCCTCCCCACCAGATACTTTTTCCCGTCTTCCCAGGCGCGGTAGCCCCCCAGATGGGCGGCGATGACCCGCAGTCCGGGCATCAGGTCGAGGACGTGAGCCAGCCGCTTCGGGGCGGAATAGTCGAAACAGGGGTCCCCGATGTGAAAGAGGATGGGGAGCGAATCCCCCACCAGATCGTAGACCTTGAGCATGGCGGGATCGTCGATCTTGATCTGCTGGAAGTCCGGGTGGATCTTGAGCCCCCGGAGCCCCATGGATTTGAGCCGGGCCAGTTCCTCCTTCACATGGGGATAGCCCGGATGGATGGTGCCGAAACTGCAGAAGCGGTCCGGGAATTTCGCCTGCACCGAGGCGAGATAGGTGTTGACCGCCTCCACCTGATCCGCACGGGTGGCGCAGGAAAAGACGTTGCTCCGCCGGACCCCGGCCTCGTCCATGGACTTGATCAGATCGTCATAAACCCCGGTGCCGTGCCATTTGCACTTGTAGTAGCCTTCCAGCTGGGCGATGACCTTGGCGGCCACGTGCTCGGGGAAGATGTGGGTGTGGATGTCCAGATATTCCATGATTTTCAGTATTTGAGAAATGCCGCGGGGACGCCGTAAGTTTTGACGAGGCAGTCGGCGATTTGCCCGCTGTCGCCGCTGAGGATCGTTGTTTCGGATTCGAGCCGGCTGCCCGTAACGCGGCCCTGGGGATCCATCGTCATGGGGGCGAGGGTCTCCAGTTCGTGGAAGTCCAGCTCCTCGGAGCCGTTGAAGATGCTGTACTGGTCGGCGGCGGAAAAGGGCCCGTTCTTCTGGTCGTTGTCGGCGAAGTTGATGTAGCGCCCGTCGTTCCGGGCGGGGGTCGTCCTCAGCACCGCTGCGCCGCGGGCGGGATCGAAGGAGCCGATGAGCTCCGGCGACTCGGCGGAGGAAATGCCGATCTGCAGACGGCAGGGGCCGCCCAGGGCGAATTTGAACCACTTGTCCTCGAAGGAGAGCCGGGGCATGGGGTCTCCGTAGAAATCAGTGTTGATCGCCTGTCGTGCGTCTTTGGCGCAGCGTCCGAAGGCGGTGATGCCGGAAGCGCCGGGGAGCTGTTCCAGCGACCAGGCGGAAATGAGCACGTCGTAAATATCCGCGGGCTCCGCCAGTTTGAGCGTGTCGACGCTCCCGTACCTGAGGGCGGGCACGGGGAGCGCGGGAGCCGGGAGCGCGGTGATCCGGCGGCGCCAGGTGACCTTCACGGTTTTGCCCCGGCGGTTGAGAAGTTCGAACTCCTTGCCGATGAGCAGCGCCCCCCGCTCTTCACCCAGCAAAGTGCTTTTGACGGAGTTGATGCCTTTCTGCACGTACCAGCCGCCCTTCGGAGGGTAATTGAAGGCGAAGTCGCCGCCCTCGGGGGCGGGCCAGAGGGAGTTGCCCCCCAGATTGTTGAAGTGTTCCGGATCGGGATGCTCCGCCAGGTCGGCGTCGAAACGGTGGATGAGCTTGCCGCCGATCTCGGCCATGATCCGGCCCTGGAGGGTGTTGGAAACGAGCAGATTCCCCGCTCCGCAGGGGCGGATGAGCAGTTCGGGATCGATCTTTTTGAGCCGTTCGAGAGCGGTCATTGGAAAACCTCCTTGATTTGTTGCCGAAGATGTCATTTGCAAAATATACAACGCCGCCGCCCCAAAGTCAAGAAAAAAACGGGGTCTCCCGCAAAGGGAAACCCCGCTTTTCACCGGAAATTCCGGACTGTCCGTTACGGACGGGGCGTCTTGGGCAGGGGATTCTGCCGGTGAGCTTCTTCCATCACGTAGACCTGGCGGCGGACCTGGTCGAGGGTGATGACACGGGGCGCGTTGTTGACCATGACGTTGTAGTAGTTCTCGTAGATGGCCGCGGAAAGTCCCTTGAAGCCGCTGGCGTTGGATTCGCTGTTGTCGAAGGTCCATTCCTTCTCGATCCACTCCAGTTTCTCGGAGCAGTATTCCCGGTTCTTGCTCCAGGGCTTCCAGAACTCCTGCTTGGGCGCCTTGGCGGGATCGAAATACTTCCACTTGAGTCCGTTGGGACCGCCGGTGAGACCGCCGAATTCGGCCTGGATGTTGTACATCTCGCCCTGCGGATAGGCCTGAAGCGAGCTGATCTGGATCTCGATGAGGGGATGCCCTTCACCGTAGAGGCTCACGGTGCAGAAGTTGTCGGCGTCGCCGCCGAGGCCGTGCTGGACGGAATCCATCCGGCAGAAAACCTTGGGCATGCCTTCGCCGAAGAGGACGATGGCCTGATCCACCGGGTGCGGGCCGGTGTTGAAGAGGTTGCCGGCGATGTTTTCCTGACGGGTCTGCCAGTCCCAGCGGCGGCCGAAGCCGCTCCAGTTGGACCGGATGCAGACGATCTTGCCCAGCACGCCCGAAGCGATCACTTCGCGCATCTTGATGAAGAAGGGATAGAAACGGCTGTTCTGGTAGGGCATGAAAAGACATTTGTTCTTTTCGGCGGTGGCGACCAGCATGTCGAACTCGGCCACGGTGGGAGCGCTGGGCTTTTCGCCGATGACGTTGAAGCCGTGTTCGAGTCCCATCTTGGAGCAGGCCACGTGGAAAGGACTGGGGGTGGCGTTGACGAGCAAGTCGAAACCGCCCTTTGCGATCATTTCCTCGAAGCTCTCGTAGGTCTGGCAGTTGAACATGTCGACGGCATCCTTCCTGCGGTCGGGCAGATTGTCCGCCACGGCGATCACCTTGAACCGGGGATCGGTGGCGAAATACTTGCCGTGGATGCCGCATCCGCTGCGGCCGAATCCGGCGATTGCCACTCTGATGATTTTGTCCATTTTTGACTTCCTTTCCTTGTTGATGGACTTCAAGTGTCTCCGCTGCGGCGCAGCGGGAAGACAAGTTTATGTTCAGGCTCCGTCACGTTTCCGGAGCCGAGCAGCTTGGTGAGCCGCTCCAGCGCCGCCGTGATCAAAGCCTCGTAATCCTGAATGAAACTGGTCACCTCGACGCCCCAGACGTTCCGGGGGTAGTTGTTGTCGAAGTCGCTGTACCAGAGATCCTTCTTCCAGCGCCGCCCTGTGCCGGAGACCGCGTGCATGAAAGCCCCCGTGAGGGCGAGGGAGTCCGAAACCGCCAGCACGGGCGTCCCCGCGGCGGCGAGCAGATGGTCGTGCATGATCTGCGTCATGGCGTCGAAAGAGGCCCCCTGATCGAACTTCCACAGTTCGTAGAAGCGCCCCGCGTTCCGGCAGGCGTCGGAAAATCCCTCGAAACGGTACTGCCTCGGCAACGTGTCGCCTCCCGAACTCAGAAACACGGGAAGCGCGTCGGGACAGCCCTTCATCCTCTCGGCGGCGATGGTCCGGTAGGCGCCCCGGTGATCGGTGGAAACGCAGTCGATCCCCGGGATCACCCGGTTGACCACCACCTGGGGGATCCGGCCGGCCATGGCCTCGATGACGGGGAGTTCGGAGCTTCTGGGGAACCGCCACAGCAGCGCGTCGTATTTGTAGAGCAGCGCCCAGTTGGAACGGCGGGCGAGAAGCTCCGGATCGAAGGGGCGGCAGCAGAATTCGCCGGAAATTTCCGGCTCCGCGCCCAGGGACGCGCCGATGAGGGCCACGTCGCGCCGGTGCTCCTTCAAGGGGTTGACCGAGGTCCCGGAGCCCCTCCGGCTGGTGAGGCGGCGGGAATCCACCAGCTCCCGGACGGCCCGGTCCAGCGTCGCACGGGCCACCTGGAATTCGCGCATCAGTTCGAGGCGCGAAGGGAGCTGGCTGTTGGCGGGATAGATCCCGCACAGAATACGCCGCTCGATCTCACGGGCTATGTCGCGATAGGTCTGCATTTTTCGAACTTACCTGCTCATTCCTGTTATAAGATAATTTGCATAGTCAACTTTTTCAAGTCCCTTTTCGAAAAAAAGTGCTTTTTTTTCGGGGAGAGGATTGAAAAAAAGGTTTGAGGGGTTATATTCTGTACGTAAAAGCCCCCGGAAGAGGAATGCTCCGAAGGAGGCCGGAAACAATTTTCCAAGGAAAGAACGAAAACCATGAAGATCGAACGCAATTACGAATTCCGCCAGCGCATGGACGTGGTCCACCATCCGGGGACCAGAGACCCCGAAGCCCGCCCCGAGCCCGGCGAGATCGTCATAGACGAAAGCTGGACCATCGTCTGCCCCGCGGGGGCGGACGTGCGGATCGCCAACACCGCAGCCGACCTGCAGGACTATTTCCGGGTCGTCATGGAGCTTTCGCTGCCCATCCATCCGGCTTCCGAGGGGAAAAGCATCGTGCTCACCCTCGAACCTGAGCTTGCCAAGCCCCTTTCGTACCGGCTCAAGGCGGAGCCGGGGAAGATCACCATCGCCGGGAAAGACCCGAGAGGCGTCCGCTTCGGCGGCGTGGGCCTGGAGGACATCCTGAACTTCCGCGAGGCGCCCTTCATCACTCCTCAGGACGTGATCCACGAACGGCTGGTCACGCCCCGCATGGTCCATTCGGGCTGGGGCATCGACCAGTTCCCCGACAGCCACCTGAACGCCATGCTCCACTCCGGGCTGGACACCTGCGTGGTCTTCACCACCGGCGTGGACCGGACCAACGTGGGCTATCTGGACATCAACGACGTGATCCAGCGGGCGAAGAACTACGGACTCGACACCATGCTCTACGGCTATCTGCCGGGCTACAAGCACCCGGACGATCCCGACGCGCAGGAGTTCTTCGAATCGGTCTACACCAACATCTTCAACCACTACCCCGACGCCCTGGGCATCATGCTGGTGGGGGAGTCCGGCGAATTTCCCAGCAAGGACCCCGCCACCACCGGCAAACGTCACCGGGAAAGCCTCATCGACGGGATCCCCGACCCCCGGCCCAGCCCGGGCTGGTGGCCCTGCTCCGACTATCCGAAGTGGATCGCCCGGGTACGGGACGCCGTCCACAAGGCCGCCCCCAACGCCATGGTGGTCTTCAACACCTACAACTGGTTCTGGGCGGATGAGGAGCAGCGGCGGAAATTCCTGGAAAATTTCCCGAAAGACGTCTACGTCCAGATCACCTACGACATCGGCATGCGCTACAAACGCGAAGGGATCCCCAGCGTGGTCATGGACTACTCCCTTTTCGCCGACAAGCCGGGCTTCTACTTCACCAGCGAGTCGAAGAACGCCCACGC
>JAFSYV010000176.1 GCA_017443585.1 Lentisphaeria bacterium | reverse complement strand
TGATCCCGAGTTCGAAGACGGCGAGGTCCCACCCCCGCAACCCCGCCATCCAGTCGGCAAGGCCCGGTTCGAGGTGGCAGGCCCCGCTCAGCCCCAGATTGACCAGATCGACCCCGAGGCGGCGGCAGGACACGGAGGGGACGCCGTCCAAGGTGGAATTGGTGATGGAGGAGCCGTAGAAGAGGCAGGTCTTCGCGGGTTTATCGGACTTCTCCGGCTGGCGGACGGCGTGGCCGAAGGTCTCAATGCCGCAATAGATCAGCCCGCCCCGCTGGGAAAGGACCCGGCAGACGTCGGGCGCGAAGCCGATGCCGGGCCCCCGCCGGAGATACTCTCCCTTGAGTTTGCCGAGGATCGCGGGCGGGGAAAAGGTCAAGGTGGTGACCCGCCCCGGTTCGAGCCAATGAGACTGAAATTCGAAGTCGCCGAAAAAGATCCGCACTTCCAGCCGTTCGAACCCGAATTCCGGCTTCACCGCCGACAACGTGAGACGGATATTTTTGGCGTCGGTGACGAAACGGATCTCCGTCGTCGCCGTGTCCATGGCGAGGAGCCGCCCCCGCTCATCCATCCGTTCCGCGACGGATGCGGGGATCCGGGCGGGGAGCCACCCCTCGACGCCCGGCATTTTCCGCAGCTCGGCGGCGTGGAATTCCAAATTGTCCTTTACGATGGAATCGATCTCGAAATCGTCATTCATGACTGTTCTCCTGTTGATTTTAGGGAATGAGCTCCAGCGGATTTTTGCGGTCCCGCAGGGGGAAGGTCACGGGGGCGTGGAGGAGCGCCGACTGATAGGCGCCCGTGATCATTTCCAGCGAATCCAGCGCCGAGTCGATCCCGGCGGTCAGCTCCTCCCTGCCGTCGATGGCCCGGAGTAAATTCCACGCCGCCCGGCGGTTGTTTTCCGCGAAATAGAGGTGGTAGAAGATTGCCGGGTTGATCCCCAGTTTTTCGTATTCCAGCGGGACCGCGCCGGGGACGGGGGGCTCCTCCGGCAGGGGAACCGCTTCGAATTTGGAGTCGTCCTCCATGGGAACGGGGAAGTCCCGGCAGATGCGCAGTTTTCTTTCCCCCGTGTAGCGGATGGTGAGAGCCCCCTTCGTGCCGCAGACGGTGAGGCCCATGCGGCAGTCGCCCTTTTCGATGACCCGGCGGCTTTCGAAAACGCCGTTGACGCCGTCGGCGAAGCGGTAGAGGGAAAAGACTTCATCCCCGCCGCAGGGGCCGAGAGGCTCGGTGGTCTTCAGCACGTCGCGGGCCGTCAGGGACCGTCCTTCGATGCGGATGTCGGAGTAGACCTGTTCCGGGCGTCCGAAGAGCCACGCCGCGGCGTCGAGGATGTGGGTCCCCAGGACCAGCATGTCTTCGCCGCCGCCTCGGGTGTCCTCCTTGCCCCGCATGTAACAGGTGAGGACCTTTCCTATTTCGCCCGCATGGATCATCCGCTTCATTTCCCTGAAGGTGGGGGCGAAGCGGGCCAGATGGGCCATCTGGACGAGACAGCCGCTCCGCTGACTGAGGGCGAGGAGTTCATCCGCCTGCACCGGCGTTTCAGCCAGCGGCTTTTCGCACAGCACGTGGCAGCGGTGTTCGAGGGCGTACCTGATCTGCGTGTAGTGCTCCCCCGGCAGGCGGGAGCAGAGGACGACGATGTCGGGGGACTCCTTTTCCATCATCTCAACAAAGGATTTGTAGAGCCTTTCGGCCCCGGTGAGGCGGAAATTCTTCTCCGCCTCGGGATTGGAATCCGCCAGCGCGAGCGTTTTCACGCCGGGGAGCCCGGTGAATGCGTAATGGGTGAAGTGGCCGCCCCGGCGGCCGCCGCCCGTATCCCGGCTGATGCAGACCTTGAGCATCGTGAAAACGTCTCCCTTCAGTTTTTCGGTTCGGCGGAATGCGACATGCCGCCCATGTAAAGTATCACCGAAAAAAATTTTTTTCAAATGTAAAAGGGAAAAATTTTCCGATCTGGCCGGGGTCACTCCGTCACCCGGTTGCCCGGGAGGGGATGGGACTTGAGATACTCACGCCAGCCGCTTTCGGTGGTGAAGTCGAACCACCCCCGGTGGGCGATGACGTCGGTGTCCTTGACCTTGAATTCGAGCTTGAACTCCACGCAGTCCGACTTGTCGAAACTCACGGGGAGCACGGCCACGGTCTGCATGTCGAAGACCTCTTTCATGGTCATGATGTGGGTGCAACCCGCCAGATCCAAGTATAGGTTCAACGGGATGGTGAAGTAGATCCGTCCCGATTCCCCCTTGGGCCGGATCGCCTTGCCCGAGAGCGTCAGCGTTTCGGGATCCCACGCCACCTCCTGCAAGTCCGCGTTCCCCTGTTCGATGTGCATGTCCGTCCCGAGGATCCACGGGTAGGGCCGGGCCTCGGAAATGCGGTACAGACGGCAGATTCCTGAGGGAATGGAGACGGGGAAGGATTTTCTGAACGTCCCCACGTACTCCCCGTTCCAGAATTCGAAGACCCGGTAAGCTTTTCCCGCTTCCAGCCCCAGCCGGGCGAACTCAACTTCGGTTTCGAAGGCGGGGGTGTTCGGGCGGGAGTTGAAGACCGCCGTGAGCATGTAATTTTCCCAGGGGGTGCGGATGGGCTTTTTCAGGATGTGGCAGCCGCCTTCCACGGTGGGC
>JAFSYV010000175.1 GCA_017443585.1 Lentisphaeria bacterium | reverse complement strand
GTGCTCCATGCGGCAAGTACGCTGATAATCATTTTCATCAGCGCCCGGCTGGTGCGCACCGGTGAGGAACTGACCCTTGAGGAAGGTGCCGAGGCTCCGGACCAAGAGAAAGAATCAAAGAAGATGGAAGAAGCAAAAGTCCCGGTTGTCAGTGCGGTGGGGCTGACCAAGGAGTTCCGCGATTTCTGGGGCCGCCCCAAGGCGCGGGCGGTCAATGATATCGACTTCGAGATCCGGCCCGGCGAGGTGGTGGGGCTTCTGGGGCCCAACGGCTCCGGCAAATCCACCACGGTGAAGATGCTGCTGGGACTGCTCTATCCCACGGGCGGCCGGCTCACGGTGATGGGGCGTTCTCCCCGTGCCGTGGAGACCAAGAGGGAGATCGGCTACCTGCCCGAAGAATCCTACCTCTACAAGTATCTGACGGCGGAGGAGACCCTGGATTTCTTCGGCTCCCTCTTCAACCTTTCCGCCGCCGACCGGAAACTGCGCATCGAACAGCTGCTGGACATGGTGGGGCTGACCCACGCCCGCCGCCGGCGGGTAGGGGAGTTTTCCAAGGGCATGGCCCGCCGGATCGGCATCGCCCAGGCCATGATCAACGACCCCTCGTTCCTGATCCTCGACGAACCCACCAGCGGCCTGGACCCCCTGGGGTGCCGCGAGGTCAAGGATCTGATCCTCACGCTGAAAAAGCGGGGCAAGACCGTGCTGGTCACCAGCCATCTGCTCAGCGATGTGGAAGACGTGTGCGACCGGGTCATCATCCTCTACGGCGGCCGGATCCGGGCCACCGGGGCCCTGAGCGACCTGCTGACCGAAGCCGACGCCACCACCATCACCACTCCGGCCCTGCCGAAGGAAGAGATGGACAAGGTCCTCGCCGAACTCAGGAGTGCGCTCCGCGGCGAA
Source organism: Lentisphaeria bacterium (assembly GCA_017443585.1). Lineage (GTDB taxonomy): Bacteria > Verrucomicrobiota > Lentisphaeria > Victivallales > Victivallaceae > UBA1784. Next base: position 7,579 of record JAFSYV010000175.1, on the reverse strand, counting down.
GAGATCCGGGTCGATCACCCCCGGAAGAGCCTCGAGGAGTTCTTCCTCGACGTCATCGCCCGGGCCAAGTCCGAGAGCGTGGAGACGGCGGGCGTGGTTTCCGGCGGCCGCATCGCCAAATATCTGGCCGAAGGGGACGAGAAGAGCGCGGTGCTGGAGTCCCTGCTCCAGACGCCCGAACCTCAGAAAAACGCTCCCCGTGAAGCGGCGCCCGAAGCCGAACAAAAGAGCGAGGCGGAGGAGGAAAAACTCACCGGTCTCATGGAAGAGAAACTCGTTCCCAAGGAGGAAGAGGCCGCTCCCGCTCCCGACGTCCGCAAGGAGCTTTCGGACGCCGACCGGAAACTCAACGACATTCTGGGCAAGGGCGGCAAATGAGAGCTTTTTTCGCCATCGTCAAGCTGACCTTCCGCCACGCGGTCCGGTCCCACATCTTCCAGCTGCTGCTGGGTGTGCTGCTTCTGTGCATCGCGCTGATCCCCACCACGGTCATCAACTCCTCGGCGGCGGATTTCCTCAGAAGCGCCCTCTTCTACAGCTTGTGGACCGTCAGCGCGGTGCTGGGCCTCTCGGCCATGTGGCTCGGATGCTACGTCATGACCTGCGACATCGACAGCTATCAGCTGCACATGGTGGTGAGCAAGCCCGTTTCGCGGGTGGTCATCTGGTGCGGCAAATGGGTCGGCGTCTGCGCGGTGAATCTGCTGCTGCTGGTCCTCGCTTCGGCGGCGGTCTATTTCATCATCCTCTGGCGCTTCGACAATCTGGAGTTCCAGCCGGGGGAAAAGGAACGGATGCGTTCCGAAGTGCTGGTGGGCCGCCGGGCCTTTTCCGCCGACCGGCCCGACTACGGCGAAGCGGTCCGGGAGCTTGCCCGGCGGCGGATCGGACGGCTGGCCGCCCAGGGTAAGACCGTGGACACCAACATGCAGGACAAGATCATCAAAGACGCCCAGCTCGAAGTGGTTTCCGCCGACTCCGAAGTCAAGGCCGGACAGATCAAGAGCTGGCATTTTTCCGGCATCCCCTCGGTTCCGAACCAATCCCTCTTTCTGCGTTACCGCCCCTACATCAACAAGGTTTCCAGCGAAGACCAGCGCCAGACCCGGCTCCTGTGGTCCGTGGGGATCCCCCGTGAGCGGAAGACGCCTCAGGACGGGACACTGGCCGCGAAGAGAGCCAAGACCTTCGACATCTACCTCTATCCCTTCGACGACAAGCCCGATCAGGTCATGACGGGCGCCTTCTACGAAAAGGAACTCAAGCCCGAGTGGAAGCCCGTCTCCTCCGACGGACAGGTCTTCCTGACCGTGGCCAACTACGACCATCTGGGGGGGACGTTGTTCTTCCAGCCGGCCGACGGCCCCCGGCTTCTGGTGCCCGCCACCGGGTTCGCCGGGAACTACTCCCGCGCGGTGCTGGTCATCGGTTTGGAACTTGCCCTGCTGGCCGCGCTGAGCTGTGCCTTCGGCGGCATCGTTTCCATGCCGGTGGCGGTCTTCATGGTGGTGAGTTATCTCCTCTTCGGCGCTTTTTCGGTCTACATGGTCAATCTGGAATACGTGGGCACCGCCGCCGACCGGTTCGGTCAGCTGGTGGGCAAGATGCTGCTCAAGGTGGTGATCCCGCTCCAGAATTTCGACGTAAGCTCCGTGATCGCCGACGGAGTGCTGGTGGAGTGGAGCTGGATCGGCGGTCTCGTCCTCAACATGATCGTGCTCAGGGCCCTGCCTCTGGTGCTGCTGGGCATCTTTCTTTACCGCAAGCGTGAACTGGGATTGATTATCAGAAAATGAACAGATTTCGCACTATTGCCATGTATTTTGCGCTGGTGCTGGTCACCATCGCGCTTCTCATCGGGAGCTCCGCCGTCAGCCGCCGTCTGGACGCCAAGGTCAAGGAAGGCAACTTGCGCTTCACCGGGGAGATCAAGAACGCTCCGGTGCTGGTGACCTTCACCACCGTGGCCCTGGGGAGTTTCCGGGGGCTCGTGGCCGATCTGCTCTGGCTCCGGGCCGGAGCGCTGCAGGAAAAGCGCAATTACTTCGAAATGGTCCAGCTGGCGCGGTGGATCACCGATCTTCAGCCCACCTTTTCCGGGGCGACCGCGTATCTGGCGTGGAACATGGCCTACAACATCTCGGTCACCTGTTCCAACCACGCCGAGAGGTGGCGCTGGGTCAACGAAGGGATCCGGCTGATCCGGGATCAGGCGCTGGAGTACAATCCCGAAGACCCCATCCTCTACAAGGATCTGGCCTGGATCTTCCAGCATAAGCTGGGCAACGTCCTCGATGACGCCAATCTGCTCTACAAGAACCGTCTGGCCATCCAGATGACCGATATCACGGGAGTTGCGGAACCGGCGTGGAAGGAGCTGGCCGCCGCTCCCGAAAGCGAAAAGGCCTTCATGAAGAAGTATCCCGCCGACGGCAAGGTGTGGGAAAAGATCCGCGAAGCGGGCTTCGAGGATTTCAAGGCGCTCTACGACGACTTCCGCAGCCGGAAGCCCGCCGCTCTGTCGCCAAAACTTCAGGGCCGTCTGGGCGCTCCGCTCCTCAAGGAGCTCACCGACTTCTTCCGGGCGGAGCTGCTCCGCCGCACGTTGAAGCTGGATCCCAGGATGATCGTCGAAATCAACGAAAAGTACGGGCAGCTGGACTGGCGGGTCCCCGAGTCCCAGGCGATCTACTGGGCCGAGATGGGCCTCAAACGGACCCCGAGCCACAAGGACGTGAATCTGGGCCGCCTCATCACCCAGTCGCTCTACGAATCGTTCCGCGGCGGCCGGATCCTCATGGTCAACGACAAGGATTACAGCAACATCGTCGTCGCGCCCAACATCGCGCTGGTGGACGCGGTCTACAACACCTACGGCGATGTCCACAAGACCTACGACAAGGGCAGCGAATGGTCCACCTTCCGCAGCGCGCGGATCAACTTCATCAAGGAGGCCATCGGGATCCTCTACAACTTCGGCAAGTTCGCCAAGGCCAGGGAGTATTACGAAAAGCTCATGAAGGAGGAACCCCACCGGAAACGGGAGGATCTGGAACAGTTCGTCCTTTCCCAGTGGGCCGAGGATGTCCGCGACGCGGGGGTCAAGAAGGCCAGCGAAGTCATCAGCGGGCTGATCTTCAAGAGCATCTTCTATCTGGTCTACAACGATCATGACGCGGCTCTGGCCAACGAGCGGCTGGCCCGATACATCTACGCGAAGTACTCCGCCGACATCGGCAGCATGGAGCGGATGAAGCTGCCCTCCTACGCCCGGATGAAGCAGGTCGTCGTGGAACAGTGCCTCAAGACGCTGCCTCCCGACATGGCTCTGGTGCTGAAGGCGAAGATCGCCGCCGAGCAGGCGGAAAACAAGGTCGATGCCTTGGTGAAGCAGGTCCCCGGCCTGCCCGCCGGGAACGGCCGGAAGAAGTGAGCCGGCAGGCAGGAGAGAGAGAAACGCGGCGGTTTCTTCGGGCCGGGAAGGCGTCTCCCGCGACGTGACATGCCGATCCCCCTCCGCGGGGCACGGTCACGGGAGCGTTTCCGCCCGGAGCAGAAAGGAAAAAGAAAAAGGTATGAATCCCGATTGGTTCTGGTTTATCGGCAGTGTGATGACGGCGCTGGTGTTTTCCCACTGCTGCTCCCTCATGGAGGCGGCGCTGCTGAGCCTTTCGCCCAGTCAGCTGGCGGAAATCAACCGCTCCGCGCCCCGGACCGGGAAGTGGGCCATCGCGCTGAAGCAGGATATCGACAAGCCTCTGGCGGTCATCCTGATCATCAACACCGCCGCCCACACCATCGGCGCCGCCGTGGCGGGAGCCAGTCTGAACGCGCTCTTCCAGGGCCGGTACATGTGGGTCTTCTCGCTGGTCTTCACGCTCCTGATGGTCCAGTACACCGAACTGCTGCCCAAGACTCTGGGAGTCCGTTTCAACGCCAGAGTCATGATGGTCTGCGCTCCGGTGCTTCATGTCCTGCTTTACGTTTTCAAGCCCATCATCCGGGTGGCCCAGTGGTTCAACAAGCCCTTCGAACTGCGCAAGCCGGAACGGCCCACCACCACCGAGGAGATCTCCGCCCTGGCCTCGCTGGCCCGGAGCTCCCAGACCATCTCTTCCCGGCAGGAGCGGATCATCAAGATGGTCCCCCATCTTTCCGAAAAGACCGCCCGCGACGTGATGCTGGATGTGGAAAACATCTCCTTTCTCACCGCCGATCAGACTTTGACCGAAGCCATGAATTCGACGGCCAACGACTTCCATACCCGCTACCCGGTGTGTGAAGAGGACAATAAGAACGAGGTGCTGGGCTACGTGAACTTCAAGGAGCTGGTGGCGATCCACCGTTCCCATCCCGGCACGGTGAAGGTCAACGACATCCTGCGGCCCATCCCCTTTTCCGAACCGGACGACACGGCGGCGGAGCTGCTGGAGCATCTGACCTCGCAGAACTGCCACATCACCATCGTCCGGGACCCAAAGTCCAAAACCACGCTGGGGCTGGTGACGCTGGAGGACATCATCGAAGAGCTTCTCGGGGATCTGGACGATGAATTCGATCCGCTGCCCCGGACCTTCTACTCTCCCGGTGAAAACTTCTGGGTGGTGGGCGGCGGCGTGCCCCTGCGGCTCCTGGCCAGGGACACCCATCTGGATCTGCCCCTGCGGGCGGAACCCGCCGGCGTGTGGGTCTCCCGCATCCTGGACCGGCCGGTGCGGGTGGGCGATGTGATCCGTCACGGCAATGCCGAGTTCTACGTCCGCAAGATCCGGCGGGGACAGGCCTGGGAGTTCAATTTGAAACGTATCAAGGAGTGAACGACATGATCCGCTTTTTTTCCTTCTTTGGGTTTCTGCTCCTCTGCTGCACGGGGTGCATGAATTTCGACTATGTGGGGCAGAAGTTCGATCCGCGGCCCGATTCATCGCCGGTGACCTTCTTCGAAGAGCGCGAGAAGATCCCCCCCGACACCTACCGGATCATCGGCCGGGGGACCCTTACCGGCCCCGCCCGGTACGACAGCTACGACCGCCGCCAGAAGATGTGTTCCGTCGCCCGTGAACGGGGCGCGGACGCGGTCTGCATCGTCGATACCCGAATCATCCCGGTCGGGTACTATCCCCAGGCCAAAGGAGAGTTTGCCGGGCCCTCCACGATCAGCACCAACCGTGAGAGCACCGATGAGATCGGGGAGCCGCTGCAGACCGATTCCTTCGGCGAGAAGGACGACGGTTCGCGCAGCCGCAAAAAACGGGTCCGGTACGATTTCGAGATCAAATTGCTTCTGCTCAAGAAGAGCGCCGATTTCGACGAAGCGATGAAAACGCGGAAGGGATTTCTGTAAATGATGTTCGGAAGAGATGTTTTTTCCGCCCCCGCGCCGGGCGCGGCGAGAGAGGTTTGACCGATGGCTGAGACCATGTCCGAAAACGGCGTTTCCGCCCGCGGGAGTCATTCCGGCAGAGTCTTCAGGCTCATTTTCTGGGCGGTGCTGCTGCTGCTTTTCGCGGCGGCGGTGCTCTCCTATTCTCCGGCGGATTCGGCCGTCCTCTGCGGCGGCGTGGTCCGGGAACCGGTCAACTGGATCGGCTGGGCGGGAGCCTGGCTGGCCGATACCCTTTTCCTCCACCTGGGGCTGGGCGTCTATCTGCTGCTGATCCTGGTGATGACCGGGGCGGTCCGTTCCGCGCTCCGTGAATTCGCCCCCGCGGGTGCGGCTTTTTCGCGCTGGCAGGGCATCGGAGGAGCCCTCCTGGCACTGCTGGGCGCGCTGCTGCTCCTTGGCTTGGTGCCGGAAATGTTCGCCACCACGCTGCCCCCTCTGGGGCTGGGCCACGAAGATTCCCTCAAATCGGGCCTCTCCGGGGGCGTCATCGGCCAGTTCTTCGCCGCTCCCCGGCAAGGGGAGCTGACCGAGGGGCTCCTGCGCCATGTCATCGGCGGCATGGGCTGCGCCATCGTGGGCATCGCCCTCTTCGCAGGCGGCCTGATCTGGCTCTACATCGCCGAATGGAACGGCCTCGTCGCCGAATTTTTCCGTCGTCCCGCCCGGCCCGAAGTCCCCGCGGATCCCTACGCCGCGGTACAGGGAACACCCGTTCCCCGCGACCTGCCCTTCTCGCGGGTCCAGCCGCAGCCCCAGAGCTTCACCGTCACCCCCGTGCCGCCGCCCCAGCCCGCTCCACCCCCCGCGCCTGCACCTGCTCCGGCTGCGGCTCCCGCGCCTGCTCCTGCGCCTGCTCCGGCGGCTCCCGTACCGGCTCCGGCCCCCACACCGGCTCCGGCTCCCGCCGCCGAGCTCAGAGATATGGAGACTTTGCCCCCCGTTCCCGACGAACCGGAAGATGACGGAGAGCCCGAAGAAGACCCCCCGGCCCCCGCGCCGGCCCCCGCGCCGGCCCCCGTTCCCCCTGCGCCCCAGGTCAGGAGCAGCGATCTGAAAACCCAGGTGGCTCACGCCGGGACGGCGGTCACGGCCCCGCCGCTGGCCGAATATGTGCTCCCCCCCGTGACCATGCTTTCCCAGGGGGATGAAGCCTGCGGCGAGGATGTGGAGGAAATTTCCGCCGCCAAGAGCGCTCTGGAACAGACCCTCGATGACTTCGGGATCCGCGGCTGGGTGAGCAATCACACCACCGGGCCCCGGGTGACCCGTTTCGAGATCACCCTCGAACCCGGCGTCAACGTCCGCAAGGTGGAACAGATCGCCGACAACATCGCCATGAATCTTTCGGCCCAGAGCGTCCGTATCCTCGCTCCCATCCCCGGACGGCCCGTGGTGGGGGTGGAGGTCTCCAACAGCAAGGCTTCGGCGGTCTTCATGCGTTCGGTGATGGAGTCCGAGCAGTGGCGTTCCGGCAAGGCCGGGATCCCCGTGGCACTGGGCAAGGACGTTTCCGGCAAACCCGTGGTGCTGGACATCGCCAGCGCCCCCCACCTGCTCATCGCCGGCTCCACCGGCACGGGCAAGAGCGTCTGTTCCAACTCCCTCATCATGAGTCTCCTTTTCCGCTTCCGGCCCGATGAACTCAAACTCATAATGGTGGACCCCAAAGTGGTGGAATTCGACGTCTACAAGAATCTGCCCCATCTGCTCACCCCCGTGATCAACGACTCCGCCAAGGTGCCCGTGGCCCTGCGCTGGGCCGTGAACGAAATGGAAAAACGCTACCGGATCCTCGCCGCCGCCTCGGTCAAGAAGATCTCCGAATACAACGCCCGGCCCATTCCGCCGGAACCGGTGCTGGACAGCGACGGCGTACCCATCCCCGACCGGATGCCCGTCCTCATCGTCATCATCGACGAGCTGGGCGATTTGATGATGACCGAAGCCAAGAAGGATGTGGAAAACTCCATCACCCGCATCGCCCAGAAGGGGCGGGCCGCGGGCGTCCATGTGGTGGTGGCCACCCAGCGCCCCTCCACCAACGTGATCACCGGCGTCATCAAGGCCAATCTGCCCACCCGGCTCTGCTTCCAGGTCCGTTCCCTCATCGACAGCCGGGTGGTGCTGGACTCCCCCGGCGGGGAAAAGCTGCTGGGCAAGGGGGACATGCTCTACATGTCGCCTCATTCCATG
>JAFSYV010000174.1 GCA_017443585.1 Lentisphaeria bacterium | reverse complement strand
GCCACCGATCATGAACGCTGCGGCCGCACCCTCATGCGGAACAAGGGAGCCATCCGCAAGTTCACCACCCAGACGGGCAACGTCTTCTACGGCGGCGGGGTGAGCCTCTACGCCACCGACAACGGCAGTGCGCTCCTCGCCAACAACACCTGCTACCACGGCAAGATCAGCATCGGCGATTTGCGCACGGGCGGACAGTACAAGCCGGTCATCAGGGACAACCTCTTCATCCAGGGGAACACCGATCCGAAGTTCGCCGACGTCTTCCACCGGGATTTCCGTCTGCGGCCCGACAGCCCCTGCCTCGGCAAGGGAGCTTTCCCCAAGCCGGGGAACGTGCTCTACGTGAAGCCGGGCGCCAAGGGGGATGGCTCCACGCCCGCCAAGGCGGCCGATTTCGCTTCCGCGCTGGGCAAGGCCAAGGGGGAGGCGCTCACCGTCTACATGCTCCCCGGGGAGTACACCGGGAAAGTCCTGCTGGCTGGTCCCGTCAGGATCGCCAATCATGAAGGCGGCGCGGTGAAGATCCGGAACGGCGTGTTCCTGGGCAAGGGCCCCGTGGTCATCGACGGCCCCGTCTTCGTGAAGAGCTCCTTCCGCCTCGCGGGGGAAATGAAGATCCGCCGGAGCGTCTTCGACGGGTGCAGCGTCCAGTCCGACGCGCTCACCCTCGAGAACTGCACGCTCCGCGCGACCGCCCTTACCGGCAAGACCGTTTTGCGGAACTCCTTCGTGAGCGGGAACGCCTGCCGTTTTGCGGCGCAAGGCATGATCAGCGAGAACAACTGCTTCGATACCGAGGCGGCGCTCAAGGCTTTCCAGGCGGCGGTGAAGGAGGCTCATCCCAGCTTCTTCCGCGCGGTGAAGCTGGACGGCAATTACCGGCTGCCCGCCGGCAGCGATCTCGCCTGCGCCGGACTTGACTGCAGCGCCGTGGGCGGCCGCCCCGGAGCGGAAAAGAAACAGGCGTTCCTGCTCGAGGACTTGCGGATCGAAGCCGTGAGTGCCGACAGCGCCGTCGCCACCTGGAGCACCCCCCGGCACTACTGCAACGTGAGCATCCGCAGTACCAGTCAGAAGGGGTTCGCCACGGGATTCCAGCAGGGCGGACTGCGCGAGACCACCGGCTGGGCGCTGCTCCGGGGCCTTGTTCCCGGCAAGCTCTACAAGGTCGATTTCTACTTCTATCCCATCAACGGCGACCCCAGAGTCTCCCGCAAGGTGGAGTTCACCATGCCGAAGACCTTCACCCACAAGCCCGCGACCTTGCAGGTGGATCCCGGAACTCCCGGAGCCTTCCGGACCATCACCGACGCCTTGAAGAAGGCCGGTCCGGGGGACACGGTCGTCGTCGCTCCCGGCGTCTACACGGAGTCGCTCGTCATCTACCAGTCGGGACTTACCCTCAAGAGCAAAGTCCCCGGCAAGGCCAAGCTGAATCTGGCGAACTCCTTGAACTATTCCATTCTGGTCACCCACACGAAGAACGTCACCCTCGACGGGTTCCAGTTCATCGGACTGCCTTACTCCGCCGGGCGCAAGGCGGTGAGCTTCAACAACGCGGCCAATTCGACCGTGCGGAACTGCTTCTTCCACCGCCACGGCAAGAGGGGAGTTTCCTGCATCCAGCTTTTCGCCTACGATCCCGACGGGATGCTGGTGGAAAACTGCGTCTTCGACTCGGGATTCCACGGCATCTGGATCTATCCCGGCAAGAACGTGGTCATCCGGAACTGCTCCTTCTACGGTAACGGCGTCAACGCGATCCACGTGGGCTGCGAAAAGAACTGGAAGACGGAAATCTACAACAACATCTTCCAGGACACCGTTTCCAACCACAACAGCCCCGCGGTCTCCGTGGCGGTCCACGGGCCGCATGTTTACTGCGACTACAACATCTACTGGAAGACCGACCGGGCGCCCCGGCAGGGCTAGTACTCCTTCGGACGCTACCGTGAAGGCAACGTCTACAGCGCCGTCTGGCACGTGATGAAAAAGGACATCCTGCCCACTCTCGACGCCGTCCGCGCCCGTTTCGGCGTGGAAAAGCACGGGATCGAGGCGGATCCTCTCTTTGTCAGCATCCCCGACGCCGACTTCAGCCTGAAGCCCGGCTCCCCCGCCATCGGCAAGGGAAAAGACAGCAAGAACATCGGCGCGGACTTCTCCATCTTCAAGTAAGACGTTTGCAACCCGCTCCGCGGCGGCGGATCTCTGCCGCGGGGGCGGACAAAAAAGCAGGGAGCCTCGTTCGGGGCTCCCTGCTTGCGTTTGCGGTGAAAGGTCCGGATCAACTCAGGGCGAGCTGGCCCTTGTACGCGCCGTCCTGCACGGTCCAGGCTTTGAGGCTGCCGTCGACATCGGTGAAGAGCACGTCGTCGATGCCGTCATCGTCCACATCGCCCACTCCGGCGAGATTCTGGCCCGCACTCAAAGTCCCGATGCCGCCGACGGAAACGTATTTTGCCGTGGAGTCGAGGAGCCAGGTCGCGACTTCGCCGCTGGAGGCGTTCTTCAGGAGCACGTCGTCGACCTCGTCG
>JAFSYV010000173.1 GCA_017443585.1 Lentisphaeria bacterium | reverse complement strand
TTCATGATGCGCCGCCCGATCTTCGCGATGAAGAGGGCCTGCTCCAGAACGTCGCTCACCGCGCAGCTGCCGTCGGCGGAGGGGACGTAGAGCCGGTCCGCGAAGGGCGCGCGGAAATCGTAAGTGTCGCAAATGTGCTCCAGTCCGGCGCACAGCGCGGCCACGGTCCCCACGTTCCCCGCGTTGCAGTCTGTGTCCCAGCCGGCGGTGCAGGCGATGGAAAGCGCCTTGTGGAAATCGTTTTTGCCGTAGGCCCAGGCCATGACCATGACCGCGTGGTTGGGGACGACGTGGCAGTTGCCGCCGAATTTCGCGTAGCCGTACTTTTCGGAAATGCGGACGAAGGTCTGATTCCAGTCGGGGAACTCCTTCGCCCAGGCCCGCACGTCGCGGTGGACCTGCGCGATGAGGGAATCGGGCGGGATGACCCGGACCGCCCGGTCCAGAATCGCGTCCATATCCCGCTCCTCGAAAGCGATGCTCACCATGGCGGCGACCACTTGCGCGGCGAAGACCGCTTCGCCGTCGTGGGAGACGCGGGCCGCCTTCCCGGCGAGCTCCGCCGCAAGCTCCGGACATCCCGGGGCGACCATGCCGAAACCGTCGATGAAGATCTGGGCGCCGATCTGTTCCGAGACCTCCTTGCCGTTGAGTTCCATGGAGCCCGAGCGGGGCGAGGAGAAACCCTGCTTGAGCCGGATGTAGGCGGTGTGTTCCGTGGAGCAGCTCATGTTGCCCCACCAGAGGATCGTCTTGTAAGGGATGAGGTAGTTGAGCCAGGTCTTCCCGAAGAACTCATCGGGCGTCTTTTCGTACAGCCCGGAATCGGTCAGCGCCCGGATGAAGGTGAGCGTTCCCGAGATGTCGTCGTCCGACACCACCAGCGGAACGCCGCAGTCGGCGTGGACGTAGCGGGTAATGGCTCCCCACTTTTCCTGGATCTCCTTCTTTTTCCACCCTTCGAAGGGCCGTCCCAGATAGACGCCGATCACCTTGCCCAGGAGCGCGGTGTAAACTTTTTTCTCATAGTCTCCGATCATGAGCGCGGCCTTTCAGTGTTTTGCCTCGTCGGCGGATTCCGTGGGGGAAACGCGCAGGGCGAACTGGTTGACCTTCGTGTCGGGATCGGGCACTTCTCCCGAGGGGAAGAGTTGCGCTTTGAGTTCATAGACGGCATCCGCCGCCGTCTTGACCATGTCGATGGAATATCGGCCGGGGAAGTGCTGCTTGTAGGCTTCGTAACCTCCCTGCAGGAGAAAATTCCCCGGACACATGTAGTCCTGATAGGCCGTTGCCCCGAAGGCGATGAAAGCTTTGCGGAAGGCGCTGTGCCATTTGACTTCCGCCCCCAGCTCGGCGCACCACTCGCCGGGGACGCCGACGAAACAGACTTCGCCGAGGGAAAGGCATTGGATCTCGAGTTCGATCTCCTGTTTCCCCAGATCCCGGTCGGGAATGCGCGAAGCGTTGTCCCGGCAGCAGGGCCGCAGGGGGACCCGAAGCGAGCGGCAGAGGGCGCCGACTTTGGGATTTTTCATCATGAAGCGCTCGGGGTTGCGGGTGGCGTCGATGAGGGCCCGGAGGACGCCTTCGCCGAGGGCGACGCCCATCTGCTTCGCGGCCTCGCTCCCGAGCTCATCCTTCCTGGGGATCATATCGCCGCAGGCGCCGCTCACGAACATGCAGTTCGCGCCGGTTTCGTTCGTAACGTAATCCCGGAAAGCACCGGGGTAGTCGGCGGAAATGCGCCGCGCCCCCGTGCCGAAGGAGTGAGAGGCAAGGGGATGGGCCGCATAGTTGCCGATGACGTAGGCGGGGAAGCGCTCCTTGCTTTTCTCGGCGGGGAAGAACATCACGATGCCCAGCTCCTTGTCGGCGAAGCCGTCGGCGCGGGGCCGGAACTCGGCCCGGTGGGGCAGGAAGGCGGCGAAGTTGTCCGCCGCGACCACCCGGCGGTTGAGGTTCTCATCCACGGAAATGGAGTAGAAAAAGAGGTTCGATTCGAGCTTTTGTCCGGCGTCCCGCAGTTTGCGGCACTCCCCGGTGAGGGCCTGTTCCAGAAATTCGAGGTAGGGAATATTCAGATGGTCGGTGTACCCCGCCTCGCAGTTGGTCTGGGGCCCTCCGTGGGTGTGGGTGAAGGTGAGCATGACCGACTCGGGCGGCATTTCCAGCATGTCCCCGCACAACTTGCGGAATTTCCGGATATACTCCACGTCGAGGCATTGAAGGTCGAAACTTATGAGCAGCACCTTGCGTTCGCCGTCGTCGGCCAGCAAGCCGGTCATCAGCAGTGCGCTCCATCGGGAAAAGGAAACGTCCTCCATGCCGTAGCCGGAAATCTTTGTTCCGACGGCCGGGGTGATGTCCCGTTCGAACCACGAAATCTTCATCAGAGATCCTCCGAATTTGTCCGGTAGCTAATATAGCACCGTTTTCGGGCTTTTCAAACGCACTTCCTGCCGTTCAGCGGGAGCGGCCCCGCTTGTCGGACGTGTCGGACAGGTCGGACAGGTCGGACTTGTCGGACTTGTCGGACGAATCCTCTGGGCGGCGGGGCTCAGTCATCCGGGCGGCAGTGAGCGTCCAGAAGTTTCCGGACCTTTTCCCGGGCGGACGTGTCTGTGATCTCGTAATAGGCGTAAAGCCATTTTTCCCTCAAGAACCCCTGACGGGCCGGGGGGATAAGCTGAATATGGCCGTCCTCGAAAAGAAAGATCATGAAAGGTCTCCGATCCGCCGCGCTGACCGGCAGTTTCCGGCACACTTTCCCTTCGTGCGGGGAGGGAACGAATTTTACCGGGACATCCATCTCACAGAGATCGCGTTCCTCGCCGTAAACGTGATGCAGTCTTATGATCCGAACGGATTTGTAATCCCGGTAGTGGACATACTCGAACACTCCCAGATAGATCCCGAAAAGGAGCAGCGGCAGCGCAACGATCCCGGCGGCGATGCCAAGCCACGTTTTTTTCGATTTCCAAGCCATCTGTTCGCGGCCTTCCCCGGTTTACCTGCCTTCGGCGGGGGAGCGGAGAATGTCCCCGGGCTTGAGTTCGCCCAGCTTGATCTTCCGCAGTTTTTCCGGGAGCCGGAAGCGCTCGTAAACCTTTTTCCCGTCGACGATCCCGGTGCAGACGGGGACGCTGCGGACCTCTTCGAAGGTCGTGACGGCGGCTTTTTTGGCGCGGACCGCATTGGGACTGCCCGTTTCGAACCAGAGATCGGTTTCGGCGTCGCGCCGGACGGCGAAGAGGATGTCGCGGCGGGATTCATGCCGAAGCACATTGTTTCTGAGCAATTTCCGCTCGATTTGACAGTCCACGATCAGATCGGAATTCGAGCGCTCGACGGTGAGGGGGCGGAGCGGAAGAGCGTCGGGCTTCGCCCGGAAAACGCACTCCGCGCCGCTGCGGGTGTCGGTGAGGCGCAAGGTGCAGACGCCATCGGGCGTGACCTCCAGCTTGTGCCGCCAGTACTCTTGGGTGATCCAGAATCCCAGCGCGTACCGCAGCTTCTTGCGCTGTGCCGGGGGGAGCGACAGGGCGTGTTGGTCCCAGGCATCGAGCAGGCCGTTGTCTTTGGCGACCTCCATCAACGCGAAAGTTGCGCCCGCATCGGTCAGGGGGAAAAGTTCGGTCAGCCATTCCAGCTGCGTCTTCCGGTCCCAGCGGGGGAGAAAACGCTTCCCGTGCCGGGAGATATGGTCATCGAAGGGGTAGGGGCGTTCGCGCAGTTCCTTGAGGGAGTCTTCTGCCGAACGGCTCCGGCGGGAGAAGTTGACGAGGGGCATCCAGGGGATGAGGGCGGTGGGATCGTGGTTCAGCAGTCCCAGCTGCAGACCGTTTTCCGCCGAATTGAAGAGTCCGATCTGAAGCGTGTTGCCGCCCCTGCCGATCCGGACGATGTTGACCAGCCCGATGGAAACGCCGTTGTTCTCCTCCCACGAGTTGACCGCGCCGAGGGCGAGCCCGTTGTTTTTCATCCCGACGGAACAGATGCTCGCCGCCAGAGCGTTGTTGGTGTTCGGGGCGGAGATGAGTCCGAAGTTCAGGCCGCATACCCTGTTGCCGAGGCCGACGAGTCCGGGCGAAAGGGAGATCCCGTACACATCGGCTTTGGGGGAAACGAGGTGCAGCGGCCAGAAAGAGAACTGAAACGGCGTCCACGAGGCGTTCTTGAACAAGGATATCCCCCACAGTTGTTCGCCGTGGGCATGGACGTTCAGCGAGACGAAACCCGCAAGGAGCAGCAGCAGCAGCTTTTTCATTGCGATCGTTCCTTTCGGTTACCGGTGTTCCCTCATCCATAATATACACCTGCTTGAGGTCGTTTGCAAGGCGCGGGAAAAAACGGGAAGTGGTTTTATCGCAACATCAACCATACTCGCGGAGCGAGAAAGCTTCATGGCGGAACGAAGTGAAGCCGCTTCATATTGCGGAGCAATGCTTCATATTGCGCAGCAATGCTTCATATTGCGCAGCAATGCTTCATCGTCAGGCGGGAATGAAGCACGGCTGCGCCGTATGAAGCGCACCTCCGGTGCATGAAGCGGCGCTTTCGCGCCATGAAGCGAAGCCTGACGGCTTCATTCACCATTTTTGCGAGCAAAAATGGTGGGCGATGGCGGGCTCGAACCGCCGACATCTACGGTGTAAGCGTAGTGCTCTAACCAACTGAGCTAATCGCCCCTGTTTCGTCACGACTGAACGTTGGCGTTGTAGATCGTTTCCAGTTCCGCGGCCAGCTCCTGCCAGCTCTGGGGCCGTTCGGCGGCGTTCCTGGCGAGCATCCTGCCGAGCAGGTCGGCCAGATCGGCGGGAACGTCCGGACGGAGCTGTTCCACCGGAACGACGTCGTTCTTGAGCATGTAGTCGAGGACCATGAGGGGATTGTCCCCGTCGAAGGGCGGCCGGCCGGTCAGCACGAAGTAGATGGTCGCCCCCAGGGAGTAGATGTCCGACTGGACTCCGGCTTTCCGGGAGTCCTGAAACTGTTCGAGGCTCATGAAGCCCGGCGAGCCCACGGTGGAACCGGGGGCCGTCAGCGCCAGGGACTCTTCCGCATCCAGCCGCTTGGCGATGCCGAAATCGAGGATCTTGACGTTGCCCTCCTTGTCGATCATGATGTTGGAAGGCTTGATGTCCCGATGGAGCAGCTGCAGCTTTTCCCACGCGTACGAAAAGGCTCCGACGCAGATCCGCATGAGCTGGATGACGTCGATCATGGCGATCCCGTACTGGTCCTTCACCACCTTGGAGAGGGTTATGCCGTCCACATATTCCATGACGATGACGCGGATGCTCCGGTCGCTCCAGGCATCGACCAGATGGACGATGTTGGGGTGATCGAGGGCCCCCATCACCCGGGCCTCGCGGACGAAGCGGCTGATCGCCACCTTGTCGGCGGCGGCCGCCGTGCGGATGACTTTCAGGGCCAGCCGGGCGTTGGCGTCGTCGAGGGGCGCGCAGAGGAAGATGCTCCCCATCCCCCCGGCGCCCAGCTCCTTCAGCAGCCGGTAACGCCCGAGGATCACTCCGGGCTTCAGTTCGACGGGAGCGCTCTGTTCCTGCCCGCAGGCCGAACAGCGCAGCTGGCCCGCTTCTTCGTCGAGGGCCATGGCGCCGCCGCAGAAGGCGCAGACGCCGTAGGAAGCCGTCTGCAGCTCCCCGGCGTTCATGACGATGGTTTTTTCTATGTCCTCTCCCATAGGCGACCTTATCTTTCTTCAAGCGTTACGGAGCTATAAGATAACACCATTATTGCGGAATTTCAAGCGTTTTTCCACCGATATGCTTGTTTTTTCCGCCGGGAGGAGCTATATTTTGTCGGATGAACCGAAAAAGGAGTTTTTTTCATGGAATACCGCCGGGCAGTTCCCGCCGATGCGCCGCTTCTTGCGGCCCTGCGTCTCGACATGCGCCGGGAACGGGAAACGGCGCCGCCTCCCGCCGATATGGAGGCCTTCGCGAATGAGGTCGCCGCCTATTTCCGGGCCGCCCTCGCCGACGGCAGCTTCGCGGGCATCATCGCCGAAGAGGGAGGCGAGGCCGCCGGGACGGGCGGGATCTGTTTTCACCATCACCCCCCGAGCTACGCCGTGCCCAACGGCCGGACCGCCTGCCTGCTCAACATGTACACCGTGCCGAAGTTCCGGGGCCGGGGCGTGGCCTCCGGGATTTTGCGGAAGTTGCGGGAGATCGCCGTCGAGGCGGGCTGCTGCAAGATGACCCTCAACGCCTCCGCCGCCGGGAAGCCCCTCTATGTGAAGTTCGGCTTCACCGAAGTGGCCAACGAAATGGAACTCGTGCTTATCGGCCGTTCCGGGAAATGAGGCGGGGGAGGGGAGGGCAAAACCTCATTTCCCCTTGTCGGCCTGTTCCGCGAAGCTCAAGGCGGCGTCCAGCACCAGCGCGATGATCCACGACACGTCCCACGGATTGGCCCCGCCCCGCCAGTGCCTGCGGCAGAGATTTTCCGCCGTGTAGCCGCGGCGGCGGAGCTGGTAGCGCAGATCGGGGTGGTATTTTTCCCACCGTCCCGCATCCTTTTCGACGAAATACCAGCGGGTCTGGAAGAACTGTTCGCACTGACGCCCCGGCGAGTGGAAGAACCACTCGGCCGTTCCGCCGGAAATGCCGTGACTCCAGGCGGCGAAGACCGTTTCGGCCAGGACCGTATAGCGGCGGTTCCCGGTGAGAAGCCCGAATTCGTAGAGTTCCCAGGCGGGGAAGAACACATCCAGATGGTGGTGCTCCACGCTCACCGAGGGCCAGCCCGTGGTACGGAACTTGTTGGCTCCGCAGACGCTGCCGGGGGCGAAGGGGACTTCGTGGAAATAGACCCAGGTGAGGAGCCAGTCCGCGGCGACTTCGGCGTAGCGGCGGAATTTTTCCTCCCCCGTGAGTTTGAAGGCCAGAGCCGACGCGGTGAAGAAGGGGATCCCCGCCTCCTTGTCCTCGCAGGCGGCGTCCAGCGTCGCGTGGGAGAAGGGGGTGGAAAAATCCCCCGCGCCCCGTTCGTAGAAGCTGTCGAGCATCGTCTCGGCGTGTTGCCGCCAGCACGTTTCGCCGGTCAGCTGCCAGAAGAGGAAAAAGGCCGGAAGGACGCTGGATCCCGCGCAGGTGACTTCATCGCTCCCCGGAGTGCCGTCGCCCCGCCACATGAGAGGAACCACGCCGCCGGGCAGCCGGTGGTCCAGGAAGAAGCGCAACCCTTCCCGCAGCGCGTCGCGGGCGCCTTCGGGTTCGGCGAGGTCGTGCTCCCGGCAGCAGAGCAATATCCGCGCGAGATCGCTCCACGTTTCCCCCAGCGCCCGTGAGGAAAAGAGGGGATCTTCCGCACTGCCGTTGGCATGCCAGCGCAATGTGTCCACGTCGAAGTAGTTGTTCCGGAGCCCCGGAAGGTGCGTCCCGCTGTTTGCGAGGAAGAATCCGACGCAGCGCCGCATGCGGTCGATGCCCGCCGTTTCCCCCTTCAGCAGGGCGTAACGCAGGTCGCAGAGGGCCAGCCGGAAGGACTGCCCCGTCCAGCCGTAGAGGAAGGTCTGGGGCGCGCGGTAGAGGTTGTCCGCCATGGTGCAGAAATATCCGTCGCCCGCCCAGCGTTCCCGGAGGGCCTGCATCTTGAGATCGATGACCGCTTCTCTGCTCCGGGCGGGGCAGGGGATGGGGGAAAAGAGGTCGAAGCCGCTGCGGCTCAGGTCGCGGAAGCCGTGGCCCGTGCTCTCGGTCCGGCCCCAGGAGAGGGCGAAGCGCTTGGCCAGCCGTTCTCCCGCTTCGAGGCAGGGGTACGGGTCGCCCGGCGCCCCGGCGGCGCCCTTGGCGAGGTAGATCTGATCGGGAACGCCGTTGAAGCTGACGCAGCCGCTCCCCAGCATGAGGAAGGTGGCGCCCGTCTCGTCCCGGTGGAGCCCCAGCGTCCACTCTTTGTCTTCCGGTTCGGGGAACGAAAAGAGCGAGAGGAAAACGCCCGCCTTTTCGGCGTTGACGCCCGTGATGGGGAGGCGGCTTTCCTCGACCATCAGCGAAGCTGGGCCGGTCGCGGGGAAATGGGGAACGAGGCGGCCGGGGGAGGCGGAAGGATTGTCGTTGTAGAGGAGCCCCGGACAGGTGAAAATGCCGTCCCCGGCCACGGGGAGCGTCAGGGCGGCGAAGGTGTCTTTCGCTTCCTTCCTGCAGGAGATCAGCAGGTCGCCCCGGAGTATTTCCCCGTCGAAGTCGAAGGCCAATCCGCACAGGAAAGAGGCGTTTTCCGCCGCGACCACCAGCATGGTCTCGTCGCCGGGGACCGCCGCGAGACGGACGGTGTCGAAAGCGCTTTCGGGGAAACGCCACGGACGGGAGCTGGAAAAGCGCAAGAAACTTTCGAGCCGCAGCGAGCGTTCGATGCCGGCCCCGGCAAAGGTGAACTCCCTCGTTTCCGTGTCGAAGGCGAGAGCTCTCCCCCCGGCGGAGTGGATCGCGTTCCGCATTTCGGGGCCTCGGACTTTCAGCTCAGGAGCTCGGCGGAGATCTTGACCACCGCCTTGATGACCGTGCCGCCGTCGCCCGTGCCGGGCAGGTGGCCCTCTTCGGGCAGCAGCAGCACGAAGTTCCCCGGTTCCAGCGTGAGCGGGACGGCGCTTTCGGGGACCTGGTCGAAGCCGCAGTCGCCCTTGGCGTCGTAAGGGGTGACGCAGGGAGTCCCCTTGGGTGCGTAGTAAAGCGTTTCCTTCCCCGCCAGCAGCAGCTGAAGGTCCACGTACCGCTTGTGATACTCCAGCTTGGTCTTGTCGAAGGGACGGGTCTCGTAGCTCTGGACATTGACGTAGAGTTTGTCCCCGTCGAGTTCGTAGCGTCCGGGCGTCATGCCGCCCTTGCCGCAGCGGTCGAGAAATTCGATGATGGGGGGCACGGCGTCGGGGGCGAGCGGGGTGTAATCGGGCAGATTTTCCAAGAGGTCGTAGATCATGCGAATCATTCCTTTATGTTGACTGGGCATAAGATAACCGCTTGCAGGGGGATTTTCAAGACGAATTTGCAAAAAAAGACGAATAAATCTGGAAAAAAACTTGAAAAAAAGCCCCCTGCATGGTAAATTAAAGCATGAGATTGCAGTCATATCATGAAGGGGCATGCTGATGAAGTATCTGACCAGACTTTTTTCGACCGATATCGGCATCGATCTGGGGACGGCGAACTGCCTGGTTTACGTCCGTGATCTTGACCGTGTCGTGCTGAACGAACCCTCCGTCGTGGTTCGTCAGGTCAACACCCACGAGGTCCGCTATGTGGGCGCCCGCGCCAAGGAGATGCTGGGCAAGACTCCGGCGAACCTCGAGGCGATCCGTCCCATGAAGGACGGCGTCATCGCCAATTTCGAAGTCACCGAGGCCATGCTCCGGGAGTTCATCCAGAAATCCCTGCGGCAGGTCCCCTGGTACCGCCGGCTGCTGCCTCCCCGTGTGGTGGTGGCGGTGCCCTCCGGCATCACCGAGGTGGAGATCCGCGCGGTCAAGGACAGCAGCAAGCGGGCCGGAGCCGGTCAGGTCAGGCTGGTCGAAGAGCCCATGGCCGCCGCCATCGGCGTGGGACTGCCCGTCACCGAGCCCTGCGGCAGCATGATCGTGGACATCGGCGGCGGCACCACCGAAGTGGCCATCATCTCCCAGGGCGGCATCGGCTACTCCGACAGCATCCGCGTGGGCGGCGATGAGCTGGACGAGGCGGTCATGCAGTACATGAGGAAGAATTACAATCTGCTGGTGGGCGTCCTCAGCGCCGAGCGCATCAAGATCGCCATCGGCAGCGCCTATCCCGTCCGGGACGAGGTCAAAATGGAGATCCGCGGCCTTGATATGAACGGTCACGTGCCCAAAACCGTCACCATCACGGGCGCCGAGGTCCGCGAAGCTCTTCAGGAGCAGGTCCGCACCATCGCCGAAAAGATCCACGCCGCTTTCGAGCACTGTAAGCCCGATCTGGCCGCGGACCTGGTCGACCGGGGCATCATGCTGGCGGGGGGCGGCGCGCTCCTCGTCGGGCTGGACAAACTCCTCACCGAGGAAACGGGACTTCCGGTCTTCCCCGCGGACGAGCCGCTGAACGCCGTGGTCAAAGGCACCGGCATGATGTTGAACGATGAAGATTTGTGGGAATTCAATGAAAATTAATCTTTCTGCGCTCAAACCCATCGAATTGAGCGACAAAAAACTTTTCGATGCCGCGGCTGTGGCCATGAACACCCAGAGCTGCGAATGCAGTTTCGCCAATCTCTTCCTGTACCGGCAGCCCTACGACACGGTCTACGTCAAGCTGGGCAAGCGCCTGGTGGTCTGCGAGCGCAAGGCCAGGGTCATCCACTTTCCCCTGGGCGAGTGGACCCCGCCCGAGGAGCTCCGCAAGATCAACGCGGCCTTCATGGAGGCCGGACTCACCGACGGCGGCATCTACGACGTCCCCGAGGAGTTTCTCGACCGCCATCAGGACTGCGACAAGTTCTTCGATCTGGAATACGACGAAGGCATGATCGACTACATGTTTTCCATCGACAAGATCGCCACTTTCAACGGTCCGAAACTGCGCAAGAAACACAATCTGGTGAAGCAGTTCCAGGCCAACTGGCCTTACGCCGAGGTCCGTCCCGTCACCAAGGCGGAACTGCCCGTGGTGGAGGCTCTGGCCATAGAACTGAACTCCCGCCTGGAGCCCTGCGAGTTTCTCGATGAGGAGGCGGTGGCCATGCACGAGGCCTGGACCCATTTCGACGAGCTGAGTCTGGGCGGCATCGTCATGTACGCCGAGCCGGGGTATCCCTGCGGCTTTTCCGTCTTCAGCATGCTGCCCGCCGAAACGGTGGATGTGCATTTCGAAAAGACCGACCATTCGGTGAAGGGCGCCTCCCAGACTCTCACCTGGCAGCTGGCCATCGCGCTGCGGGGCAACGCCAAGTTCATGAACCGGGAACAGGACATGAACGAGCCCAATCTCCGCCACGCCAAGCGCTCTCTCGATCCCGAACGTTTCTTCAAGCGCTACTTCCTGCGCCAGAAGTAACTTCTTCCGCCAGGTCTTTCCGCCCGCATCCCCCTCCCAGGGAGTGCGGGCTTTTTTACGCACGAAAAAGCCGCAGAACGCGTCGTTCTTCGCGTGTCTGCGGCGTGGGGAAGAGACAGATCTTATTTGCGGGGCGGCCCCTGCCGGTTCGGTCCCTGCCGGGGCGGTCCCTGATGCATGTGAGGGGCCGGATAGGCCGGGGTCACGGGGAGCTCGCCGCTCAGCAGCGCCTCCACCCGGGCGCCCACGATGGCGTCGGCTTTCTCCTTGCGCTCCTTGAGGCCCTGTTCCATCAGGACCAGGCGGCGCTTGGTGCTTTCGACGGTCCGGGTCAGCCCGGCGATGCGCTTGTCGAACTGGGCTTTTTCCATCTTGGTCAGTTCGGCCTTCAGGCGTTCCCGTTCGGCCTTGTCGGTGCTGGTCCGGTACTTGTCGATGAGGCACTGCAGTTTCTGGAGCCGGGCCTGCTCCTGCTTCTCGAATTCCGCGGAAAGTCTGCGCATTTCGGCGAAGAACTTGTCGGGATCGTTCCGCTGAAGTTCGAGCATCTTCTTGCGCTCGGCTTCATCGAGCAGGGAAAAGGCTCTCCACATGGCGGCGCCGCGGGCCGCGCCGGGTCTCATGCCCGGCCGCATCATGCCGGGGCCCTTGCCGGGACGGCGGCCCATCCGGCCGGGACCTTCGCCCGGTTTGCCCTGGAAGGGCGGGGCCCCCGGTTCCGGCGGAGCCGCCTGCAGCGCTCCCGCCGACAGAAGGACTGCTCCGGAAAGCAGCGCGATGGTTTTGCTGTTGATGTTCATCATTCTTTCAACTCCTCTTTGTTTCGAGCCGTCACGTTTTTCCGTTGCGCTTCCGCTCCTCTTCATTTCGGAAGCGGGGAGAGGCGGCTTCTTTTTGAGATCAGTAATCCACACTCCCGGAACCGACTTCGAGCGTCATGACGTAACTGTTCTGGTCCAGCCGGGAAAAATCCCCGAGAGCCAGCAGTTCCCTGCGCTCCGCGGAACGGTCGGTGTTCCCCATCTGAAAAAACACGCTTCCGAGAGCCGTCACCGCCACCGCGGCGGCGATGCCGCCCCAGATGGAGACCCGGCGCCGGATCCGTCTTTCCCGGCACCGGGCGGCGGCCCGTGCCAGGATCCGGAAGTCCACCGCCTCGGGAACTTCTCTTTCGCTCAGCGCGTCGTAAGGCAAAACCCTCTTCATGATTACTCCTCCTTAATTTACCTTGCCGGTAAGCAGTTTTTTCAAGTTGCGCACCGCGTAGTGCATCCTTCCCAGGACCGTGTTCACGGGGCAGGCCTGGATCTCCGCGATCTCCTTGAAGGAAAGCTCCTGCTGCCTCAGCAGAAATACCTCCTTCTGATCGGCGGGGAGCTGATCCAGAGCTTCGGCGATGACCGCCGCGGTCTCCCGATCCTCCAGCTCCCGTTCCGGCCGCCGGGACCAGTCGGGAACGTCGGGCAGATCCCCCGTCTCCAGGGGCAGGGCGCTCCGCTTGTTCCTGCGCACGGTGTCGATGAAGATGTTGCGGGCCACCCGGAACAGCCAGGCGCTGAACTTCCCCTGATCCCGGTACGAGGGCAGCTTGTCGATGACCTTGATCCAAGTCTCCTCGAAGACCTCATCAGCCTCCGAGGCGTTGCCCGACATCAGGTTGTAGAGGTAGCCGTAAAGCTGTTTGCGGTAACGCCGGTAGAGGACTTCGAACGCCCTCTCGTTTCCCGCAGTGTATGCTTTGATCAGCACCATATCGTCCGCATCTTCCATGTTTTCGTAACTCTCCGGACCATTAACGCAGGAATTTTCGAAAAATTGTGAAAAAAGGGCTTAAAGGTATTTTTTTTTCAGGATTTCCCAGAAGACCTTGTCGTTGGCGAGCAGATCGGCGGGCATTTCGGGGGTGATCTCCTGCCACCTGAAGGACTGGCCCTCCTTCGGCGTCACCGCCGCACCGGCTTCGGGGAAGAATTCGATGAAGTGGAGCTCCACGGGGGCGGCCGTGACCACGGCCAGTTCCGCGCCGCACCTTCCGGGCAGAGCCAGCTCTTCGAGAAGTTCCCGTTCCAGGGCGGCTTCGGGAGTCTCCCCCGGTTCGATCTTGCCGCCGGGGAACTCCCAGCCCGCGGGGGGCTTGTCGGGGGGACGGGAACAGAGCAGGACCCGCCCCGCCCCGTCGAAGATCACTGCCGCCGAGACCCTTATCATGCGCCGCCTCCTCCCGCGCCGATGAGTAGCAGACCGAGGAGCAGCTGCGCAATGAACCGGGCGCCGAGGGTGATGTAGTGGAAGCTCCCGAAAAGGACCAGGATCAATATCACGGTGACGACGGTGGCCGCTTCGGAGTTGAAGCGCAGGAAACGGGGGAAGAAGTGGGAAAAGACCGTGTACCCGTCGAATCCGGGCACGGGGATCATGTTCAGGACGAAGAGCACGATATTGAGGATGGCTCCGTAGAAAATCATGTACGTTCCCTGCTCGTCGGGAAATCCCAGGCGGATCAGGATCGAGCAGAGGAGCAAAAAGAGAAAGGCCAGAACCAGATTGGTCAGGGGGCCCGCCAGGGCGACCTTCACCGCCGCGCCGGGCTTGCGCAGATTTCCGGGATTCACGGGGACCTGGCCCCAGGCCAGCCCGAAGAGGGCGAGGAGCAGGAGCGAGAACAACCCCATCTGTTTCATGGGGTTCAAGGTCAGGTGGCCCGCGTCCGCCGCCGTGGGGTCTCCCTGTTTCAACGCGGTCCAGGCGTGCATGAATTCGTGACAGCAGACCGAAAAGACCACCAGAAAGGTCACGGCGAAGAAGAATTGCGGGTCCTTCCACAGATATTCGATGAAAACTCCGAGGATCACGTCGGGCCTCCTTTCCTATTTCAGCAACATGCAATCGCCGTAGCTGTAGAAGCGCATCTTCTGCTCCACGGCGTAACGGTAGGCCGCCAGCACCTTTTCCCGGTCGCAGAAACAGCAGATGAGCATGAGCAGCGTGCTCTTGGGCAGGTGGAAATTGGTGAGGAGCATATCCACGGAGCGGATCCGGTACGGGGGATAGAGGAAGATCCGCGTGTCGCCTTCGCGGGGCGTCACCGTGCCGTCGGGGGCGGCGCAGCTTTCGAGGGTCCGCACGGTGGTGGTGCCCACGGCCAGCACCTTCTTTCCCTGCCGGTGGGTCGCGTTCACCAGTTCCGCCGCCGCCGGGTTCAGGTCGAAGTGCTCCGAGTGCATCCGGTGTTCTTCGGCGTACTCCGTCTTGACGGGGAGAAAGGTCCCCGCCCCCACCCGGAGATTCAGCGCCGCCTGCCGGACCCCCTTCTTCCGGAGCGTTTCGAGGATCTCCGGCGTGAAGTGGAGTCCCGCCGTGGGCGCCGCCACCGCTCCGGGAACTTCGGCGTAGACGGTCTGATAGCGCTCGGCGTCGATGGGTTCGTCCTTCCGGTTGAGGTAGGGGGGCAGGGGGATGTGGCCGTAGCGCATCTCCAGATTCTCTATGCGGGGATCGGAAAATCCGATCTTGTAGCTGTTGTCGGGATTCTTGGCGAGGACGGTGAAGAAATCACCGCCGGAAGGCAGATCCCCCGCCGCGTCCAGGAGCTGGACGCGCGTCCCCGGCGTCGCTCTCTTGCCGGGCTTGAGCATCACGTTCCACGCGCCATCCGTGTCGGGGGCGAGGAGCAGAAGCTCGAAGAGCGCCCCGTCGGGCCGCCCCTCCTTCCTGCCGTACATCCGGGCCCGGCGGACGAGGGCGTTGTTGCAGACGAGGGCGTCGCCGGGCGTCAGGTACTCCGGGAGCGCGGTGAAGGGGCGGATCTCGAAGGCCCCCGACCGCCGGTCGAGGACCAGCATCCGGGAGCCGTCCCGCCGCTCCGCCGGGTAGCGGGCGATGAGTTCGTCGGGCAGATCGAAGTCGAAGAGGGAGACGGGGAGCATCTTATTTGCCGCGCATCTCTTCCCTGGCCTGTCTGAGCCGGGCAAGTTCATATTCGGAAAGGGAGTTGATCCCGTAACGGGAGATTTTGTCCAGCAATGCGTCCAGTTCGGCGGAGCTCACGGGGCCGCTCCGGTGCCGGACCTCCTCCGGACCGTCATCGGTCCTGACGTTCCGCACCCGGGGACGGAACACGTCCCACACCACCATGCGGGGATAGCGCAATTTGATGAAAAGATATCCCCCGACCAGCCCCCCGAGGTGGGCCAGATGGGCCACGCCGTCCCTGGCGCCCGGCAGCAGAAAGATGATCTCCGCCACGGCGAAGCAGATGACCAGCGAGGTGGTCCGGAGGGGCTTGAAGGGCAGGAAGAGCAGCGTGAATCTCCGGTCCGGTTCCAGCATGGCCGCGGCGGCCATGACGCCGAAAACGGCCCCCGAAGCTCCCACCACCAGGGCTTCTCCCCCAAAATTCGGGATCAGGAAGAGCAGATTGCCCGCCAGCACAGAGATGCAGTAGAGCAGCAGGAATCCGATCTGACCGATATGGGGCGCGACCAGCATTCCGAAGAGGTAGAGGCTCCACATATTGAAGATCAGGTGGAAGATGGTTTCGTGCGAGTGGAGGAACCCGGCCGTCAGCAGCTGCCAGAAATGGAAGCCGCCGCCGCAATGAAGGGCGAAGATGTCATAGAGATCTCCGTTCAAAAGCAGATGGACGGCGCAGTTGGCGATGATGAGATACCAGACCATGGCGCGGCCGTCGGCCTGCTCCCCCGTTCCCTGATTATAAAAGTGCAAACTCATGATGAAGCTGTTCCCGATCCGTTGAAAAAAATGTTACTTTGCATAAGATACATCGCCGGAAGGGATTTTTCAAATTTCCCCGGTCGATTCCGGCAGGATCAGACGCGAAGGATGAAGTCCGTCGTGAAAGATCTTCTGGACCGCCTTGCGCAGGACGACCCCCTCGTTGACCGGGGCCGCGGTGTTCAAGTTCCGGGCGTCCTTCGGAAAATCGGCGCTATGGATCTCCACCCGGACGGCGTGGCCGGTGAGGAAGGTGTTGGCGATCTCCGAAAGATCGATCTCGTACTCCCGGAGTTCTCCCGGTTCGAGGAAGCACTCTTCACCGGGCTTTTTGCAGAACCTGGCCCGCACCATCCCCGAAACGAGAAACAGGGAGCGCCCGTCGGGGCAGACGTCGGTCAGGGTGGCGTAGAAATCGGTGTCGGGAGCGCTGCTCGACGCGAAAAGCCGCACCCGGACGTTTCCCGCGATGCGCAGGGGTTTTTTCAGCACCGCGCTCGTGAAGCAGAGCACGTCGGGGCGCTGTTCCGTCGTGCTCCGGTCGTAACACCCGAGGGCGTTGCGGCTGCCGTTGAAGGAGGGCGTCGGATCGGCCGGATCGTAGGTGTAGGAGCTGAAACTCTCTTCCGCTTGCGGACCTTCCTCCGCCAGAGCTCCGTTCTCACGGAGATGAAAAACCTTTCCCCGGTGGGGCGGGGGCCAATCTTCGGCGGAGCACCACCTGTTTTCGCCCATGAGGAAGAACTGGACCGCCGGCAGTTCGGGGCAGGGGTCCGTTTCCGGATCTTCGAGCAGACCGACGCGGAACTGCTCGGACATTTCACGCAACCGCGTCTGGTCGTTTTCCGCGCCGAAGAGGTCGGCGTTGACCAGCCCGCCGTGGATCCAGGGGCCGACGAGGAGACGGGTGAACTTCCGCGCTTTCGCGGAGCCCGCCAGAGTCTTCATGTACTTGAAGCTGAGGAAGGTCTCCTCCTTGAAGCCGTCGAACCAGCCGCCGGAAACGAAGGCGGGGGCGGTGATGCGGGCGAACTTTTCCGGGATCCTGTCCAGAAGCTTCCACGGCTCCTTCGCGGTTTCGGCGAAAGCGCGGAAGAACTCCACGTAGCCGCATCCGGCGAAGACGTCGATCTCGTTCACCGGCAAGTGGTTGAGAAAACAATCGAACTTCGGGACGTTGCCGTAGCCGAATTTGTTCCGGTGGTACATGCTCAGCCCCCAGCCGACCATGAAGCCGAGGGAGTTGCCGCCGCCCTTCCTGCCCGTGACGCAGCAGCTGTAGAGGGGGGCCACATGGGGCGTCATGCCGACGACGGCGGGATTGCCGCTGTAAGCGGCGGCCCACTGGGTCCAGCCGGAGTAGGAGGAGCCGGCGAGGACGATTTTTCCGTTGCTCCAGGGCTGTTTCACGATCCACGCCAGCAGATCGGCCCCGTCCCGCTCCTCGAGTTCCCGGTCGGAGGGGAAGAACTCCCCTTCGCTCCACCCGGTCCCCCGGCAGGACTGGAACACGGCCACGAGTCCGTGCTTAAGCGCCGGTTCGCTGGGGAGCGGCAGGTAGTCCCGGTGGTAGTAGGGCGAACGGAAGACCACGGTCCCCCGCGGGATGCGCTCGCCCGGAACGAAATAGATGGCGGTGTGAAGTCTTTTCCCGTCCCGCATGGGGATCATGCGGACCTGCACATCGGCTTCCCGCGGATCGACGGCGGGAGCGGGGGCGGTTTGGGAAGGGGCGTTTTCACTCATGGAGCGGGACCCTCCTTTCAGTGCCGTTCGAATTCCAGCAGGACGATCTCCCGGCGGCAGTTGAAGCGCCAGGGGAAGGAGGCGTGGTTGACGCCGGAGGAGATCAGCATCCGCAGTCCCGACCCTTCCCGGCCGAAGAGGCCGCAGTCGAATTTCCTGCGGTAGAAGCTGGACGCGGTGAGAGGCCCCACGAAGGGGATCCTGATCTGTCCCCCGTGGGAATGTCCGCAGAGGGCCAGGTCAAAGCCCTCCAGCTCGTCGCGCCAGTCGAGGAATACCACGGTGTCGGGACGATGGATCAGCGCCACCTTTTCCCGGCCGGCGGGGGCGTCGTCCATGATCCCCGGCGCGCCCTGGGACATTTCGTCGCAGCCGTAGATCCAGCCCCAGTCGCCGATGCACATCCCCTCGTTGCAGAGGTAGTGCCAGCCGGAGCGGGCGAAGAAATCGTGCCAGAACTCCTGCGAGAGCCACGATTTGCCCCGTTCCCAGTTGCCGGGGATGGCGATGCAGTTTTCGACATGTTCCGAAAGCCGCTTCAGCAGAGGGGGGAGCAGGTCCAGATCGACGGCGCCCGCGGTCAGGTCGCCGCCGCAGAGAAGCAGATCCGGGGCGAGGGCCTCGACCTTCGACTCCAGTTCATCGGCGAGGGCTGCCGTCCGGGGGCCGCAGTGGAGATCGGCGAAGAAGAGCACCCTTTTCCCCGCCGCGGCGGGAACGGCGGCGGGAAAGGCGTACCTTGCCACCTTGAGTTTGCCCGGCATGTCCAGAAGGGGGACATCCCCGTAACCCAGCAGCCGCCGCCAGCGGGCGGCGTGGTGGTGCCGGGGCAGCGAGGCCGGGAAATACAGTTTTGAGATCCTGTTCCTCAAGCGTCGAGCTCCGCGATGAGTTCCGGAGGCAGAGGCCGGACGGCGCAGAGTTTGCAGGTCCGGCCGCCGGGAACGTCGAAGGTATCGCCGACGGCGCGGCCCAGAATGGCCGCACCGAGGCGGGAACGGTAGGAAAGGTACTTTTTCTCCGGATCGCCGTCACGGGCGCCCAGGAGATAGCAGGTCTCTTTCGTGTTGTCGGAAAATTCCAGATCCACCACCGACCCGAGGACGGCGGTGTCTTCCACGACCACGTCTCGCATGAGGATGGCCTGGATGGAAGCGAGATCCCGTTCCAGTTCCTCCCGGCGGCGGCGCAGGTAGTTGCGGCGCTCCTTGGCGGCGTCGAATTCGGCGTTTTCGCGGAAGTCGCCGTGGGCGCGGGCCGTCTTGAGGGCTTCCCGGTTTTCCGGGATCTGGACGTTGACGAGATCGTCCAGTTCGTCCTGCATGCGCTGGCGGGAAAGGGCGCTGGTGAATTCGGTGGTTTCGGCGGGGGCGCTGACGCCGGAGTCGGCGCTGATGAGCTTGCGGGCCGCGCCGTTTTCCAGATACTCCCGGAGTTCTTCGGAGTTCCGGGCCATCTTGGCCAGCAGGCTCTGGCGCTCGCGGGAATCCAGGAAGGTCGCGCCCTGCAGGACCCGTGCGAACTGTTCCATGCCGGGGCAGCTCCGGAGCAGGTACTGCTGGAAGTCGCTCTTGTCCATGAGGGCGGTGCGCAGTTCGCGGACCGAAGCGTTCCAGATCCGGGGCGGCTCCTCGGTGATGTTCAGGGAGCGGCAGACGTTTTCGATATTGACCAGCGAAAGAAGTTTTTCGCTGTTGTGCTTCTTGCGGTTCTTCCAGATCCAGAGCAGCAGATCGCAGCTGCAGCGGCGGAGTTTCACCGCCACGTCGAAGAGCGTGTCCGGGGTGACTCGGGGGCAGATGCTGTTCAGGGCCTTCAGGGGGAGCACCTGGGCGCAGTCGGCCAGATATTCCTCGCTGAATCCCTGCGCCGTGGCGGCGGCCAGGGCTTCGATGTCCCTGGCGGAGATGTCGCCCCAGACCGCGAGTTCGTCATAGGAGGCTTTGGCCGGGGCCGCGGGCCAGAAGGGGGCCTTGGACCGGAGGGGGGCGATGACCGCCTGGAGATTTTCCGCCGGGGTGCGGACCACGACTCCGGCCACATCCTGAGCGAGAAGTTTCGCTTCGCGCCGGGCGATCTCGGGGGAAAGCCGGGCGAAGAACTGTTCGAAACACGCCGCCTCCTCGGCGGTGAACTTTCCGGCTCCGGCCTTGGCTTCGTTGCCCAGAAGGATGTTGACCTCCTGCAAACTCCGGCCGCGGCAGGAGCTTCTGGTGTTGGGCGCGGAACCCGCGGCGGGGGCGGCGGCGGGCGTTTCCCCCGTCTGCCAGTAGTTCGCGAAAGCGGTGGGGGACATCTCCCGTGCGCAACCGGCCAGGGCCATTTCACGCATGATGTCCTCGGGGACGGGCAGCACGGCGCGGCGTTTGACGATGGTGTGGAACCCGTTGTAGTCGGGCATGTTGCCGATAGTGGAAACCAGCTTGTTGACTTCGGGGCCGGGGGTGAGGACGATGGCCTCGCTCAGCACCAGTTCCAGAGGCGTCGCGCTGTTGAGGCCCACGCCGGAAAAGGCGTTGATGATGACCGAGCCGCTCAGGGGATCGATGGAGCCGATGACGCCCCAGCGCCTGGCGCCGGGCAGGAAGACGATGGAGCCGTTCTTGAGCTGCTGGAGCTTGCTCCAGCGGGCGGCGACCTCCTGGACCTTGAGCTTGTCGTCCCGGACGCCGATGGCCCGCATGACGGGGGGCTTGTTCTGATAGGGGGGGAGCAGTTTGGTGGTGGCGTTGACCAGCAGTTTCCGGAAGAGCTCGGAGCCCGGCAGGGGGAGCGCGGCGGTGCGGTAGCAGAAGACGGCCCCTTCGGGAGTGAGGGCGCCGATCATGCCTTCCCACAGGGTGTTGAGGGAGTCGGCCGCTTCGGCGGGGACGGGATTGCCGGCCTTGGCCAGAAAGTCGAAAAGTGAGTCGTAGTTCGATTTGCCCGGCGCGTCGAGCGCCGCCAACACCAGGTCGTCCAAAACCGCCATGTCCATGATAAACTCTCCTTGAAAATACATTTGCATAATATAGTCCGGCAAGAGGCTTTTGTCAAGGGAAAACTCTCTGCGAAAGGGCAAAAAAAAAGCTCCCGGAGCCGTAAAACGCCGGGAGCGTGGAGAAGGAAAGTTCAGAAGGTCCTGAAGAGCCAGGTACCCGGCCCTTCCTCCGACGTGACGGTGACGGTGTTCCCGGTGCTCTTCGCCCCGGAGAAAAGCTCCGTCGCGCCTTTGACCTTGCCGGGGAAGGTGATGACGTGTTTGCCTTTCGCCCCCGTGTGGAACATGACGAGATCCCCCCGGCGGCGGACGTAGCTCCCCGGAGAGGCGAGGGGCTTGACGCCCGTTTTGAGGAGCACTTCGCGCCACTGGGCCCCCGTGCGGGGGTAGTTTCCCGCGTAGATGGTCACCGCCCCGCCGGGGAGTTTCTTCAGTGCCGCGCCGACCTTCTTGTCCGCCGCGTAGAACCCGAAGGGCTGCGCCGCCGGGTCGTCTACGTAGAAGCGCTCTTCGGTCCCCCGGTTGGAGGTCCCCGAGAGGCCGGACTTGAATCTGAGGGAGCTTTCCTTGCCCTTCTTGTCCATGGCGATCTTCATGCCGGTCAGGTCGGAGACGGCCGCCGTGGAAAATCCTTCCGGCGTCACGTAGCCTGCGCCGTTGAAGAAGACCGCGGTGGCGCCGGGAGTGCGGACTTTGGCCTTGATCGCTTCCCGTTCCTTCGCGGAAAGGGTGAAGGCGTTGAGGAAGATCACGACTTTGTACTTTTTCTTCGTGAGGGCGAAGTCGTTCATGGAAAGGAGGTCGAAGGTGAAGCCCGAACGGTAGAGCTGGGGGAGCGTCAGACTGTTGACGATGTTCCCGAGCAGGATCTTCGCTTTCGGGGAACCGTAATGGCGCAGGCGCTCCATGTAGTTCCAGACCACGGCGATCTCGTTGCCGGAGTCCGTCGCCACCGGCAGGGCTTTTTTCATCGCAGCCAGGCTTTCCGCCAGTCCCTGATCCACCGCCGGGTCGTCGAAGGCGCCGGGGCGCTGGCCCCGGCCGCCGTTGGGATCGCAGAACTGGGTCCCGCACCTTTCGAAAAGCATGTTGAGCATGTTGCGGCGCATGGTCATGCGGGACTCGAGGGGCGAGCGCATGGAGATGGCCTTTTCGGTGAAGCCGGGGATATGGTGGAATCTGGAATCGTCTTCGATGACGAGGAGTTTACCGTACCGGGCGAAGGTGGCGGGGATGCCACGGGAAAGATAGTCTCCGCCCGCGAGCCGCGCCACGGGGGTGTAGGGCGGCGGGGAGGAAAGGAAGTCGATATAGGGCGAAGAGAGGATTTTGTCCAGCAGCACGGTGGAGCCTTCCGGCGGATGGTTGCACAAGGCGTAGCCGTAGTAGGCTCCGCAGAGCCTGCCGGGGAAGAGCTCCTTGGCGGTCTTCGCCATGAAAAGGAGCAGATCGGCGTGGGTGTCGGCGTAGCAGGCGTAGAAATCAAGTTCCTTCGCGTCGGTGACGGGACTGCGGAAGAAGCCTTTCCCGTCCCAGCGCTCCTGCACCGTCGGGACTTCGGCGGTTTCGATCGTGACCTTGCCGTCGCGCCACGCCTTGCTCAAGGCTTCGTCGGTCTTGTATTTCTTCTTCAGCCAGGCCCGGAAGGCCGCCGTCATGGGCTTGCTCAGGTCGGGGGCATGGTACATGCCGTAGGAGTGCCATTCGGAGTAGATCCCGTAGCAGACCCGGATCCCCACCACCCGCTTGGCCCAGGGCTGCTTGTTCACGAAATCGGCCAGGGCTTTCAGGTAACGGGAGACCTCCTGCCGGAGCTTCTGCGAGGCGGGGGAAGGCCGCAGGGGGCGTCCGTAGAGTTCGCTGGTGTTGTCCACGGGGCCCGTGCCGAATTTCATGGTCTCGTCGGGATATTTTTTGCAGAAGTCCCGCATATAGGCGATCCTGAAATAGAGCAGGATCTTCGCGTCGGGGACCAGATTGAGGATCCGGCGGACGCTCTTGTCGGTCCGCTCGAAAGTGAGCGAGCCGTCGCGGAGGAGAAAAGTCTCTTCGGTCTGTCCCGTCTGAAAGACCCGCATCCCCAGCTGCCCGTGGCGGAAGACCCAGCTGTCCCCGTAGATGCCGCCGCCGCCCGTCAGGTCGAAAATAGGCCATTGAAGCTCGTTCCCGAACTTGAACCACGGCATCCCGTCCTTGTAGATGATCGAGGCGGGCTGGAACTTTTCCGCCGCCAGTTTGGCGGGCAGGACCCGGGACTTTTTCGCGGCGGCGGTGTAGACGCGCCGCTCTTCCGGAGTGAAGAAATCTTCCGTCAGGTCCCGGTATTTGCTCCACGGAGGCGAGATGATGTCGCCGTGGACCAGACTTTTGCCCCATTTCGAATCGTCGAAGTCAGGGGAGTACCATTTGTCGGTCAGGGGCCCGGAAACGGATCTCGTGTCGGCGGTCGTATGCAGAAAGAGCGTTTTGCCGTTCTTCATCTTGACTTCGCCGAAAAGGAGCACGCCCGCGATGCCCCGGCCGTTCTTCACCTCCAATGCGATGACGTTCCGGCCCGGCTTCAGCAGCTGGGTGAGGTCGTAGAGCCTTGTGCCCGTGTTGAGCCCCTTACCGCCGTTCAGGGATTTTCCGTTGAGCCACAGATTGCCGCTGTCGTCGTAGTTGACCTTGACGAAGGCCGCCGCGGCGGGGGAATCCAGCGTGAAAGCGATGCGGAAACAGGCTACGGAACCGTTCTGTATGGGCTTGTCGGCGGCCCAGATCCACATGGACTTGGAAACGGGGCGTTTGTGGACCACCGCCTCTTTGGCGGGCGTCCACGCGTTCAGGCTTGAGGCGGTCAGCGCCGCCGCGAGCAGAAGCGATTGTGCGGAAATCCTGTTCATGATTTTGCTCTTTCCCTGTTCAGTAGGTGTAGTTGTTGGCGTAGCCATCGAGGAGCACTTTCCGCTTCACGATGCCGTTGATCTTGAACTCGTCCTTGTGCATGGTCCGGACGTGTCCGTCGTAGAAGGAGAAATTGATCCTCGTTCCGCCCAGGTAGTATTTCACCGAGGCGTCCTCCTGCCGTATCGCGGCGGGGCTGTGCCGGTAGGGGACGATGTCGCCGCTGTTGTCGTTGAGGGCGGTGACGGAGGCGTTCTGCTTGACCGGGCTGTCCAGCAGCACCACCGCCTTGGAGGCCTGGGAAATGGAGGACTCACGCCGGCAGACCCGGTTGACGGGATCCCGCACGTCGCCCGCGAAGTGCAGATTCACCGCATAGTGGCCGAACATGAAGCGGGAATCGGCCTTTATGCCGATGGGGGTTTTCTCCGCCGGGCAGACGAAGAGGTCCAGTTTGACCTTGTTGTTCTGGGAATACTCGCCCACCTTCCCGTTTTTTGGGGGGATGCCGTACAGTTCCGTGGCGACGAAGCCGGCCCACGAGCCCCAGACCTGTCCCACGGGGCAGGCGAAGGCGGGCAGCACCCAGCCGGCATTGCTGTTGGCGTAGGAAATATAGCCCGTGGTGAGCTGCTTCAGATTGTTGACGCAGGTCATGTTCTGCGCCCGCTGCCGCGCTTGCTGCAATGCGGGGAGCAGCATGGAGGCGAGGATGGCGATGATGGCGATCACCACCAGAAGCTCGATCAGCGTGAAGCCGTGTTTTTCATTTCTCATCGTCATTTTTCCTTTCTTGGTGTTATGGTGAAGTTCAAAATTTTATCCCGGCGGGGAGCCCGAGCATGCGGTCCCGGTTGCCGGAGTTGGTGCATATTTCCAGTTCGAGCGTGTGCTCCCCCGCTTCGAGGTCGAACTCCCAGCGGTACGGGGGCGCGATGCGGACTTCCTTTTCTTCTCCATCCACGAAGAGACGGCCCGAATCGCGGAGCTCCCGGGGGGCGAAGACGTACCGACCCGCCGCCTTTACGGTGAAGGTCGCCCTGCACCGGGCGGGGCCGGAGCAGGTGCCGTAGCCGAACTCCCGGAAGTCGGCTTTCTCCGTGAACTCGAAACTCGCCGGAGCCGGGGAGAGTTGCGGGTAATTTTCCCCGCCGGGGAACACCTGTGCGCTGAAATGTCCCCGGAGATAAGGCGGGTTTTCGAAGAAGGGCCGTCCTTCGAAACTTACGACGTTCAGCGCGGGGCCGAAGCCGGGTTTGAGGAAGGCCGTGATCTCGCACTCGCGTTCCCGGCAGTCCCGGAAATCCGCCTTGACGAAGGTGGAAAGCACGTTGCCGTTGACGCTGAAACGCCCCCTCTTCAGCATATCCTCCTCAACCGTCAGGAAGAGCCGCAGGCCCGGAGATGCGAGGAAGCGGGCGGAAAATTTTTCCGCCTCCGCGAAGGGGAGCCCTTCCTGCCTGTGCCGGCTGAAAAGTTCCACCGTCCCCCCGTGGTACTCCCAGAAAGTCAGGGGAACGCTGTTGGGCTTGTCGAAAGTCAAAACCCACTTTTCGGGGCGGAGCGGGATCGGGGCAGGGGAGGGGGGTTCTTCTATTTCGGAATCGAGTTTCGCCTCTCGCGGCTCCAGATGCAGGGGCTTCCCTGCGAATGTCCCAACGAAAACAGTATCGGCCCGGTTGAAGAGGAAGGTGATGACGGAGCCGTCTTCTTTCCTCACCTGCCGCAGAAGCACCGCCTCTTTTCCCGGACCAGCGAGGGGCGAAGGGGGAAGGAGCGGAATAAAATCGTCGGCAAGGCGTTCTTTGCCGAAGGCCCATTCCGGGGCTCCGGGGCGGTCGATGATCCGGGGCACGGCCCCCGTCAGGATGACGGTCCCTCCGGCTTGGGCGTACCGTTCCAGAAATTCCGCCGTGCTGCCGACGATCCGCGTGGTGTGCGCCGCGAGGAAGAAGGGGCGCAAAGCTGCGAACTTTTCCGGAGATTGTTCCGCAAGGGTCGTTTCGTCGATGAGTTCGAAATCCAGCTGGTGTGAAAGGAGAGACTCCGCCGTATTATGGAGCGCCTCGTCGGGGAGAGCATCCCCCGGTTTCAGGGACTTGAGCATGGTGTCGGGGTAGAGCATTTCGAGCGGGCAGACGTGCTCACCCGTCAGCGCTTCGCACCGTTCCTTGAGGTAGGCGAGGAATGCGGGCATGTGGGGCCACTGGCCGTGCTGGTAAAACAACGTGGGGGGAGCTTCGTCGAAACGCTCCCCTTCGATGGTGTAATCAAGGCCGTGGATGTTGAACCAGGTGATCCCCATGGCGAGGTGGTAGTCCGCGAGGAATTTGAGGTCCCGGAGACTGACCCCGTCCCCGCCCACGGCGAAGGCGTCCGCCCCTGCGGCCTTGCACCCTAAAAGCCGCGCGGCGGAAGCGACCGCCTTCAAGCCCAGATGGTGGGCGGTGCTCCCCGCTCCGCCCACGGCGCCCCCCAGCGGGTCGCCGCAGGGGATGTCCGTGTACTTGAAGCACCGCAGTTCGTCGGGCCACCGCGTGTTGGCGAAGGAAAGCCACTCCGAACGGGTCAGGTGCCCCGCGCTCAACAGCCCCTCGGCGTTGAGGTAGGTTTTCAGTCGGGAAAGATAATTTTCGCAGAGGAGCTCGTGGAGCGTGGAGCGGTAGTCGCAGCGGATCTTCGCGCTCTCATCCGAAATATCCAGCGCGAGGTGGGACAGCAGGGGGAGCAGGTCGTACCCGCGCCGTTTTTCGAATTCTTCGGGGAAGCCCCGCGTCCAGGGAAAATCTCCGTCGGGGGCGGGCTCGTCGAAGAAGGATGCGCTCCCCGCTTCGCGCAACAGCGCTGGGCCCAGCGCCTTCTTGTAGGGATCGAAGGTAAACTCGATGAAACGCTTCGTCGTTTCGGCGTTGAGGAGATCGGTGTCGTGCAGCGACTCGAAGCCGTGCACGATCACCACCGCGACGACGCGGCAGGGCCGCTCGGGTGTGAAGCGCAGCGCGGGAGCCGTTCTGTTCATGCTCCGTCTGCGGTGGGGCAGGGGCAACTGGCCGTAGGGCGAGTAACTGGAAACGGTGGTCCGCGCCGCACTCCACTCCGAGCGCAAAGTCCCGCCGTGTTCGGAAATGTCTGCGAGAACGCCTGACTCTTCCACAACGAAGCACTTGAGGAGAAAACTTTTTTCCGGGAAGAATTCGAGGATCTCCTCTCCCGGTTTGCCTTCGAAAACCTTGAATTCGAGGCGCGAGGCGCGGAGTTCCGGGAAAGCCCCCGTGATCCGCCCCCCCGCCAGCCCGGAAGGGACGTTGTCCTCGTCCCAGATGGAGAATTTGACGCCGTATTTTTGCAGTTCACCGACGACGGTCCCGACCGCGTCGAACCAAGCCCTGGAGAGATAAGGCGTCTTCAGCCCCGCCCGGGCGTGGAGAAAAATTTCCTCATATCCCGCCTCGCAGAGGAGTTTCGCTTGCTCCCGGAGTTCCTCCTCCCGCAGATCGGTGTTCAGAAAGTATTGTGCCGCAATATGTCTCATTTTGCAGTTTTTCCTTTATCCTGTCTTTAATATAGGACGAAAAAGGGCGCGTTGCAATGACTTATTTTTTCAATAAGACGCTTTTTTCATCAAAATCGACTTGCAAACGGGAAAGACGTGCGGTATATTATCGACAGGAGGGAGGAAAGAAGATGGCCGGTGTGAATTACAACTACTTCAAGACGGACAATTTCATTTTCCGGGGCGATCCCGGATTTTTCCTGAAGGCTTCCGTCATGGATCCCCAGAACGTGACCGTGCCCCACAGCCACGAATTCACCGAGTGCGTCTTCATCACGGGGGGACACGGGCTCCACCAGTGCGCCAGGAATCCGGAAGTGCCCATTTCCCGCGGGGACATCCTCATCATCCCGCCCAAAGGCGTCCACGCTTACACTTCCGCGTCGGACGACCTCGTCCTCATCAATTTCCTTTTCGACACCGACCACCTGCCGCCCGTGCTGCTGGAGCTTTACGCGAAGGACTCCTACAAGAAGCTCTTCCTCAAGGGGAGTTCCCCCTGCGAGGGGGCCGACTTCCCCTTTTTCCACCCCGAAGCGGCCCGCTTCGAGGAGATGGAGTTTTACGCCCGGAAGCTGGTGGAGTGTTCCCGGACCCCCGGCAACCACTGCCGGAAGCTGGGGCTTTTCATGGTATTGTTAAGTCTCCTCACCGACGCCGCGGGGCCGGTCTCCGGCGAAGGCTCCGGGTTCCCCGTGCTGGACATCCCCAAACTCACCGCCTACATGAAGAACAACTTCCAGCGCCCGGTCTATCTGGAGGAGCTTTCCCGCCTCGCTTCCGTTTCCAACGCCACCCTCATGCGCCACTTCCGGGCCTCCTTCGGATGCACCCCCATGGAGT
Source organism: Lentisphaeria bacterium (assembly GCA_017443585.1). Classification (GTDB taxonomy): domain Bacteria; phylum Verrucomicrobiota; class Lentisphaeria; order Victivallales; family Victivallaceae; genus UBA1784. Next base: position 3,033 of record JAFSYV010000173.1, on the reverse strand, counting down.
ACCTGCGCCGTCTCCGGCTCCGCCACGCGGCGGAACTGCTGCTCAACTCCTCCCTTTCGGTGAAGGAGATCTCCGACATGTCGGGCTTCGCCGCGCAGGCCTATTTCTTCCGGGCCTTCCGGCGCAGCTACGGCGTTTCCCCCGCCGAATTCCGCAAGGTCCGGGAAAAATCGCTCTGAATACTTGAAAAACTCTCCAAAACGGTGTACATTATCGGCGTCGGGGCGTTTTCGGCGTTCCCGACAGTTGATGGCAAATCGAATTTCATTTCAGCAAATACCCTGAAAACCGACCAAGTTATCTTTCCGTATTTTGCTGCGACCACTGTCGAAGTGTGTCCGGTTGTGTTGTGTCTTCACACCTTCCGGACGCTTTCGCGCATGGTCGCAGCGGGTTCTTGGTCGGACCCTCAGGGTAGTGTTCGGGAGCGTTCCGGTTTTTTGCCTTTCCTTTTCCGCTCCCGCAAGGGGGGGGGGGAATTGATCGGATATTACGAAAAACGGTTCCGTGCGGGCGCACTGCCCGCCGTGGAGCTGACGCGGCCCGTGACCTGCCGCGGGGCGCGTTTGGTGCGGTACGGCGTCCGGGAGGAACGCGGGGCCTCCGTCGTCTACGGGACTGTCGAAGCCCCCGAAGAGGCCGCCGCGGAGCACCTTTTCACGCTCTGGGTGAAAAGCGTACTCCTGGGAGTCCTGCTCGAAACCGCCCCGGCGCACCTCGCCCCCGCCGCGGAACTGCAGGCCCTCGCCGAAGATTTCTGCCGCGACCGCACCCTCGCCGAAGAGTTTTTGGCCGTTGAGACTTGCAAAATCCTGCCCGCGGTTCCTGTAAATACGTGTAAAAAATAAAAAAACATACTTCTTTTTGGAAAATCTGCTTGACTTTTTTCTGTTTTGACGTATATTATTTGGAGAATATATACGTATGGAGGCTCTCATGACAAGAAAATTGACTCTCAGCATCGATCCTTCCGTCATTGCCAAGGCCCGCAGGATCTCGAGGCATCGCCGGACAAGCGTTTCCGCCCTGTTTTCCAATTTCATCGCCTCGCTGGAGGAAGATGTCCCGCCGGTTCAGGAACTTCCGCCCATCACCAGGCGGGTCTTGGAAATGGGGGCGAAACTTCCGCCGGTCCCCGCTGATTGGGATTATCGGGAAGAACTCTCCGAAACGTTGGCGGAAAAGTACGGTGTGAAATGAAAAAGATTTTCATAGACACCAATATCCTGCTGGATGTCGTGCTGCGTCGGACCGATTTCTGCGAACAGTCCGCCGCGGTCTGGGCGGATTGCGAGTCCCGGAAGGTTCAGGGGGTCGTCTCTGCGATCAGCCTGAACAACATGCATTACGTCGTCAGAAAACGCGTCGAATCGGCCGCGGCGCTGGAATATGTCCGTTTCGTTTTGAACATCTTTTCCGTTGTGCCGCTGGATGAATCGATTCTGCGTCTTGCCGTCGATCTTCCCGGCAAGGACTTCGAGGACGCCATCCAGACCTTTTCCGCCGTTCAGGCCAAGGCCGACTGCATCGTCACCCGTGACCGGCTGCACTTCCCGAACAGCTACATGCCGGTGATTTCCCCTGCGGAATATCTGGACCTGCGCAGCTCCGGACAAAGCCCCGGGTGAGTTTCCCGTCTTCCGCTTTTTCCCGCCGGAAGACTTGCAAAATCCCGCCCGCGGCGTTATCTTATTCCGGAAACACGGTAAACAGCCCAAAGGAGCTCATCTATCATGGAAAAGAAACCCCGGATGCTCTTCGTGGGAGCCCACCACGAGGAGATCGAAGCCGAATGTCCCACCATCGCCGCCGCATTGACTCTGGCCGGATGCGAGGTGACGATCCTCAACCCCATCGGCGGATGGAACTGGACCTTCATCCGCTCCCTCGGCCCCGACGGCCGGGAACGGACCATCGCCGACGCGACCGCCGCCGCCGCCGAACTGGGGTGCCGCAAGGTCGTCTGGGACTACCCCGTGGCGCAGGCCGACCGCTTTCAGGCCGAGATCATCGACCGCATGGCGGCATTCATCGCCGACTACGCCCCCGAGATCGTCTTCATGCACTGGCCCCGTGACACCCACGCCGACCACCGGCTTGTGGCCCACGTGACCCGCCACGCTCTCGGCCCCACGCTGAACATCGTCCCCGGCGAGGTCCCCGGCTTCACGCCCCCAGTCGAAGTCTACGCCTTCCAGACGGGCGTTTCGCAAGCCTACAATTTCATCCCCGATCTGATGGTCACGACGGACGACAGGACCATGGCCATGGCGGACAAATGCATCGAAAAATTCATGCCCACCGCGCCGCGGTTCGTCCCCGCGTGGAAGAAGAATTTCCACACCAAGGCCGCCTACTGGGGCAACGTCAGCGGCACCGGCGGCGCCGAGGTGCTCCGCTTCATGGGCCCCCGGCTCCCTCTGCACGGCTTCCGGCTGGCGGAGATCCTCGGCGAGCGGCTCCTTTCCGGGCCCCTTTCCGAACTCTACAACTGCAACTCGGATCTCTGGTTATAAGACAGTTCCGTTTCATAAAAGAGGAAAAAAAGGTTTTTTTCATGCGCGGCGGATTGCTTTTTGGTTCCCGCCGCTCTATAGTAAGTCCCGGACACTTCACAAAAAGGAGTTTTTGAAATGAAAAGTCATCGGATGCAGGATATGACCTTCCCCGAGGTGAGGGAGTATCTCAAGACCAACAGGACCATCATCCTTCCCTACGCGCTGAGCGAACAGCACGGAGCCCATCTGCCCCTGGATGTGGACATCCGCAACTGCAACTTCATGTCCGAGAAGCTGGCGGAGAAACTGGACTGCATCATCGCCCCCACGCTGAACTACACCTTCTCCGGCGGCATGCTCCCCGGAACCATCAACGTCAAGCCCAACACCTTCTCCAATCTGGTGGGCGAGATCATCGAATCTCTGGCGCTGCAGGGCTTCGAGAACTTCATCATCCTGCCCGGCCACGGCGGCAGCGAGAGCCTGCTCCACCTCAAGGAGTCGCTCCGGATCCTCAAGTGGCTGAATCCCGCCC